>DQGN01000022.1:0-5726 GCA_003524745.1 Patescibacteria group bacterium
ATGGGAAAACTTTATGTCGTAGCTACCCCGATCGGGAATCTTAGCGATATTACCCTGCGCGCTGTGAATATTTTGCGTGAAGTTGATTTAATTGCTGCCGAAGATACTCGCACCAGCCAAAAACTGCTGGATCATTATAAAATCAAGACTCCGCTGGTGTCGTATCATCAGCATAGCCAACAAAACAGGATTGGTTACTTGGTTGAACAATTAATTTCTGGGAAGAATGTCGCTCTCATTACCGACGCTGGCACTCCCGGCATCCAAGACCCCGCTGGCATGTTGGTACAAGCCGCCAGAATAGCCGGGATTGAAATTGTGGCAGTACCGGGCCCATCCGCCCTGACCGCTGCTTTAAGCATTGCTGGGGTCCCTGCTGATAGTTTCATCTTTCTCGGGTTTCTACCTAAAAAGAAAGGGCGCGAAACTTTGTTCAAAAAAATAACAAACTGGGATTTGCCTATACTAATATACGAATCACCTCAACGCGTGATAAAAACTTTGCGAGATATCGACAAGTTTTTAGGGGATCGGGCGATTATACTATTTCGCGAACTTACTAAAAAGTTCGAAGAAGTGATTTCTGGACAAACTCACGACTTACTTAACCGGTTAGAAGACAAACCCATGAAAGGCGAGTTTGTTATAATGATATTACCCCCTCAGAAAAAACATGGTCGAGAAAAAAACTACTAAAAAATCGGCGGGAGTGACTAAATTAAAGTCTTTGCTCCCGAAAAAAAATAATAATTACATCATTCTCTTGCCAGACGAGCTGGATGAGGGAGTGCATTGGTTGTTTTGGGTGTTAATTTTGTTGATCGTGGTATTTGTGATCAGTATTATCACGATCAAATTTACCGATTTGCCCAACACCATTTCGCTATTGTTCTAAAAAAATAATCCAATGAAAAACCCCTACATCGCGCAGGGGATTTTTTCGACCGTAACTAATGTACAATATCGAGCTCGGTGGTCCGGTATCTCTGCCAAACTTTTGGCAGAGGCTTCGTCGTGCGCCCAGACTAACCACCAGATGTTAGTCTCACGATCGCACACCAGATACCCGAAGGGGCCAATGCCTTTACTGCTGCGGGTACCATCGCTGCCCTGCCAAAGAATACCTAACTTATTCAGGGCAAATTCTGCTGCCTGCATGGCACTAACTGCATCGACACGAGCAGTTAGAGAAACGAGATCATTCATTTCTCTCTGGTCAGCAGGATCAAGGCAGAGCACCGATACTTTATACTCTGCTTCAGGGCTAACTGGTCCCAAGTCTGCTACTGCTGCCGCATCAGTATCAGGGAATGGCACGACCTGACAGCTGTGTCCGTGTCGACGACGCCTGTTCTTCGGAGGCGCCACCGGACGGCGAGATTTTCGCCCCGGCTCAGATGGAGACGGAACAGACACTAGTTCACCGACGTGACAACCTTTTTTACGATCCTCGCAATGGCCATGCCCACAGTCATCAGCACACAGACATTGAGGACATCGGCAACGGCATTCATACCTTTGCTTGGTAATCATTGGTTTGATATTGCTCACATCGTCACCTCTTCCTTGTTTTTGTGTAATAAAGGTACAGATTAACCAAATATTACCAGATTCACCCCTATCTGTCAATAATTTTATTGACTGGAAGCTGATTTTTTGATATAATGATAAATTAAGCCAATAGCGAAAATAAACATGAAAATATTACAAATATTAGGAATAGCGCTGATCTCCTTTAGCCTGATTACCGGCGGATTCATTTTTTTTGCTAAAGCTACTCATGCCGACGAGATGGTTTTGCCGTATGCTTATGATATTATCGAGCAAAGCGCAGCCGTCAAACTACTCCCAGAACAACCCGGGTTATTGGTGGCAACCGTGCGCAATACCGGCGCTCTGGCTTGGTCCATACCAAATTTAAGCCTGCATAGCGTGTATTTTACTGGCATCGATGGTAGAGCCAGCTCGTTTGCTACCTCGATTTGGGCAGCAGCCAACACGCAAGTATCGGTTCACCCCACCAATACTAAAACCGAGGTGCGCCCTAACGATACCTTTACTTTTTATATTCCCCTCCAGGCTCCTTTGCGACCGGCTATCTACCAAGAAGACTTTCATGTCTATATTGGTGATAAAATTGTTGCCGGCGAAGATTTGAAGTGGCTGATAACAGTAGGGGATATTTTAGAACAACAGACACTCGCCTACAATAAAGAAATTAAAATCTGGCTGGATACCCAGCGCTTGTGGGTCGTCGAAAATGGCGTAGTCTTATTGGACACGCCCATATCCAGCGGGAAAGCGGGTTACGCAACGCCGAAAGGCAGTTATACTATTCTTAATCACATCGATACTGCTTATTCCAGCCCTTACCGACTCTGGATGGACAACTGGATGGCGCTAAAACGAGGTAAGTACGGCTTTACCGGTTATGGCCTGCACGCATTGCCTTACTGGAAAGTTCGCCCCGGCAACAGAATCGAAGGCGAAGTTAAAGACGGCCGGTTATACACCAACGGCAAACTTTACGAAGATTACGCTCACTTAGGCAAACCGATGTCGCATGGATGCGTGCGGCTAGGCATCGCGGCCTCCAAAGTCCTCTATGATTGGGCGACTAACGGCACCCCCGTCACTATCGCCTAAATAATGCTGATTAGATGGCGGCGCGAATCATCTTTTCGAGCTTGTCGGCAGTTTTTTTATCGGCTTTTAAGAATTCTTTGACCGCTTCTTTGCCTTGACCGATTTTATTGCCTTCAAATTCGTACCATGCCCCTGCTTTGGCGATAATATTTTTACTAACCGCCAAATCCAGCAATTCGCCTTCGCGGGAAACGCCTCCAGCGAACATCAAATCGAACTCGGCTTGACGGAAGGGAGGAGCGATTTTGTTTTTAACCACTTTGACGCGCACCCGATTGCCCACCGCGACCTCGCCCACCTTAATTGATTCGATCCGCCGAATATCCAACCGGACCGAAGAATAATATTTGAGGGCATTCCCCCCTGTAGTGGTTTCGGGATTACCAAACATAATCCCGATCTTCATCCGTAATTGATTAATAAAGACTACCGAAGTGCGCGACCGGCTGACTACCGCGGTAATTTTGCGCAAAGCCTGACTCATCAAACGGGCCTGCAAACCCATATGCGAATCTCCCATATCGCCTTCAATTTCGGCTCTGGGGACCAGTGCAGCGACTGAATCAATCACGATAATCCCGACCGAATTAGACCGGATTAGTGCTTCTACCACATCTAAAGCTTGTTCGCCCGTATCCGGCTGGGAAATAAGTAAATTTTTCGTATCTACACCGATGCGCCGCGCGTATTCCGGATCCAACGCATGTTCGGCATCCACAAAAGCGGCGGTTTCGCCCCGTTTTTGCGCTTCGGCCACCATATGTAAAGCCAGGGTGGTTTTACCGGAAGATTCCGGCCCGAATATTTCGATTACCCGCCCCTTAGGAATCCCTCCGGCCCCTAAAGCTAAATCTAAAGTTAATGATCCTGTCGGAATAACCTCCACTTCCACTTGTTTGGCATCGCCCAGGCGCATGACCGTGCCTTTGCCATATTTTTTCTCAATTTGATTAAGAGTATCGGTCAAAGCATCGGGAGTTTTAACCACGGTTTTAGTGTTAGGCATAGTTATTGAAAGTTAAAATAAATAAATTACCGATAATTAATAAATTGAAGGGGGATTTTCACCGTTTCCGCTTGGCGTAATAGGTTCATTACCGTTTGCAACTCGTCTTTGTTTTTAGAACTCACGCGCAGGGTGTCACCCTGAATCACCGATTTGATTTTAGGCAGAGTATCACGAATAAGTTTGTTGATGGTTTTGGCAATATCTTGCGAAATGCCCTGCACCAAAGGAATCGTCGCCCTCACGCTGCCCCCGCTGGCCGGTTCCGTTTTTATCTCGCCTAAAATTCTTAGATCTACTTCTCGGCGGATTAATTTGGATTTAATGATATCAACCACAGCTGTTAGCTTAAAGTCGCTGGGAGCTGACACAATCAACTGATCTTTCTCTAACTTGATTTCAATCGTCAGATCCTTAAAATCATACCGAGTGGCGATTTCTCGGCGAGCCTGATCTAAAGCATTCGCCAACTCTTGTTGGTTAATTTCTGAAACGATATCAAAAGAAAATTCTGCTGCCATANNACTAATTCGGTGCGCGACATCAAAATCTCTCTCGGTTTGGCGCCCTCTCCCGGCCCCACTACGCCCTTCATCTCCAATAAATCCAAGAGGCGAGCTGCTCGAGCATAGCCCACCCGAAATCTGCGTTGCAAATACGAGGCCGAGGCTTTGCCGGTGCGAACTACTAACTCTACTGCCTCGTTTAAGAGGGGATCGCCTTCAGATTCGATCTCGGATTGTTTAGATTCTTTGGTTTCGGCGATTAATTCGTGCACATAAACCGGGCTGCCTTGTTGTTTAATAAAATCGGTGACGGCTTTGATTTCCTTATCGCCCACATAGACACCCTGAATACGACGCGGCTTAGATGCATCAGATGGTTGAAAGAGCATATCCCCATTGCCCAGCAACTTGTCGGCGCCAACGGTATCCAAAATAGTTCGGGAATCTGTCCCCGAAGTGACAGCAAAGGCCATCCGCGACGGGAAATTGGCTTTAATCAATCCCGTAATAACATCGACTGATGGTCGTTGCGTGGCTAAAACCAAGTGAATGCCCACGGCCCGCGACATTTGGGCCAAGCGGCAAATATAGGCTTCGACTTCGCGCGCCGATACCGCCATCAAATCAGCTAACTCATCGATCAGTAATACGATGTAAGGCATTTTGGAATCCGGATTCTCACGATTAAAGGCTTCGATAAACCGTACTTTGTGATCGGCGAATACTTTGTAGCGCCGCTCCATCTCCAAAACTAACCATTTTAAGGCACCAATGGTTTTATAGGGATCGACGATGACTGGCGCCAGAAGGTGGGGTAATTCGTTGTAGGCAGTAAACTCAACCCGTTTCGGATCCACCAGCATCAAGCGCAAATCCGCTGGTGAATTTTGATAAATCAAACTAATTAATAAACCGTTGAGATAAACGCTTTTTCCCATACCCGTCGCTCCCGCGATGAGCAAGTGGGGCATCCGCACTAAATCGGAGACTACCGGTGCTCCGGCCACATCCCGGCCTAAAGGCATGCGCAAATTAGAGCGCACTCCTCGAAAGGCTTCGGACTCGATCAGCTCGCGCAAACGCACAATTGATGATTTACGATTGGGCACTTCTACCCCGACTAACGACCGACCGGGGATAGGGGCTTCAATTCTGATGGGGTGGGCAGCCAAAGCCAAGGATAAATCATTCGATAAATTATTGATGCGGGATAATTTAACTCCCGCCGCCGGCTTCAAGGTATATTGGGTCACCGCCGGACCCACATTAACTTCGGACATCTCAACTTGAATGCCAAAATCCTCTAAAGTTTCATGGATAACACTAACATTTTGGCGAATATTACCGCTATCTACCTTAGTTACCACATCACTTAATAAATCGATCGGCGGGGGAGTAAAATCACCCGACGGAGTAATCAAGGGCATGAATTCCGGCGGTTGATCGGCGGTAACTTTCTTTCTGACAAACCCTTTTTGCACTTCCAATTTATCGGGAGACTCTGGCTTAGCCTCTTCTTCTGCTTCTTCTTCGCTTTGGAAACGACCATTAGGCTTATTAGAAGTATG
>DQGN01000022.1:5756-36884 GCA_003524745.1 Patescibacteria group bacterium
GGAGAGACAAACAGATGACTAATGGCCGATAATGCTATGACCATTAAAATCAACCCAACGGTATTGGTAGTAGTAAATTTATATTTCACCGGATAAAACAAAGCTACGCCGGCACCCACTAAAACTATCGGCAAAATAAAGCTGGTCCAGCCCAACCCCAAACGCAGCGCAGCAAAGAAGACTACTCCGATATTGCCAGCTGCTCCCGCGATCGCGAGGAGCGTGAATAAGCCTATCCCCATCAACAATACCGCCACGATCTCTCGCATAATATGCGGTTCCAGTTCAATGTCTAAATTTAAGCCCTCCGCCCATTTTGACGTCTGATAGGACCGATACCGATAAGGTTTTTTTCTTTTTTTAGATTTGGCCATACAAAAAATCAGCCGAATAACAGGTTAATTATACCATAGGAGATTTAACATGGGTAATATAAGAAAAGTCCGCTCCCAGATTGACAAAATTTTATACTCGTGATATAATAAAATATTAGTAAATATTTGTTAACTTTTATCCCATGGCTACAGAAAGAGACCTCTCCAGGGAAATAGACGGGGGAACAGACCAACCCGAAAACTCGGATCGCCAACCCGACACCATCCCGGGATTCAATGCCCGTGAGTTTATGGACCAAGAAAATGCGCGGGATGCCGCCGAAGAAGCCACGAGTAGGGCTAGGGCTCGGCAAATGGAAGCGGAGAGTTTGGGCAGAGTAGAGGTCAACAAATACGCTATCGACCGCAAACCATTGTCTTATTTCGCTTGGATACGCGAGCGCGATAAGCAGATCACCGAAAAGGAACTACAAAAAATTGAAGCTGAAAAAGCGGCTATGGAGACTATGCTCCAAGACAAGCTGGCACAAATTGATCGGGAACTGGAGAAGTCGCGGTTCGAAAGAGATGATTGCCTGCGAACTGTAGACCAATTAGAAAATCGAGCGCACGACTTAGGGCAAGCCATTACTTCGGCTGATTTATCAGACAGAGAAAAAGACAGTTTGCACAGAAAATTATTAATTGCTGAGGGGAATTTATCGAGACAAAGAACTGCGCTCGAAAGCGCTATATTCTCTGCCGAAATGGCCGAAGAAACTTTGGGTTGGGAAAAAGCGATGACCCGACAAGCTTTTAGTGATGCTATTTTATCTTTGCGCAAACAAAGTACCCGCTTTACTATCAAAAAACAATTACAGGGCTTGGATACTGGCGGGCATGCATTTGATATTAGCAAGGTAGACTCGGCGCAATTGCGCAGCTTGGGGACACATGCTCAGATTATTATGGCTAATGATAGTCTTGATTATATTAGTGCCTACGAGAAAGCGCGGCAATCGGCCTTTGAACGAGCTGCTGCCGAGATCGATATACCAGAAGAAATCGATGAACTAACAGGTGGGGAGGAAACTCCTCCGCCTGCCGCTCCTGTTGCTGCTCCTGCTCCCGCTACCGAAACTACTACTGCTCCCACAAAAGTACCTGAAGGCACTTTCGATGATACCCCTACTATTACTGAAACAGCCAAAGAATCTATCACAAATAAAATAAACGAGATTCAAGCCAACCTTAAAAATAACGAGGATAAATCAAAAGCTGTCGAGAAAGAGATCAAAACCTTACTCGGAGACAAGTATTCCTCTTATAGTATGAATTTGTTTTCACTAGATTATCTGCCTAAAGATGTCAAAGCAAAGGTCATAGCGCTCGAGAAACGCAAAGAAGAACTATCCAACCAATGGTATCAATTAAAAGAACGGGAAGATTTAGCATTCGAGGAACTTAAAAACATCGACATCTCTCCTACCACCGAAGATGAGGAAGAAGAGCAACTAAAAATAGTGCCTGAACAGGTAGAGATTTCCAAATCAAAGCTACAAGAATTGCTTGATAAAGGCATGCCTAAAAAAGAAGCGGAACAACTATTAGCTGATACGGCACGGGCCGCTTCTGGCGAGAATGAGAAAGAAGCAGGTGAAACCAAGCCCGAAATGACTCCGGGAGAAAAATCTATGCAGGCAGAAAAAGAGAATGCTGCCGCTCGGTACGAGGGTAGAAAGAGGTTAGAGCAAACCCAGAAAACAATCAACCAGGAATGGGAACAAACTTACACCAAAGACGAAACTGCCAAAGAGGCTGAACGCACCAAACAGAAGGAAGCTGACGAAGAGTTAGCCGCCGAAGAGTCATACAACGCCGAACAAGCAGCGAGACCATTCGAACTCCAAGACCATGATTGGGCAAAAAGTCGGGAAGAGTACGCATCGACTAAGGGGGAAGAAATGGAAAAGATTAAGCAAACCAATGAAGCTGATGAAAAAATTGCAGCCGAAGCTTGGGCCGAAGAAAAGAAAAACTTACTTTACCATGAAGGTGATGCGGTCAAGGTTAAATTAGGCGATGGTCGGTTTGTAGACGCTAAAATTTCCTCTATCAATAGGAGCAAGACGGGAGTGGCGGTAGTAGAATTATTCGACAAACACCAACCCAATGAAAGATTAGGGGAAATAAATTATGAAGATATGGTTTATGAGCAAGAAGAGTGGCAACAAAAACCATTTTCGGGAACAAGCCCTAAACCAGAGAAAGAAGTCCAACAGTTTGCTCCTAATATTCAAGAAGCATTGGCTGGAATTGATAGAATAAAATCAACCGAACAAAAGGACGACGCTTATGTCGTGTTAGTGCTGCAACTTATTAATCGGCTCAAGAAAGTTTCGGATGATTCGTTGCGATCTCAAATATCAGCTATAATCCCGAAAATAAGTGACCAAAAAAAACACGATGATATGGAAACCGTGTTAAGCATGATACTGTTCTAACCATATAAATAAGGGGTTTTACAACCAAAGCCAATGACTACAAATACTTACATGGAATTAGATCAACAAGCAGACGCTTTGCTCGGAGACATTAACCAAAATGGGCAAAAGGTTTTGGCTGTATCTTTAAAAACTCAACTTCTCTTGCAACACCGCCAAGCGGTTGCGCAGGCTTTGGCAGAACTAAAGAAGGGAACCAACCCGGGGATAGTTTGGCAGACATTCAACACCAAGATAGACCAGTTGAAGGGTTGGATCAAACAACAAAACGCCGGGGCGATGGAAGCTTTGGAAGAGGAATTAGCTAGACTTTCTACTGACCAAGCCTACAATTAGACTTCGATGACAACGGGGAGAATCAGGGGCCGGCGTTGCGTTTCCGCGAATAAGAACTGACCGATTTCTTCGCGGAGTTTTTGTTTAGCATTACTCCAATCGTTGGATACATTGCCTTTGCGCTTGCTCAAAATCTGTTTCACCTTAGCCCGCGCCTGATTAATTAATTCGCCCTCCTCCCGCATGTAAACAAACCCGCGCGAGATAATATCGGGACTGCTCACTAATTGGCCGGTTTTACCATCGATCGTGGCAATGATCACAAACATACCTTCTTTAGCCATAGCTTGCCGATCGCGCAATACCACTTCGCCCACATCCCCGACGCCCAGCCCATCGACCATGACTACCCCCGCCGGAGCAGTTTCTTTGAGTTTTTGGGCAGAAGTTTTGGTGAATTCCACGATATCACCATTTTCCAAGAGAAATATCCGGTCGTCTTTAATGCCTACTTGATTGGCTAATTTTTTATGCGCCGAGCGCATGTAGTATTCCCCGTGCACCGGAATAAAATATTTCGGCTGGGTGAGTTGCAGCATCAGCTTTAACTCTTCTTGAAAAGCATGGCCCGTGACATGCACTTGCATATGTTGGTTGCGAATTACCTCCGCACCTTCTCGGCAAAGATTGTTCACGATCGCCGAGACCGAGCGTTCGTTGCCGGGAATAGGGGAAGCCGAGATCACCACCGTATCCGTCGGTTTAATTTGGACTTGGGCGTGTTCTTTAAATGCCATCCGCGCCAAAGACGAGCCTTGCTGGCCTTGGCTGCCAGTACTCAAAACCACTATTTTATGATCCGGTAGCTTATGGATGGATTTTAATTGCACTATCAAATCTTTGGGATAGATAAGGTAGCCTAACTTGGAGGCTGCGTCAAAATATTTGATCATGCTGCGACCGGAGACGGCCACCTTGCGGCCATATTTTTGGGCAGCGGAGAGAGCATGTTGCATCCGGTCGATCCGAGAAGCAAAAGAAGAGATGATTAAGCGGCCTTTGGCTTCCGCAAAAATAGCATCAAAAGTGGCAATGATCTCTTTTTCCGAAACGGTATGCCCCGGCATCTCGGCATTAGTGCTTTCCGACAGCAGCACCAAAGGCACTCGACCATTTAATTTAGTTAATTGATGGAATTCATCTTTCGTTGGCACGTGGTTGGATAATTCGAACTTAAAATCACCCGTATAAATTACTTCGCCCAAGGGTGTTTCTACAATAATACCAAAACTATCCGGGATACTATGAGTCACCCGGAAGAATCTAACCCGAAACACGCCTAATTTGAGCTCGTCTTTCTCTTGATAGGTCCGTAGTTGGATTTGTTTTCCTCCCGGAAACTCGCTAGCGCGCACCGCGATCAAGGCGCTGGCCAAAGGGCTCGCATATACGGGTATACCCAATTCCGGTACCAGATGAGGGATCCCCCCAATATGGTCTTCGTGTCCATGCGAAATCACAATACCGCGAAGTTTTTTCTTATGGCGCCGTAAATAAGTAATATCGGGAATAACATAATCGATTCCCAGCATGGTTTCGTCAGGGAACATCATGCCACAATCAAGGATGATGATATCGTTCTCGTATTCGAGAGCTATCATATTCATCCCCACTCCATTCAAACCGCCCAACTGGACAAATCTTAGGGTATGGTGCTTGAGAGTGGACAAAGTCGCTTTAGGTTTTTTGGTTGTCTTAGATTTTTTGATCATTAATTTAATTTAAAAAATACTTAATTGTTGTTTAGAGGCTGACTTAACTTCGGCCCGAAGGGGAGTCGGCGAGGGTGCGACCGGAAGTTCGGCTATTTTTCGCAATACTGCCGGGATTTTAAGAAAATCTTCTTTTAAGGTGGAAGCTAAATTAGGATTATGCAAGGCGGCAGCTGGGTGGTAGATGGGAAAATAGACTCGGTCGCCTTTACGCTTGGCTCTGCCTTTGCATTGAGAGATCTTTTCGTCAGGCAAAAACCAATGTAAGGCATGTCGGCCTAAGAGAACTATTAATTTAGGCTGGATCAAATCCAATTCTCTTTGTAAAAATTCTTTGTGTTCCTCGACTTCTTCGGGCAGGGGATCGCGATTTTCGGGGGGACGGCATTTGACCACATTAGTGATATAGACATCAGATCTTTGCCAACCGACACTCTCTAACAAATTCGTGAGGAGTTTGCCAGCGGGCCCCACAAAAGGGCGACCCTCTTCATCTTCGACCCGACCCGGACCTTCGCCGATAAAAACCACCGGACTATTAGGGTTACCCTCGCCGGGAACCGCCTGAATACACCCGCGACGGAGAGAACACTGGTGCTGTTTGATATCTGTAGTGATTGCCTGGAGGGCAATTGATCTATCTTCCATCAACTAATCCGCTTGTCCCATAATCAATTGCTAAAATCTGATAAATATCCCGGTAGAAAAACAAATAATACACCCCTGATACTCCAATTAATAGAGCTAATCCGACAACGATAACTGGGTGCAACCGGCTTTTCTGCCGATAAGCCCGGGTCAGATCACGCTCGGAAATTAATTCGTCAATCGTTTGAGGCGGCACTACCACCTTGCCGGGTTGATCGGCTAAAGAATTAGCTAAAACTGCCCCACAATGGATGCAATATTGATAGTTTGACCCATTGTGTCGCTGACAATCATTACACCGCATAATTAATGCCGTTTTTTAGGTAAGTCTTTAGAAGCATTATTACCCCCGTTCAAAGCTGCTTTGCGCGAAAGATTAACTCTCCCTTGGCTATCAATCTCGGTGACGATCACAGGAATAATATCTCCTTCTTTCACTATATCAGTTACTTTGGCTACTCGGCTATTATCGAGTTGGGAAATATGCACTAAGCCTTCGGTACCGGGGAAAATCTCGACAAAGGCGCCAAAATCCATGATCCGAGTGACGCGACCTTGATAGAGCGCTCCCACTTCTGGCTCGCGGGTCAGATTACCAATCTCTGCGATCACTTGTTTAACAAATTCGGCGTTGGTTGATGACACATACACCGTGCCATCTTCTTCGATATTGATTTCGGTGACATTTTTACCGCCATGCCGGTCAATAATACCGTTGATCATCTTGCCGCCTGGGCCAATGACATCGCGAATCTTATCCGGATTAATCTTGATCAAATCCACCCGAGGCGCATACATAGATAGTTCACCCCGAGGCGCTGGCAAGCATTTGGCAATTTTCTCCAAGATCTCTTGGCGAGCTGGGTAAGCCTCCTTCAGAGCTGATTCCAAAAGATCCAAATCTAACCCAGTGGCTTTCATATCCAATTGCACGGCTGTGATCCCGTCTTTAGTACCAGCGACCTTAAAGTCCATATCACCATTAAAATCTTCAATCCCGGCAATATCGGTCAGGATCTTGAATTTACCTTGGCCGGTAATCACCCCCATAGCGATACCAGCTACCGGCTTTTTGATGGGGACACCGGCATCCATAAGACTTAAGGTGCTGCCACAAACCGCTGCCATCGAGCTACTGCCGTTGCTGCCTAAAATTTCTGATACTACTCTGATGGTATAAGGGAAGCTGTCCTTGTCTGGGATCATGGGCTCCAAAGCTTTTTCCGCTAAAGCCCCGTGGCCGATTTCTCGGCGACCTGGTCCCCGCATCGGCCGCACTTCGTTAGTGGCATAAGGCGGGAAGTTATAGTGATGCAAATAGCGCTTAGTAGTGCTAGCATCCATAGTGTCGATCAATTGTTCATCCGCCACCGAACCCAAAGTGGTAACAGTAAGGGATTGAGTTTCTCCCCGAGTAAACAAACCGGAGCCGTGGGTGCGAGGCAAGATGCCTACTTCGCAATCAATAGGCCTAATTTCATTCAACTTCCGTCCATCTGGCCGCCGCTCAGCTTCTAAAATATTTTTTTGCACCTCTTCGGATAAGAGTTTTTCGAATACTTCCACAACTGTGCGTTCTAATACTTCGTCGGTGACTAACTTTTCGATGACTTCTTGCTGTAATAGGCTCAATGCCGTGTTGCGCTGAGTTTTATCGATGTTATAGATCGCATCAGTTAGTTTTATTTGCATGATCTGCTTAGCCGCCTCTACGAGTTCGGCTGATGGCGTGCTTAGAACATATTCTTTCGGGGTAATTTTGAGTTGTTTAATCAGCTGCTCTTGGATCTTAATAGTAGGCTGCATCGCTTCGTGCGCAAATTTAACGGCCTTAGCAAAAGTCGCTTCATCGACTTCCTTAGCTCCCGCCTCGATCATTAAAACTTTATCTTTAGTTCCTGCCACGACCAAATCCAATTGACTGGATTTTTCTAAATCTTCGTAAGAGGGGTTAATCACCAGTTCGCCATTGATTAACCCAACTCTAACTGCCCCGACTGGACCGGCAAACGGCGCCCCTGCCATCAACAGAGCCGTCGATGCCCCGATAATCGATAAAGTATCTGGGTCATGTATTAAATCGGCCGACAAAACTGTGATGACCACTTGGACATCATTATAAAATCCTTTGGGAAAGAGGGGACGTAGTGGCCGATCAGTCAACCTGGCGGTCAAAATAGCATTGTCAGAGGCCCGACCTTCTCTTTTAATAAATCGGCTGCCCGAGATCTTGCCGGAAGCATACATCTTTTCTTCAAAATCGATCAAGAGGGGGAAGTAAGTGGCAGTTGCTTTGGGTTGGTTGGCCACGATAGCTGTCGCCAAAAGCACCGTGTCGCCTAATTGTATAGTGACTGATCCGGAAGCTAATTTGGCTAACTTGCCGGTAGAGAGAGTTAGCGTAGCTGCGCCAACTTTAGTGGTTAATTGTTCCATGAAATACCCTGATTCTAGAGGAACGGCTGTCAGAATCTCATGAGAACGAGCATAAAACTTAGAATTAGATTAACTTAACAAATTAACTTAATTCTAAGCTCTATGACAATCCTGCCAGCTTATTTCCTAATTTTTAATTGCTTAATTAAAGCCGAATATTTGCGCGGATGCGCTTTTTTTAAATAGTTTAGCAACCGCCGACGATTGCCGACAATCTTGAACAAGCCCTGGCGCGAGTGAAAATCTTTTTTGTGGGTCTTGAGGTGCTTAGTCAGCTCTTTAACCTTTTCGGTCAATAGAGCAATCTGCACTTCCGAAGAACCCGTATCTTTCTTATGTGCCTGGTAGCTTGAAATGATTTTCTTCTTTTTAGTAATCGTTAAAACCATAGCTGTTTAATTATATCACTTTTAGTAATTTTTGGCAAGTTTTTCCTCTCCCATGGCGGATTCTTCCTCTAAAGCGGGGGGTGCTTCTGGGCTAGGCTCCGCCGGCTCTCCGGAAGGTTCATCTGGCGGCGTTGGGCTACTACTAACCGGTTCTGGCAAGACAGGAGGTGCCGTTGGCGCTATTAGCTCTGGTGACTCGCCGAGGCCAGTCCCGACTCCACTTTTGGCTTGATATTCCCTGATCTTGTTTACAATAATGCCTTCAGCTTGGTCGATGCCAAGGTCTACTAACTTAAAGCCAGCTGCTCCGGGATGGCCACCACCTCCGAACAGACCCGCAATTTCCGCTGCATCCACGCCTTTTTTAGTACGGATGCTCCCAGATAAAACTTTGGGCTCCTTTTCTGAAATCAAAACCACCACATCCGCTCCCGGCACGCTGGTCATGAGTTCGTCGATGAGCCCGCTGGTTTCATCTACCGAAGCCCCGGTCTCGGCAAAGAAGCTGAAAGGAACCAACGTCCAGCTTAACCGGTGGGCGGCATCATATTGTAATTGCGACAAAACCTTGCCCCATAACTTTAAGGTAGTATAGGCTTTAGTTTTGAATAGGTTTCTAATAATCTCTTGCTGTCTGGCGCCAAATCCCACCATTTGGGCAGCGACGGTCAAAGCTTTCGGGGTAGTGTTGCTATGCTGGAAGCTGCCGGTGTCACTAATGATACCGGTCAGCAGGGAAGTGGCCACATCTTCGTCGATCAAAGAGTTACCCAAAGCTTCAATCACCCCGACTAAAATCTCGGTAGTCGAAGCGGCTGTCAAATCGACCAAATTAACCGTGCCAAAATAATCATTACTGGAATGATGATCAATATTAATTACAGGGACGGTCTGGAATAATTTAGCATTATCGGCATATGGCCTGCCCACCTGATCCCAATCAGCACTATCTAAAACAATAACGAGATCGAACTGGAAGCTGCCTTCCGCAAAAGACACATCTTGCGGCCGAAAATTGCCGGATTTTGGCGTAATTACAATATTAAGTTTGCCGTCTTGGAAATTATAGGCCAGCTTATCAGCCGTAGCAGCCGAGCAATCCACACTAATCACAAAATCCCGCAAGACTGCTAATCCTTTGGTAAAATCCTCGGTTTTGGGAATAAAGCGATAATTCGGCCCGACTTGGTCTAAGACGACGGCCGTGGCTACCTTGCCTAACTTACTCAATACCAGATACAAGCTCGTGATACTGCCCAGAGCATCTCCATCTGGTTTTTCATGAGTGACTAATAAAATCCGTTTCGATTTATTAATTAACTCTAAGGCTTGTTGTTTGGGGGTTAATTCCATAAATAATCTTAGCTTTAAGAAGTTATCATATTAGATTACTGGGAGCATGTCAAACCTAATACAAAAAAGTATTTACTGCTGCTGATTTTTAGTCTAAAATAGCAAAAGTAAGCTAAAAACTATGCCTATAACTCGTTCGGCCAAGAAGAAAATGCGTGGTGATGCTCGTAAACGAGCCATCAATTTAAGGCAACGGACTGTGGCGAAAAAAGCCCTCAAATCGGCTCGGCAAAATCCGGCAGTAGAGGTTAACCGTTTAGCCCAAAAAGCTTTGGACAAAGCTGTGAAGGCGCATGCTATCCATCGCAACAAAGCCGCCCGCTTGAAGTCTCGTTTAATGAGAACGCGGAGTAATTAGGCTTTGATGATCTGCGCCATCAAAATATCTAACCCGATCTTCGGGGGAGTTTGACCTCGCTTAATCGCCTGGTCAACTTTTTGAATTAATCCAACAATTTTTTGTAATTGCTCCCAGCTAAAATTACGGGTGAATTGGAGAGATTTTTTGACCACAAAAGGGTGTAGTTCGGTACGCTTAGCTATATCGCTCGGAGCAATTTTTTGCGCTGACAAGACCTTGGCCAAAGCAATATTGCGAAATTGATAAGCGATCATCGTCATTAGCTCTAATTCGACCGTGCCGGCCGAAAGCTGTGTATTAATCAAGCGATTCGCCAAAATTAAATTACGTTGCGCCAAAGCATCGATCGTGGCAAAGATATTATCGTCTAACACAGGGACAATGACTGTCTTAACTAAAGCCAAAGAAATATTTTTTTGGGCAAACAACCACTTTAATTTCACTATTTCATTAGACAGGCGCCATAAATCATTGCCAAAATTAGCTAGTAGCCAAGCGATAGCCGGTGCTTCTAAGTGAAGTTGATAGTTTAATAATTTTTGCTGTAACCAGTGCCGTGTTTCTGCTGCGGTCAAAGGAGAGTAATGTTCTACGCTTAGTGTTGGCATTTTTGACCAAGCCTGGAGCAGCTTCTTAGGAGGGTCGGTTTCTTCCACTAAAATCAACTGGGTCAGCAGGTTGTTTTGTTGTAACCAATCTTGGACAAAAGTTATGATCGCCTGATCTTTGTTGGCCAATAATCCCTCTACAACGACTAAGCGCTGTTCCCCCCACAAGGATTGGGCATCAAGTTGGCCCGCCAATTCGGTCAAAGTTACTGTCGGTGCTAATTGCACTTGTTGTAATTGGGGAAATCGAGCCCTTAATTCTGCCATAACAGCTTCGATGCGCTCGTGTACTCGAAAATTATCTTTACCAATTAGACAATAATTCATTTAAGTGGGGTTATTGGGTGGGGAAGTAGGATTCGATTCTTGGCTGGTAGCTTCTGGCGGCACATTGCCCAAATTGGTTTCTACCTTTGGCGCTGCCACTACCCCCACTAAATACTTCGCCGGCCATGGTATATAGTGACTTTTGAAAATATCTTTGCGAATTTCTTTGCCGGTATCATCAAAAATATGCCGATAAGCGATCGTGTCTGCCCCTCTATGGGCAGTATCGATCTTTTTCTGCACGCCTGCCGGTAAAGTTGAGGTCTCGATATAAACTGGGGAAGGAGGTTCGGTAATATTATAGATCCGAGGTCCTTCTATTTCAACTTTAATGCCAGTAGAGCTGCTGTAAAAATCAAAAAACAAATTGTCGCCATCAACATAAGTGCGAATTAAGATGTAATATGGCGTATCGTTCTTAAATTGGAAATCAGGGTACGGCTGGTAAACTGTGGCATCTGTCCCCGCGGGTTCATAGTAAGATACGCGATAACTATGGTTTTGCCGAGCAACAATGGGATACCCGCCATGCAAAGCGGCTCTAAAAACTGTGGTGGAAACTTGGCACAAACCTCCCCCGAATTCCGGAGTAGTGGCATCGCCTTTGATGACCAATTCAGGCAAATACCCCGTACTGGCATCCACGACTCCTAATAATCGATTAAAAGAAAATTTTTCATCTGGCTTCACTAAAACATGATTAAACTTGCTCGCACCCACTTTAATGTTGTGCCGACGATTTTTGGGGCTACCCGCGAAATTAGATTCTCCCCGGGCCACCAACTCTTTAATGCCGAGATCATTGGTCTCCCCGAGAGTAGTTCTCGGCTCAACATAGCGAGCCGGCAAATCGATTTGATGCTGCTCGGTTAATAAATTACGCTGGATTAATTCCGCAGCTGGGGCAATGTCCAAAATAACCCCTAATTGATCGGGCACAAACTCGGTCACCCGGTCTTGCTTAATAGTTAAACTGGCGTTCACCACAGGTTGGTCCATCGACTCTTTCAAAGTTTGCAAATATTGTTGCAAGTCAGCTGGACGCAACCGCACCAAAAATGCTTCCGGCTGCTTAACCACCTCCACCCAAACCCATAATTGATCAGTAGTTAACTCAATTTCTTCGGCACGAGTTTTTAATGTATAAGCTAAACCAAGGCTTTGGTTAATTTGATCGGCCGTAGCTTGGGCGATTTCGCTGGTGAATTTAGGTAAAGTAGTTTGTACCGGCAAATCGATCGGCGAAAAATCTATCGCCACCAGTTGTTGCCTGATCACCCGATTCAATTCAGTAGTATCCAACATTATGCCGGTAACAGCCGGCTTGATGGTCGCTTGTTTTGCCACGATAACCACTTCGCCGTCCACGCCCGCTTGGTTAACTTCCTTACTAATTTTTGCAATCGCCTGGTCTAATTTGTTTAGTTGATCTTGATAACTGGCCGGCAACTGCTTACCCGCTATAGCTGCTTGTAATCTCTGACTGAAATTGACCAGAATGTTTTTCCCCCGGCCAAAGTTAGTAATCCCGGTAATAGTTTCTGCCGGAAAATAATTAATACCTAAGGATTTGTTGGTGTAGGTTTTAGTCCAATCATTAGACTTGAACACTAAACTATTTTGTTGGGCCGTCTTGAACAAGGGGAGAGTGACCGCAGTTAATTGGTCTAAGGGCTCTCCGCTTAATTCAGTATCGCCCAACCAAACTCCTGGCAAAACTTTGTTGGCATAAACCAAATCTAGTGAGACATAAAAAATCACTGCGCCGGCGACTGCTCCTGCCAGCCCCCAGACTAACCAATGCCCTAAGCTCTGTTTTGCCAACATGCTTCTATTCTAACTGAAGAATCTCCCGCAACACCAATTCGGCTAATTCAGCCTTGGTAGGTAGTTGCGGTTGATGAGACAAAATCAAATAATACTTACCCGGAGATAAATTTGGTAAATTCACCGGCCAAGTCGTGGTTTGGCCATCTGGCAAAGTAATTTTTACCATACCAGCTTGGTTGGTTACTTCTACGGAGACCTGTAAGTTTACCACTTCTTCAGTTGGTAGCCCCACCGCCATTATTTAACAATTAGCCCGATAATCAACAAGGCCACGATATTAACCACCTTGATCATGGGATTGATGGCTGGACCAGCCGTATCTTTGTAGGGATCGCCGACCGTATCGCCGGTGACAGCTGCCTTGTGGCTATCTGACCCTTTACCGCCGAGATTACCTGACTCGATGTATTTTTTAGCGTTATCCCAAGCCGCCCCGCCAGTAGTCATAGAAATAGCGACAAAAATTCCGGTGACGATGCTACCTACCAACATCCCGCCTAAAGCAATCGGCCCCAAAATGACACCAACTATAATTGGTACGATTACAGGTATTAATGCCGGCACGATCATCTCTCTAATCGCCGCTTGCGTGACTAAATCTACTGCTTTAGCATAATCCGGCTTAGCCTGTCCTTCCATAATGCCCGCAATTTCTTTAAATTGCCGACGCACTTCTTTGACTACCGCCCCCGCCGCTTTACCAACCGCTTCCATAGAAATAGCCGCGAACAAATAGGGGAGCAACCCACCGATAAACAAACCGATTAATACCAACGGGTCTCCCAGCACAAATTCGTAGGTCTCTCCAGCAATATGGCGCAGTTCTTCTGCATAAGCAGCAAATAAAACTATAGCCGCTAACCCGGCCGACCCAATCGCGTAACCTTTGGTCACAGCTTTAGTGGTGTTGCCTACTGCATCCAGAGGATCAGTAATCTCCCTGATCGCTTCTGGTAATTTGGCCATTTCGGCAATCCCGCCAGCATTATCAGTAATCGGCCCATAGGCATCAATCGCCACAATAATCCCCGTCATAGATAACATCGCCATGGCCGCGATCGCGATGCCATATAAACCACTTAAGGCATAAGCTCCCCAAATAGCGCAGACAATCACTAAGACCGGTAAAGCTACCGATTTCATCCCGACCGAGAGGCCGGCGATAATATTAGTGCCGTGTCCGGTTTCAGAAGCCAAAGCGATCTGCCTGACCGGAGCATATTCGGTGGCCGTATAGTATTCCGTAATCCACACGATCAAAGCCGTAACTGCTAAACCGATCAAGGCCGACCAAAATAAATTATCCACCGGCAATCCGGCTGTTTTAGTAGTAATGATTTGATTGGCGGCATAAAAACCAGCGGCGGCCAAAATCCCGCTCACAGCCAACCCGCGGTACAATGCTGCCATAATTTTTTTATCTTTACCTAAACGCACACACAAACTACCAACGACGGAAGCCAAAACTGAGATCCCACCCAAAATTAAGGGATAGGCCGACAGGTTCTGATTGTTACTATACAGGAGATCCCCCAAAATAATCGCAGCCACGGCTGTTACTGCATAGGTTTCAAATAAATCCGCTGCCATCCCGGCACAATCACCCACATTATCACCCACGTTATCGGCAATCACGGCCGGATTTCTGGGATCATCTTCTGGAATATTGGCTTCTACTTTTCCTACCAGATCAGCTCCAACATCGGCTGCTTTAGTATAGATGCCTCCACCCAAGCGCGCGAAGATAGAAATAAGACTGCCCCCGAAACCGAGACCAACGAGGGCGCTGGTATCGCGAAAAATCATATAAAATATGCTGACAGCCAGGAGAGCCAACCCAACAACGAATAGTCCGGTCACCGATCCTCCCTTAAAAGCGATGTCTAACGCTTTACCCATCCCCTGGTGAGCGGCCTCTGTCGTTCTCACATTCGCTCGTACTGAAACATTCATCCCAACAATGCCAGCTAACCCAGAAAAGACCGCCCCCACCAAGAAACCCAGAGCGATTTTATAGTCTAATGCCAGCCAAATAATAATAAATAAAATCGCGGCCACAATTCCGATAGTGGTGTATTGACGATATAAATAAGCGTTAGCGCCTTGTTGTATGGCTAAGGCGATTTCTCGCATTTTCTCATTGCCGGCCGGCTGCCTCATAATCCACCAGATCAGCCAACCCGCATAAACCAAAGCAATTAAGCCGCTACCAATCGCCAGCCCGAAGGCATAATTAATCAATTCCATAAAATTAGGCAATTAAATAATAATAACAATGATTCTGTATTATATCTCCCTTTGCAAGGAAGGGGAAACAATACTCATTCATTATAAATTATTTAATGCCTGCCGATAAACAGCGAGGGTGCGCTCGGCCATTTGGTCGAAAGAGTATTGTTTGGCTTGATGCAGCCCAGCAGTTTTTAGTTGTTGCTTGAGCGAATAATTTTTGCTGACATTAGCCAGAGCCCTGGCCATCGCTTCAACTGATAAAGGATCGAAATATTCCGCCGCTTTGCCCAAAACTTCTGGCATACAAGAAGCCGAGGAGGCCACCACGGGCGTCCCGCACGCCATTGCCTCCAAGGGAGGCAAGCCAAAACCTTCGTATAGAGAGGGGAAAACAAACATTTCTGCTCCATTGTATAAATACGGCAAATCAACATCTGGAATATAACCAGTCAGGATAACATCCGATTTCAGTCCTAATTGCTGGATAGTGGCTAAAACTTCTGGGGCTTTCTGGTCGATTTTTCCAGCTAACACTAATTGATAGTCTAATCCATAGCGACGCTTTAACAAATAGAAGGCCCGAATTAATCTCACAATATTTTTATGTTGGCGCCATTGCCCCACATACAAAATATATGGCCGGGCAATATTAAATTTACGCTTAAATTCCTCAATCTTATCGGTATCGTTAATGGGTTTATAACGATCAGCCACCGCTTCGTAAATAACGGTGATCTTGGCCGGATCAATACCGAGCAGCTGGACAATATCGCGCTTGGTAGCTTCCGTAATCGCAATGATAGCCCGCGCATTTTTGCAAGCTTGCCTAATCACCAGCCGATACGCCAGTTTATGCCACCAACTTTTTTGCGTTCGACCAGAAAACCGCCACAAAGTCAGATCGTGTATTGTCACCACGCTGGGAATCTGGCGCCAAAAAACCGGAGAATTAAAGTTAGTGTAGTGAATCAAGTCTAATTTGGCTTTACGCAAAATCAATGGATACCAAATTTGTTCCGCCCACGAATAATGGGGGAAAACTACTTGGATTTTATTAAGATTGGGGGCGTAAATGGGAAAATTCACCCAAGCTTTCGGCGAGACAAAGACGGAATAGGTATTCTCATGATCGTGTTTCAATAAATGCCGTACCAGTTCTTCTGTATATTGCCCAATACCGACCGCTTCGGCAGTACCAAACATGCGGGCATCAATTCCGATGTGATAATTCTCTTCCATGCACTGTTACACCTAAAGCGAATATAATCCAAAATAGGGCCGATAGATCATTTTTCCAGTAAGCTACGTCCAACATGCCGTGGACTAATAGCGCTACCATAGCGGCTGCTACCGTGATTGCTATTATATTATATTCTCTGACCTGACGCCAAACCTGACTAAACCAAATCACCAGCAACCAAATAAATCCACTCACACCTGTCACTCCCAAATTAATCCAAAATTGGAGCAGAATGTTGTGGGCATGCAACATAACCAACTCGATAGGGGGATGGAATATTTGCTCGGCGAATTCTAAATACCTTTTTTCAAATAAACCCAGACCGATCCCAGTCAACCAATGCTGCTTGATCATGAGCAGAGCAGTTTGCCAAACTTGTAACCGCACGTGCGAAGATGATCGCCCGATTAAATCCCACATCTGCTGGAATTTGGGATGCTGCCATTGTGATAACACCACCGCGACGGCTCCCGCCGCCCACCACAATACATTAATCCAGTGGGGGCTGGCGAGCAGCCAGAATACTAACCCGCCTATAAGCAACGCTAACCATCCTGCGTAAGAAAAAGTAAAATAAAGAGCAGTCAGCATGATTACTTCTATGATCAATAGGCTGATTAATTGCCGCGGAGTCGAGAGTGCTTGCTTTAAGAGCCCCCAACTTAGCACTAAAATTGGCACTAAAAACAAAGATAAGTAGTTAGCAGAAGTAAACCAAGCCGAGGCTCGCTGATCAACGGTCATAAAATTACCCGTCACCACTTGGGCGATAGCAACTAAACCTAAAATTGTCCCAGCCAACACCAACCCGGCTACCGCTTGCTGAAAAATATGGCGAGAATGTTGAGCAGAAATAATGATTATCGCCGCCAACACCCAGGGGTCAATAAACCAACCTTTGATAATCCCTAACGACAAGGTGAGTTGAGAAGAAACTGCCAAGCCTATAGCCGAACCAACCACCAACAAGATAAGTGGAATGCGATAAGTTGCCAACCATCCCAACCCCGCCCTCACTTCTTCCCGGGAACGAATCAGCCAAACCACCATCACAGTATAAATAGCCAATTCCAACCAGGTGGTAGGGATGCCCACTACCCAAAACTTGATTAAATAGGTCGGCAAAATCAAGGCCAACACAAAAACTAATTTATCTGCGTGCCAAATAGCCAGATAGATGAATGCAATTACCCAAATTAATGTTAACCAACTAATCATCAGCACTATTATTATTCCATACCAAACCCAGCAGCACCCACCATAAAGCTAAGACTGGCGGATACAACCAACTATTAACAAAAAATGAGTGGGCGAACAAAGCCATGGTGCTCGCTAATGCCCCCAAAGCCAAGATCGATCGTTTATCTCTAACAAATTTAACCAACCCTGCCAGCAACAAACCCAACATTCCTAAATAAGTTGCCAACCCCAACACCCCAGTAGTTACAGCGATAGTCAATAGGCTACTGTCAAACCCGGAATAAGCGTGGCCAACGGGTTGATAGATAAATTTAGCTTTGGTATACGGCAAAGTATTATAACCCACCCCCAAAAGCGGTTCTTGTTTAATTATATTTAAGGCATTCTGCCAAGAAGTTAGCCGCTGTTGAGCTGTAATATCAACTTCAAACATTCCAACTATCCTAGTTTGCAAACGGGGAGAAGCTAACACCACCAAACCCATCAACAACAGGCCTACGAGGGCCAAGCGCCAATAACGCACCCCAACGATCAATCCGAAAACGACTAACGATAGCAGAGCACTACGCGAATACGTAAAAATTACGGCCATTAGCATCAAGATTATTACCCCTCCCCAGATCTGCTTCCACCGCCGCGGAGTAGTTTTGTGCAGCCATTGACTCATTGGGAGAGCTAAGCCTACCACCAAAAATCCGCCGACCAAATTAGGGTCTAAAAATGTGGAGATTAACCGCTGTTGGTGGGGATCCCAACCTAAGCGTTCCCAAAAACCAAGATTAGGAAACAAAATTAGTTGCATTAAGCCCAGCAGAGCGATTATTCCTAAAGCTAACCCTAACCAGTGTAGCGTCTGCCCGCGCTGCTCCCGATTTAATAAGTAAGCCCAAAAAAAGAGTCCCGCATAAACGACCCAGCGGGCTAAAAATAATCCCGAGATAGCCATATCCTGTCCAGCCAACCACCGCCCACTCCCAATCAAAGAAACGAGCGCGAACAAAACAAACAAACCTATCGCCCACACCACTCTGGGCAGTTTAGCTGCGGTCAAGGAACGAGACTGCCACCAACCCAGCAGCGCCATTACCAAAACAATGAGATCCAGCCCAGCGATCTTTCCAATTACCGGCACCGGCAGGTTCAGTAAGCTCCCGCCTATCAAAAATAGGCAGAATAAGCCTAATATCACATAAAAAGATTTACTATTTTCCAATTTCTTCTAAAATTGCAAGAGTATGTTGCACAGTTTTGTCCCAAGTAAATTGAGTGGCGCGATGTCGCCCAGCTTGAGCATATTTTTCTGCCAAATTACGATCAGTCAAAATGCCTTTCATGGCCTCGTAGAACTCATTTTCAGCATAAGGGTTCACTAAAATACCGGCAGCCCCCACCACTTCTGGCAGGGAAGCTACTTTTGATGCGACTACTGGCACCCCTAAGCTCATCGCCTCTAAGGGCGGTAAGCCGAACCCTTCGTATAACGAGGGGAAAACAAAAACTTGGGCTTGCTTGTAAATCGATCTTTTTTGGGCTGGTTTTACATCAGTCAAAATATGGATATCTCTGCGGTAAGGACTTTGACCAATTGTCTGCTGCAGCTCCTCCCTTTGCCATCCCCACCGCCCCACCATAACCAACTTAGCTGCTGGCAATTCCGGTTTCAAGCCCTCAAAAGCTTTCACTAATATTGCCAGGTTTTTGCGAGGCTCTAAAGTGCCGACAAACAAAATAATGGGTCCGGGAGGAAGGGGATACGGCTCATCCTCATCGACAAAACTCGCCGCCAACAGAGTAACTATAATTTTTTGCGGATTAATTTTGAATAATTTAATAGCGTCTTGTTTAGTGGATTCAGAAATGGCAATTAGTCGGCGAGAATTGATGAGAGCCGGCCGCATCCACATCCTTTCTAACCAAACTGATTTGAGATTATGAGTCGAAGGGAAAAGAAAACTGACAAAATCCATAAGCGCTGTCACTACCGGCACACTCCGCAATAACGCCGGCACAATTAGGCTAGTCGGAGAAAAATAAACATCAAGCGAACGCGTAAATTCTATATATAACCATGCCCATAATTGCCATATGAGCGAGTTGGTCGGCCCTTTCTTCACAATTACATTATCCTGTTGCCATGCCGACGGAAGAGGCTGATCAGTCAATAGAACAAATTGATGTTGAGTGGCTTTGATTAGCCCACTTACTACTTGGTAAACATATTCCCCCTTGCCAGCACGAATGGTTTTGACTCCTTCTCTGACATCAATCCCGATAATCATTTCACCCCCTTAGGCAACATATCTAATAACTCTTGTTTAGTTATTGCTTTGGTCAGAAACATCATTAATCCATAGATCGTTCCGCCGGCTAAGATNNACGACAGTCACTACCGCTGCCCCCCAATAAGAATAGCTGGGGATCAAGATAAAGTTAGCGACAATATTGAACACGGTAGCGCCGATATAGGGCCACAATAATTGTCTTTGCCGACCAGCAGCGATCATAGTATAAATCATGACACTATTGAGAAAAGATCCGCCTAAAGCTAAAACTAAAATTTTGAGAAGAGGGCCGGACTCCACAAAATCTCCTCCCGCAATCAACAACATAATCGGCGCGGAAGCAATCACAGACCCAACTATGAGCGGAAGAGCAGTAATGCTTAAAAAATTAAAGGCTTTCTGGAAAATAGCTTGGGCGTCAGCACGAGACCGCGCCAGGGCCGCTGTCATTACCGGCAAAACCGAGCTCATAAAAATGCTCGGCACCACCAAAAGCACTTCTAATATTTTATATGGAGCGCTATAAATACCTACGGCCTCTGACCCTTTTATCCCTGCCAAG
Source organism: Patescibacteria group bacterium (assembly GCA_003524745.1). Classification (GTDB taxonomy): domain Bacteria; phylum Patescibacteriota; class Kazan-3B-28; order Kazan-3B-28; family UBA10110; genus UBA10110. The sequence continues at coordinate 26,091 of DQGN01000022.1, forward strand.
ATTAAAGTGTCCACTCGAAAATAAATCGCCCCCAAAACCATGACTACACCCATGGGCAATGCTTCCAAAATGATTTTCTTCCATTCCTTCAGATCGAACAGGGGCCGGAGCCAGTAATTAGCTCCCACCATTAAAATATTGATGCCGAATACCACCACATTAGCGGCTACTACTGCTACCACCATATCTAATACCGTGCCATTGTGGCGCACAAACCACCAGACTAATCCCAGCATTAAAAATCTACCGATGACATCCGCGATCGTGGCCTTATACATGACTAAATTAGCCTGAAACGCGCCGAGAGGTATTTGATTCAAAGAAATAAAAAATTGTGATACCGCGCCCAATAAAATACCTTGCCTCACTATATCAGAATAGGGGAGCCCCAAAGTGATGCCATACGCTACCCCGAAAACCAGTCCCCCCAAAACTATTTTCAGCCCGAGCATATTGTTTAGAACAGTAGCTTCACGCTCGGGGTGCTTCGCAATCTCTCTGACTCCGATCACAAATAGGCCTAAATCTACCACCACCCCGAATATGCCCAAATAGGCGAAGATCGTGGCATAGTCTCCATATCCGGCTACTCCTAAATGCCGCGTTAAATAAGCCACAACTACCACGGATGTAGCTACTGTCACAGCCTTCCCGACCAACTGGATGGCTGTGTTAAAGGCTATTTTGTTAGTATTGCTCAACGAGAAGATATTTTAGCCATATATTGAACGTGGACACGAGGCAAATACCATTTAGGAAAGAATTTTCGGCTGTAGTTTTTACTAATTTCTATACGATAAGGAGACAGGATGCCTTCCCACGTCGCGCTATCTAATAGTCTTTCATCCCCCTTGTCCCGACGGGGGTAGAATTGGTTGGGTACGCTTAGCCACACTACCGGCGCCACTCGTAAATGTTCGTTCAATAGCTGGCGAATATCTTGATCAGAGAAGTGCTCTAATAGCCCCTGGTGAAAAACTACGTCAAAACTGTGGTCAGGGAAAGGCAACTTAAAAGCATCACCCGCCACTAAAGTATTTCCCCCATTAAATCGCTGCTTATTATGTTCAGCTGCCACCAAAACAACCGGATCGTTGTCCAAAGTAGTCACCTCTGTGTCTAATTGCGACAAAAAAATACTCATAGTACCTGTTCCGGCCCCCACTTCGAGTATTTTCGCCGGTTTATCGGCAGTAATAGCAACTAAAAAATCCTTCTGCCCATATAGATTACGAATATAGCCGTCTATGCCTATCTCGTCTGTATAATATTCTGACCAAGTTTCCACTTTACTTTCCGCTTACTCGGATAACCACATGCCGATCAACTCCCACGCCTTCACTGCCGGAAGTAAACCCCTCTTCTTCCGCCACTTTGCTATGCACTAAGCGTCGTTCGAAAGAAGACATGGGCGCTAAATGCACGGCATTCCCACTAACTTTGATCGTAAGAATAGCTTCTAACACTAACTTGTCGATAGTTTTTTGTTGATTATCCCGAAAATTACCAATATCAACCACTAATTTATGAGTTAGATCGGGAAAACGGTTTTTGAGGATAACCCGCCACAAATGCTGCAACGCTAACACCGGCTGCGGGTTAGGCTGGATGAACATAAAATCGCGCCCCGTCTGCACCCGCAGAACAATTACAGAATCCGTCTCTTCTAAATCAATTTCTGGGCGGACCGGCCACTCGGCAAAAAAGTCTTTCACCATTTGCTGCAAAAAATCCTTAACTTCTTGGTTCATTGGTTTTTGGTTTAAATTGATACATCACAATTATTTGTTGGATGACAGTGAAAACAGTCGTGGCCACCCAATACAAAGAGAGTGCCGCCGGTAAGCTCAAGCCGATCACAACCGTAATGATCGGGAAAAGATACATCATTTGCATATTGATGATCTTGGCAGCTCCTCCGTTTTGTTGCCCCATTGGGTTGAATTTCATCATCAACCAGCTCTGTAATAATTGGGCTGCTCCGGCCAACACCGCCAAATAAACATTAGGGGCGGCCAAATTAATCTGCCAAGCTGTGACCCCGGTAAACTGGAGGAAAATATGATTCACTTCTGCGGGAACTCGGGGGAACCAACTATACAACAACTTCAGACTTTCGGTATTCAGTCCCACCATAAACACTCGGTACAACGCGTATAAAACAGGTAACTGGATCAGCATCGGCAGACAACTACCCAAGGGGTTTACTTTGTTATCCTTATACACCCGCATCAGCTCCTGGGATTGTTTAGCTTGATCGTCTTTGTGCAAGCTCTTCACTCGGTCAATCTCCGGCTGGATATTCTTGAGCTGTTGTTGCGCCCGCAAAGTCTGCACGTATGAGGGATGTAACAGCAACCTAATAATCAGGGTGAGGATAATAATGGCCACTCCCAAATCGTGGCCAGGGACATAAACATACAACAACATCAACACATTAAACAGCGGCTGATACATCAGTTTGGTGGACAAAGCTGTGGGTGAAATTGTGGTAAGAGGAGCCGCCATATTTTATATAATTTTATTTCACTAAATCGACCCCGCCTGGGTGATAGGGATGGCACCGGAACAACCGCTTTGCAGCCGACCATCCACCTTTAATTAAACCATGCTTCTGAATGCTTTCGTAGGCATATTCCGAACAGGAAGGATAAAATCTGCAATAGCCGTAAGGGTAGGCTTGCCTTAACCACCCATGATCAAGAGATAAACTATTTTGATAGAGCTTAACCAATTTAAGAGCTAATTGTGCTAATAGTGATTGCATTAATGTAGTTGTTTTGACAAATGGGTGATGATAGCTTTTAATTCTGCGAATGATTTATCTAAAATGGCCGTCTTAGTGTACAGGGCCACGCTTAAATTAGGGGGAACCGGCAATTGACGCCAAATCTCTCTAATGCGCCGATGTATTAGATTACGGACAGTAGCTTTTTTAGCCACCTTACTACTCACCACCACCCTTAAGGGGGCAACCGGCCTGCGGGAAGTATTTTTAAAATAACGCAAGGTTAAGACCGGATGGTGGATGACGCGTTCGAGATATTTTTCTGGCATGTCTAAACTGATAGTTTTGACCTACCCCGAGTCCGCCGGCGCGATATCACCTTACGACCACCTTTAGTGGCCATCCGAGCCCGGAAACCTAATTTGCGTTGGCGGGGCTTTTTCTTGGGTTGATAAGTCCGTTTCATAGATTTGTTCTTGATAAACTACTTATCCAGTATAGTTGTAATCCTCCTTCGGCGTCAATTTGATTTATAATAAAGTGTTGCCGCGGTTGTGGTATGTGGATAACTTTAGTAAGATTACCTTGGGTGGAGAAAAAATATGGTGGATAATAAGCGCCTTTGGCAAAGTGTTCTAGGGGAAGCTGAGATTGCTTTAAGCCCAGCTAATTTCAGCACTTGGTTCAAGAACACCGAAATCATCAATGCCTCTGAAACGGTGGTGTTTATTCGTGTGCCCAACATTTTTACTAAGGAGTGGTTTGAGAAGAAATACGAAAAAGAGATCATCACCAAGTGTTTATTGCGAAATCTGCCCCACTTGGGTAAGATCGAATATGTAATCGGGGTAAAACCACAGCGTGAAACTATTTTCAATGAGCCTACCACCCTCAAAAGTACAGAACGGCTATTGGAACGTCCTCCCATCGCCACGCTAATCAAAACCAGAGGGACAGGGGAAACCATAGAACGCCTCAATCCTCGCTACACCTTTGAAACCTTTGTGATCGGCGAGAGTAACCATTTAGCCCAAGCGGCTTCAGAAGCAGTCGCTAAAGCTCCCGGCACTACTTACAACCCGTTGTTTATCTACGGCGGGGTCGGATTAGGCAAAACTCATTTACTTCAAGCGATTGGGAATGCCATTCTCACTAATTACCCTAAAAAGAAGGTGGTTTATATCACCAGTGAAAGATTCACCAACGAATTAGTGGACTCTATCTTGAAAAAAACTACTCGGGAATTCAAAGAAAAATATCGCCGGGTGGATTGTCTCCTTATCGACGATGTCCAGTTCTTAGAAGGCAAAGACGCTACCCAAGAAGAGTTCTTCCACACTTTTAATGCCTTATACGAGAGCAGTAAGCAGATCGTGCTGACTTCCGACCGTCCCCCTAAAGCCATCGCTGCCTTAGAGGCTCGGTTAAGGTCCCGGTTCGAATGGGGGATGATGGCAGATATTACTGCCCCCAACTACGAAACTCGCTTGGCTATTTTGAGATCTAAATCAGCTAACTTAAAATTCCCCTTAGCGGACAATATCTTAGAGTTGATCGCTCAAAAAATACAAAACAATATCCGAGAATTAGAGGGGGCACTCACAAGAACTGTGGCTTTCGGACAGCTCAACAACACAGTCCCTACTATCGAGGAGGCTGAGGGTCTTTTGGGTGGGATCTTAATCAGTCCGGGCAAAAAAATATTGCGGGCGCATGACATTATCCGCACGGTATCTAAATATTACGACCTTAAAAAAGAAGACCTTTTGGGCAAACAACGCAACAAAGAGATCGTGGTGCCCCGGCAAATTTTGATCTATCTCCTTAGGGAAGAATTGGACCTCCCTTATACTGCTATCGCCCGGGAAATCGGAGGTAAAGATCACACCACTATTATTCATAATTATAATAAGATTAAGAACTTGGTCTTAGAAAATACTGATTTAGAAAATGAGATTCTGAGTATTAAGGAAAAATTATATAGTGTGGATACTAATGGGAAATCTTAGATTAGTTTTATTTATCAACAACCTATCCCCAACAAACCAACACCGCTGCGCGCTCTTAAACCCCCTACCAACACCACTAATTAAACCTTATAAACACAATCCCCAGCACTATATACTATTACTTAAATAAACTAAGAGAATAATTAATTCTATAAGCGAGGAAATTATGAGGATATCTGTCTTGTTGGAAAAATTTAAAAAAGGGCTGAACGCGGTTGATCGGATTGTAGCGAGTAAAAATACGCTACCGATATTAAGTAATGTTTTGATTAAAACTGAAGAAGGACAGGTCGTTCTGTCCGCCACAGATCTGGAAATCGGCATTAATTATTATTTAGGAGGCAAGATAGAAGGAGAAGGTAGTATTACTGTGCCCGGTAAAGTGTTGGGTAGTTTTGTAAATAGTCTAAGTGAAGAAAAAATTACTTTAGAAAGCACTAACGGAGTCTTGTTCGCCAAAACCGAAAATAGTGAAGCTAATATTAATGGGATGGCGGCCGACGAGTTTCCGATCATCCCAAAGATTATCGGTAAAGAAGTTTTAGAAATAGACGGAGGGTTGCTTAAAACTGCTATCAGCCAAGTAGTTTTTTCAGCCTCTTTCGACGAATCTAGACCAGTGCTTACTGGAGTTTACTTTATCGTGGGGGACAATATGTTGAAGATGGTGGCGACTGACAGCTACCGCTTAGCCGAGAAAACCATCAATATCCCCACTAACCACAAAGCCAGTTTTATCATCCCAGTTAAAACCATCCAAGAACTCTACCGGATCATTGCTGGAGGAGAAAAAATTAAAATCGTGGTGTCAGAAAACCAGGTGATGTTTCTGTTGCCGGATATGGATATTACCTCTCGCATTATCGAAGGAGATTACCCAGATTATGAACAAATCATTCCAAAGAATTTCAAAACTCACACCAGCGTGCCAACGGCGGAATTGGCTAATACCATCAAAACTGCCAGTTTCTTTGCTCGGGAAAATGCCAATAATATTAAGATTACTCTCTATCCAGACCATTTGTTGGTGGAGGCTACCTCGTCTCAATTAGGTAATTTCAAATCGCAGATTAAATGCGTGGTGCAGGGCGAGGAAAATGAGGTGAGCTTCAACGCGAGATATCTGTTAGATGCTTTGGGTGGGGTAGATAGCGCTAAAGTGAAAATAGAGTTGATCGGTAAAATTAACCCCGGCGTTTTACGTCCAGACAATGGCTCCGGCGTCATATATATTATTATGCCTCTTAGGAGTTAATGCGTTTAGCCGAAGTCAATATAAGCAATTTTCGCAATCTCGGGGATGTGGTGATCAAATTCCAGGGGAGAAATTTTTTGATCGGAGATAATGCCCAAGGCAAAACCAATATTTTAGAGGCAATTCATTATTTGTCGGTCGGTAATTCCTTCAAAACTCGTCACGAAGAATGGTTGGTCAAGCGAGGTGAGTTATTCGGCAGTGTTAAGGGTGGGTTAGTTTACAACGACGGTCGATCGACCGTCCTGGATGTAGTTTGGGGGAGAGAAGACGAAGACATCCACCGCCAATTCAAACTAAATGGGGTAAAAGTCGCGCGCAAAAACTTGCTGGGGAATCTGCTGACGGTCATTTTTTCTCCCGACGATGTAAGTTTGCTCCGGCTCCAACCAGCCCAGCGGAGAGGATTTTTAGATAGTTTAATTGCTCGGACCAACAAGGTCTACCACGCTGATTTATTGGATTACACTAAAACTCTAAAACAGCGCAACCAACTCTTATTTTTAGCTAAGATAGGTCGGGAAGATTATATCGAGATTGAAGCCTGGGATGCTAAATTAGCAGAGCTGGGCAGCCGGATTATTAAAGATAGATTGGGATTGGTGGGGCAGCTAAATCAGAAAATCAAGCTGTTTTTTCATACATTAGCCGAGAGCCAGAAAGAATTCAGCATCATCTACACCGCTGACCCCAAATTCACCGACCCGGCGGCTTATAAAGAAAAACTATTCCACAACAGGTCTGTAGACATCAAATCCGGACACACCAACTTCGGCCCTCATCGGGATGACTTATTATTGTTGTTGGATGGCCAGGACGCCCGACCTACTGCCTCGCAAGGGGAGTTTCGCCTGATGATCTTGGCTCTCAAATTAGCGGAGGGAGAATATATCAACCAAAGATTCAACGAAACGCCAGTTTATTTAATGGATGATGTCTTTTCGGAATTAGACGCCCGCAAAGCCAAGGCTTTAGTGGGGTTTTTAGGGGACGCCCAAGCGATTTATACCACTACTGACGAAAGATTTGTGACACCCGACGCCCAAGTGATGATAGTAAGAGAGGGCGCGATAACCCAAAACCAAAATGAGCTTGCAAAAACTATCTAATTTGTTGCCGGAAAATATCACAGAATTGAGGACTAACGCTCAAATCGAGGGGGCGCAAGTTTGCCAGCTATGGAATGATTATGCCAAGCAGTTCTTTCTCAAAACTATCAGCGAGGGGCACGAAGCCATTAATTTTCGCGACGGTGTCCTCACTATTTTAATCTCCGAAGCCGCGTTTGCAGACGAAATCAACAACCAAAAACATAAAATTATCGCCTCCGTCAACCGTGCCCTCGGCAAAAAATTAATTATGTTTGTCCGTTTCCGCCCGTAACCCGAGTCTGTCATTCCGGACTTGATCCGGAATCCAGGCCCTTTCCTCTGTCGTCCCGACCGGAGTGGAAGGATCTGTTGCTTTCCAAAGCAACCCAATCTTTTTGGCACTCTTTTAAAAGAGTAACCAGAAATTCCGGGCAGTCGTCGTGACTATGAAATGGTAAAAATCTCTGGGCGCTTACAGCCAAACTCAGCCGATATGCCATCGGCCTCAAACATGGTTCCACCCACAGAGATTTTACTCATTTCATAACACCTCTCCTCCAATGCCCGGTTTTTGAGGCGTCATTCTGGGGAGTCCCTGGGACGACTCCAGAATCGTATAACTTAACGGCTCAACTCGTTGAGCCGTTGGGGTTCTTTTGACAAACAGGACAAAAATGAGCAGAACGACCGCCGATGCCCATAAACCTTGACTAGAAGCAGATTTTTGCTAATATAGGAAACATAAGGCGGGGTCCATCACTTCGGACTAAATCCATAACCGCCGGCAGCTTAACAAGTTGCAACAAAAGGAGAGCCCAAGATGCCTGAGAGCACAAGAGGCCCAAAAACAATCTTCCGTCCGCCAGGGAGCGGCAACCAAGGAAAGGTTGAGTTCGATCCCTGGAGTATATCTGTTCTTCAGGATGTACAGGGTGGCGGGACAACGCTTGTTTGTGGAGCCGTTATCGGAGGCCTTTTCGGCCGAGAGAAGCGTTGTTCAAAGACCTTAGCTAAAGGGGATTTGACTGGCGTAAACATTAAATGTCAGCGCTGCGGGGGCATAATTGCCCCTGAGAGTTTGATGATTGAAGACCTCGTAATTGGGCTTGCTAGACATTCCTGGTCAGACAGATTAACCAGTTGGCCCCAGAGGATGCGGTCTTGTTTAAGGAACGCTTATCCAATTTTTGACGATCTTCGAGAGCTTCTGGATTGGGAGTTCCCTGAAAAGGACAACTTGCCCCTTGATCCTCTGTTGTTGCTCAAGTACGACACGAGATATCTTCGTTATGGCAATTATGATCTGACTGGGTTAGCGTTTGACAAACTCCTAGTCCCTATCTTACCCAACTGGTCTATCGATGAAGTTATTCGCATGGCCAAGAAAGTTGGTTTTACAGTCAATGGCCGGGAGTTTCTCGAACAAGATCAATCCTGGCCGTTGAAAGAAGAGAAGTTCTTAGCCCTAGGGATAAATTGGAACGGTGACAGTCTTTTCTGCGCAGTCGATTCTTACCACTACATCCCGTCCATTCTTCCTGAACGTCAGCCAATGGGAGCAACCGAGACAATTTTTGTGCTGACTCTGCTGACCTATTGGTTAAGGAAGCATTCAGTACCACACGGAGATTACTTTACTCAACCCCTTGTTGTAGGTAATCGGTCAGAGGATGATGCTTTAACCTTTCTTTACCGTGATGGGCATAGCATAAAAGTGCGTCAAGGACGCATAGGAGATACTCTGAAAGTCCAGGGAGACCGTCTGACGACAATATTAAGAGAAGGGATAGGACATTCGGTCCTCTCACTTATCCTTACTTGTCCCATTGAGCGACAGCTTTCAACCGTTCTCCCTGATGGCTTGGAAAGCAAGCCGGTTCCTGCCCATAGTGGCGTCCACTGTTCAGCTTAGTTTATTCTTTATTCGGTCATTATTACAGTGCCCCTGCTTGCCCTGAGAATTCAGGGCGGATGCGGGGGCTTTTTCGTGCGAGATTATGATGCAGTTTTTTATTTCTGGCCTTTCGACTGGGCTCAAGGTCAATGCTGGCAGATAGGGCAAAAATGGGCGGAGCGGCCGCCGATGCGGATGCTTTTAACTACTCCACACTTGTGGGGGCAGATTTTATTCTTTCTGCCGTATACTTTTAGGTAGTTTTGCATCCGACCGGGTAGTCCTTCGGCATTTTTGTAGTTGGCGATACTGGTGCCGGCATGTTTAATACCCAGTTCTAATACTTTCTTGATAGCCGAAGCCAATTTCTTAGTTTCCGGTTTGGTGATGGTTTTGCCTTTGCGATCCGGACGAATGCCAGCCACAAATAAGGCCTCGTCTGAATAAATGTTGCCTACCCCGGCAATAAGGGATTGGTCCATAAGAGTAGATTTGATCGGGCTATTCGGGTGGCGTTGGACGGTCTCCCACAAAACATTGGCGTTGAACGAACGGCTCAACGGCTCAACTCCTAATTTACTGATGAAGCTATCTTTTTCTACATCTTTAGTCGGAACTAATTTAACCCAACCGAACTTCCGCTGATCGTTGAAATATAGGGCGCCTTTCGACAGCTCAAAAATCACTCGCGTGTGTCGAGATGGCATCTCTTCCGCAAAATCTTTTGTCGGGTGTCCTAAGTTTAGTCTTTTTATTCCTTCGTCATCCTGGCTTGTCCAGGATCGTACAGATTTATTCATACGATTCTGGAGTCGTCCCAGGGACTCCCCAGAATGACGGGCAATTTTAGGAACATATATCAACTGTCCCGTCATCTTCAAATGGATCAGCAAAGACAACTCTTCAGACAGGGTAATAATCACCGCCTTGCCGCGCCGGGATATTTTTTTAATCTTCAAATTACTCCCCGAGCGTAGTCGAGNNTTCTTGTTCAGAATTCTAATATCCTTGATACTCTGCCCGACAATATGTCGAGAGAGGCCGCGTACAACTGTTTCTACTTCGGGTAACTCTGGCATACCACTATTTTACACCTCCCAAGAGATGCGAGAAAAACCAGCTCTGGGAGTTGGAAAAATCATTGACACACACGAGCGAACAGGTATAATAGTAAAACTTGACAACAAGGAGGAATTCAATGGAGTTAATACCGTGGACTATGATTTTTCGTCACATCTTGCCAACCCTTTCCAAAGAAGAACAACTCCGCACTATTAAGGACATTGAGCTGGTTTTAGCCAGCGGAACAGAGTGGTATGGTAACCGCATCCAGTTCCTGCGGGCGAGCGAAAACAAGAAAGCGACCCAGATTGTAGTTATGCCCCCGACTATCGTAGAGGCAGTAGTAAGACTTGGTTTGGTCGGCGCATATCAGCAAAATGAAATCAATGCTCTGCACATCAGACTATGGCTGGACGACTACAACTGTTTGCTGGAGCTCAACGATGCTATTATCCAAGGGATGAACAACAAAACGGCATCGCCGATCTGGAATCATTTTCTTGACGCACCCGTTTTTATCAAACCGATCGACATAGATGAGGTTATGAAGATAGTCAAAAGCTCATCTAATCCCGGCGACTCTGACGACAAAAAATAATCCCTCGCATCCCCGCGCTTTTATCAAAACCCCGCCATTTCGGCGGGTTTTTTTGTTAAATTTTTATACCAACGGTGGTGCCCCAAGACGGGCCGGCGGCGGCGTTAGCGATAATTGGTGCATCCAGCTTGTAAACATTTTCCATAGCGGTTTTCAC
>DQGN01000008.1 GCA_003524745.1 Patescibacteria group bacterium
TGGCAGGACAACCCGGTATTCAATCTGCCGTGTTTGCTGACAACATCTTAAATAATGGCGAAAATACCACTATCCTAACCGTAGCCACTACCATTGGTATCGCTGTTACTGATTTCAATTTCAGAGTAACTGGCACAGCCATTATTAGCGGTAATTCTGTTCTGCGTTCTGACACAGCTATCCTTAAAATTGTGGACTTTACGGTTGATGTTGCGCCGGCCAGCCAGACCATTGCCCCGGGCCAAGGCACCACTTATACAGTGACAGTTACTCGCCTCAATGGCTTAACGGGCGCTATTAATTTAGTCACCGACTTGGGAAGCAAGCAATATATTCAATCGGCCATATTTGACGATAGCTCGTTAGACCTCACCCAAACTTCCACTATTTTGCGGGTAGAAACTAATAGCCCTGCACCGGACACGACAATCGGTTTCGGTGTAACCGGTACTGTCAATGTCGGCGGAACTGATTTAAGCCACAACGACACAGCCAGCTTAATATTAATAACCCCGACAATTCCTGACTTCACTATTAGCGTCACCCCGGACTTACAGACGGTCGACGCGGGTAATAGTACTACTTATACTGTTGCCATCACTCGTCTCAATAATTTCACCGACACGGTTGTACTAACCAGTAATTTGCTGACCAACTTTAGTGATTACATCGCCCAAGCCACCTTTGGTTTAACTCAACTTCCCTTAGGCATTGATGAAACTACCTTGTCTATTACAACTAAAACCATTCTCAACAGCCAACTCATTACCTTTACTGTTACCGGCACGGCTTTGGCGGGTTCCCCCATCCATAGCGACACGGCTGATTTGCAGATCAATGTAGTGGTGGTGCCACCTCCGCCTCCTCCCCCACCCACGCCTGACTTCACTATTAGCGTGACGCCAGACTTGCGCACCGTGGATGCAGGAGCTGCTACCAACTATACCGTAGCCATTATTCGGCTCAACAATTTTTCCGATACGGTCATCTTAACTCATAATCTATTAAGTGACTTTGGTGATTATATAGCGGATGTGTCCTTTGATTCATTGCAACTATTCTTGGGCGCGGATGAAACTACTATGTATGTAACCACTAAAGATATTGCTAATAGCCAATTAATTACCTTCGCAGTAACTGGCACGGCTTTAGCGGGTTCGCCTATTCATGCCGATGATGCTGACCTGCAGATTAATGTGGCCGGTTCTCCTCCTCCCACCGGTGGTGGTGGTGGCGGCGGCGGTACTTACACGCCTCCCACCCCTCCTGCCCCAACAACTGGTGGCGGTACTGAAGACTTTACTGTCCAAGTAACGCCGATTACTAGTACTACGATTTATCCGGGCGAAAGTGCTACCTATCAAATTACGCTTGTTCGCTTGGGTGGATTTACCGGCCCTGTCGCTTTATCTACTAATGTCTTGCAACTCAATTATGATGTGGCTTCGGCTACCTTCGGCAAAACCACCATTCCTGCTGGCGAAACTACTACCACTTTGTTATTGGTCGCTCGACCTAACGCTATTATTGATTCCAGCACTATATTTAATGTGACTGGCACCAGCACAACTCTTGGGGAACGGGCAGATGACGCACCGGTCGCCATTATCATCCCGAGAGGCTTACCTTCTACTGGTCCTACCACGCCGCCATCTAATTGGTTCTGGTTAGCAATTATCGGCATCACTTGGTTAAGTTGGGCGCAATTGCGTACCATCAAACCTAAGCGCACTAAATAATATCTTGTTCTAAAACTTGGGCATATTTACCTGCTGGTAACTGCCCGAGTTTTAATTTGCCTATCCGCACTCGTTTTAACTTATCCACCCGATAACCCAATAATTCTGCAATCCGTCGGATCTGCCGCTTTCTCCCCTCTTTTAATACCAATAAAATCAGCCAACAACCCCTCCTCTCCTCCCCTTGGTAAGGGGAGGTTGGGTGGGGTGGGCTGATTTGTTTAATAACACGGCATTGCATCGGCCGAGTTTTATAACCATTTAACACAAAGCTTTGCGAGAACTCATTTATTATGTTATCTTGCACATCCCCTCCTTTCCTCCCCTTGGCAGGGGAGGAATTAATATAGCTCCCCTCCTGCCGCGAGCCTGCCTGCCGGTAGGCAGGGAGGGGCTGGGGGAGGAGGGAGAAGTTATTGCGACATGAAATTATCACTTCGTATTCTTTTTCATGCTCGTAGCGCGGATGAGTTAATTTATTGGTGAGCTCCCCATTGTTAGTCACTAAAATTAGACCTTCGCTATCTTTATCCAACCGACCTACCGGATAAACCCGACCAATATCGGTAAAATAATCGGCAATAGTTTTTTCCGCATGCTTGTCTGACATAGTGGAAGTAACACCTACCGGCTTATTAAACATGAAAATGATTGGCCGTGCAGATTTTATTAGTCGATTCCGATACTCTATCTTGTCCTTTTCGGGATCAATTTTCGCGCCCAAATCGGTGACAACCCTCCCATTAACCTTAATCAAACCAGCCGTGACCAGCTCGTCAGCCTTCCGCCGGCTGGCTATCCCCGCCGCCGCCAAATATTTATTTAATCGAATCATATTCTTATAATACCCCCTTGTCTTATGTCCCCATACCAACTATTGAAATCCGGCCCTCTTGTTTCTTGAACCAGCCATTGGAGCGACGGCGCCAGGTATTCCAAAAATTACCGCTGTGAAATCGGTTATACCGATGGGAGCGGAAAGGTAATTTTTGGTTAATACCAAGCCAAAGNNAGCCGATTAGCCACCTTGCGCCACTCGGCTTCGCACATATTAGCTGCTGCGGTAGTAGAAATGTTCCCGGAAGCTAAGTTGGGTATCGGCCCGGCTACTGCTGACGGATTTTATTATGACTTCGAGCTCCCGCGCCCATTAGTCCCAGAAGATTTGTCATTGATCGAAGCGAAAATGCAGTGGTTAATTGCCCAGAATTTGCCTTTCGAAAAAACTACTGTCGACATCGATGTTGCTATTCAAAAATCGCAAACTACCCCCCAAGTCTATAAAACCGAATTGATGCAGGATCTGCAAAAAGCCGGTGAAACCCAAGTAACTTTTTATAAAAACGGGGAATTCATTGACTTATGCGAAGGCCCCCATGTTAAATCCACTAAAGAAATTGGAGCGGTTAAACTGCTTTCTTTGGCAGGAGCCTATTGGCGGGGCAATGAACACAATGCCCAACTGACCCGGATTTATGGGACAGCTTTCCCGACTCAGGCAGAATTAGATGAACACCTCGCGATGTTAGAAGAAGCTAAAAAACGCGACCATCGTAAACTCGGGCAAGAGTTAGGTATTTTTGCTTTTGATGACGATATCGGACCAGGACTTCCTCTCTGGTTGCCTAATGGCACCATTATGATCGAATTACTCGAGAAATTAGCTAAACAAACTGAAGCAACCGGAGGTTACCACCAAGTTAAAACTCCCCATATCGCCAAAGAAGCGTTGTATCTTACCTCGGGTCATCTACCCTACTATGCCGATAGTATGTTCCCACCGATGGAATTAGAGGGTTGTAAATATTACCTCAAGGCGATGAATTGCCCTCATCATCATAAAATCTTTGCCGCCGTTCCTAGAAGCTACCGCGATTTGCCGTTACGCCTCTCTGAATATGGCACCTGTTACCGTTATGAAAAATCCGGCGAACTCTT
>DQGN01000026.1 GCA_003524745.1 Patescibacteria group bacterium
CCAAGTAGTTGGCGCAAATCAAATTCTTCCGTATCGTTAGCAGGGCGGCTAATGTCTTGGCGGGTGTTGAATCCGCTCAAATTAACTTTCACCAAAAAATCTAATCGCTGTTGATCGGCGCTATCATACCATCCTTTAACATCCGCTTTGACAATGCGGTAACCGCGCTTATCAATCCAGACTTCGTAATTATAATCGCTAAGCATTACTGATAAATTCGCCGGATTAATTTGATCCTGAATTCCTACAATATTTACCCAACTCTCAATAAATTGGCGCAGAGCTTCTTGGTCAAAGGCAATTTGCCAATGATACGCCCTTACCCCCGCTACAGTTTCGTCAGGAAATTTTTGGACGATGTTAAATAATTTACTTTGAGCAAGTAACTGGCGCAGCTGCATTGCCTGGTCTTGCGTGGGCAGGGGAGTAGCCCCTAAAATATTACTCTCGTCGGTATTATTAGATTTGATTTTGTACCATTTGTTATCTGCCGACAAGGAAAAAGGCAAGCCTAATGGCACCGCGATCCGAGTTAAGCGGAAATAATTGAGATCAGGAAAACTACGTAACTCTGCTCCAATTTCGGTTTTGCCATCGCTGCCCATGCCACTAATCGTTACATTCAATAAATAGCGCAGATTTTTAATATCCGTGAGATTGATCTTGCCCGAACCGGCAACTGCCAAATCGTTCAGACCCTGCAACAAGGCCAAATTGGATTTGCCAGTAAGTTGGAAGTCACCAGTAAACTCTAATTGCTCCACTTGGCTCATAGCGCGGGTCATCTTTTCCAAAACCAGGGCCGGTTCTTCAGTTTTTACTCCGCAACCCGCTAAACCCAAGATTAGGACAAACATCCCCACTGCGACTAAGCTATTTTTTATCATCATCGGTGGTCTTAAAAACTATGTTTGATTGTAGGTGATAAAGACCAACTTGGCAAGTTATTGGTCGCCGAGGTTATATAATAGGGGTGGATAATTAAAAGTTACCGGCATTACTATCAAAATTGGCTACTCCAATATGCTTAAATCCATCACCGAGATAGGCAATTCCCGCGTCATCGACTTTGACGATAGCCGCATTTTAGGCAAGGTCACTAATTGGATCATTAACCCCGAACAAAGAAAAATTAGCGCTTTTCTCATTAAGCCAACGGGATTATTCAAGACCACTTTGGCAGTCTCTACTATGGATGTTATTGAATACGGTCCCAAGTTGATCATTGTCAAAAACGAATCGGCTTTGGTAGCCCCGCAAGAAGTCGTCCATTTACCCAAACTCATCCGTCAACGCTATAAAGTTTTAGGCAACCCTGTCGTTACCCAAGCTAATAAAAAACTGGGTACGGTTAGCGAATTGTTATTTGAGACAATTGATTCGACTATCCAACGCATCTATGTCGAACCTAATTTTTTGGGCGCCTTAAAGCAGCCGGATCTCATTATTAGTGCTGATAAAATCATCCAGATCACTCCCCAAAAAATTGTCGTCCAAAACGACGACTACGCCTGGCAACCCACTAAAACTACTGCTATCGCCGCCCACTAAATCCGCCAGACCACGCCCATTTTGCGCATATCTTCCTTAGCCGATTGATAATCTTTGATGCTAAGATTTTGGATTTTGGTAAATTCTTTTTTGAGGACTGATGGCTGCAATTTATGCACTAATTTGCCGTACTTCACCAAGGCCTTCCAAGTAGCGGGATGATATTTTAGACCCAAACTATGTTTAAATCTGACTGCCCGCAACGCTCGCACCGGGTCCTCTTTGATACGGATTTCCGGATCGCCGATAAACCGGAGCACTTTCTCTTCTAAATCCTTTTTGCCTAACAAGGGATCAGTAAAATGGTTGGTTTTCGGATTCCAATAAATAGCATTGATAGTGAAATCACGTCTCGACGCATCTTTAGTCGGATCCTTGTGAAAAATAATGTCGATGGGAGTGCGCCGAATATGATTAAATTGCGGATCATAAATATCCTCTCTAAAAGTAGTGATCTCATAATCAATGTCTTGCCAAACGAATCCGACCACTCCGAATTTGCCGTCTACGCGGATTGGCACCAAGTTATGGTCTAAGAGTACTCGTTCAGTTTCTTTGGGCAAAGCCGAAGTAGCGATATCAATATCTTGGCGTTCAAAAGATTGCGCCAATATGGCGTTACGAGATTGATTGCCGACCAAATAAGCCTTGTACCCTGCTTCCTGTAGCCATAATACGGGGGCAAAACGATTCTCATTCATCCCGTTAGAGATTCCTGTTAAGTGATAAATAATGCAGCAAACAAATCATAGTGTTAGTTAGCCCCGTTAATATTATCAGTCATGCTATCTCTAACGCGANNAGGTACTTTTATTTTAACCCAAATAGCCGAATAGCATTAGCCGTACTGGTATTAACTACCTCTTCTATATCAATTTGTTTGATCTCGGCTATCTTGGCTGCCACCTCTACCACATGCTGGGGTTCGTTCCGTTCGCCCCGGTGAGACTGGGGCGGCAAATAAGGCGCATCTGTTTCTAAAACTATTCTATCCATAGGAGTAGCCTTAACTGATTCGACCAAACTCACATTATCTGGATAAGTAATCATATTGTTAAATCCGATATAAAAACCTCGGCGAAGAAATTCTTGCAAGTAACTGGGGCCGGCTGAAAAAGAATGCACTACGCCCGGTATATCACTATCCAGCCCGGCTAAATATTCCCGGTCTAACACCTGTAAGAGATCCCTATAAGCATCTCGGCAATGCAGAATAACCGGTTTGCGGTATTGTTTGGCCAAGCGCAATTGCTCAGCAAAAATGGCTTTTTGGTGGTCTTGTGTAGATAAATTCCGGTAATAATCCAAACCAATCTCTCCCACCGCTACTGCTTTGGGATGCTTGATAAAGGGGAGGAGACGACTACTTAAATTATCGAGATTCTTTCTGGCTTCATGCGGGTGCACTCCGACTGCAGCATAAATTTCATGGTATCGGCTAGCTAAATTAATGCTGATTTCCGAGGAACGAATATCGGTCCCGACATTAATTAAGTAAATCAAACCCGCCTGAAATGAGCGCAGAATAGTTTTTTCCATATCCCGATGAAACTCCGGAAAATCTAAATGGCAATGCGTATCAATATAATTCATCCCGTTAGAAGCAGGAAACCGTTAGGTTTCTGATGTTAAATAATATGATCTGTGATATTGAATTAATAATTCAGTAATGCATATGTTTTATACTATCCCCACCTAACCTCCCCTTAGCAGGGGAGGAATGAATTTGATGCCTTTCACCTACTTCCCTTCAAGTCTGGGACGAATAAGCACTAACCTCTTCTTCTTTTTCCTCCCCTTAATAAAGGGGAGGAAAGGTGGGGATGTGCGTTAAAGACACCTCTAACAGGATTCATTTTACAAAAATTAACCAGACTACCAATCCTACAATAATAGCGCTGGAAATCAAGTTCTTGAGTTGAACCTTTTCATGTAAATAACCCGCCGACAAAGCGTAGACCAAGATCGGCGATAACAGCAAAGTAAACACCGTTATGGTGATACCGACTGTCTGATAAGACAAATACAAAGATACGCTGGCAGCGATCGCTCCGCCGGCGACTAACAAAAAATGGGGAATATGTTTAAGAGCAATGCGCTGGACAGCGCCTCTTTGCAATATCCACAAAAACAGGGCGATCACTACCGCTCTTACTAAATAGAGAGCCAATGGCGAATACACTACCAATAGATGTTTGATAACTACCGCCTCTAACCCATAAAGAACAGAGAAAGCCAAAAGTGCCAACAAAGGTTTTTTTAGAGAAAATTGCCGATGCCGCAGATGCGACCAAGCCAACACCGCCCCGGCTATAATTACTGCCACATAAAGTTGCCACGAACGTTCATCTATATAAAATAAACTCGCGATAACTGCCGCTAATAGGGGATTAAATAACAAAAACGGTTCGGCTTCCGCTATTTTTTCGTACTCCAAACCATAGTAATACAACAAATTATAATTGCCGGCCAAAAAAGCTAAAGCAAGCAACCACCACAAATACTGGTGAGATAGGGCTATCGCATCGACTTGAAAAAACCAGGGCGACAAGAGCAAGGCTATAACGATAATCCAAATAAATAGCCACCAAGCAAAGGAGTGATAGGTCAGTTGTTTGAATTTAACAAACAACCTTTTAGTAGCAATCAGCGTAATTGCATCAAAAGCTACCACTAAAAACGGGTACCACATTTAATGCTCTTTAGGAAATAGAATAGGGGCTTCGCCCAGCTTAGTCTCGGCGGGTAACTTACCCCAAACTGCCTCTTCCGACCAATTAGTGATCATGGATAAGCCGTATAGCCCCAGCGTGGCCGAGATTTTTTCGGCGGTAGCCGGCAAAAATGGTGCCAGCAACAAAGCCACGATGCGAAGACCCTCCAAGAGTTGGTAGAGCACCTTGTCTAATCTCTCCTGATCGTTCTGTTTGGCTAATTCCCAAGGTTTTTCGGCATCTACCAACGCATTTAATTCGCTAATATACTGATTCACGGCTATCACGGCTTTTTGCAGTTCGCATTTGGCCAGATGTTGTTCATAATTAGCAATGGTGGTTTCGGTGGCAGGAGCTGGCTCATCCGTAACTTTAGGTACAGCACCGCCAGAAAATTTCTTAGCCATCTGAACCACCCGCGAGAGGAGGTTGCCCAGATTATTGGCTAATTCGTTATTATACAAATCGTCAAAGCGAGCCCAAGCAAAATCGCCATCATCAGTTGTCGGGATCTCGCGCAATAAATAATATCTGACCACATCGGTACCATATCTTTTCATCGCTTCAGTCGGATCAACTACATTGCCGATACTCTTGCTCATTTTTTGACCTTCGGAAGTAATGAACCCGTGGACTAAAATCGCCTTTGGTAAAGGGAGTCCGGCGGAGAGCAGCATCCCCGGCCAAATGGCGGCATGAAAGCGCAAAATATCCTTACCAATACAATGCAAATCTGCCGGCCACCACTTATTAAACTCGGCTTCGTTTTTGACATACCCAACCCCATTTCTCCTCCCCTTACTAATGGGGGGGAGGGAGGGGTGTTTGTCATCTTGCCCATATCCAATCGCCGAGATGTAGTTGGATAATGCGTCACACCAGACATACATGGTTTGGTCGGGGTCATCTGGTACTGGCACTCCCCAAGGCAACTTCGACTTAGGACGAGAAAAACTAATATCGGTTAGCCCGGATTTAACCACATTCAAGATTTCTTTGCCCCGACCCGCAGGGATGATCTCCAGTTCTTTACTTTCAATCAATTGAGCAATCCTGTCGGAATATTTAGACAATCTGAAGAAATAATTTTCTTCCTCGATATGCTCTGGCTCTGATTTATGGATAGGACAACGCCCTTCTATTAAATCTTTTTCCGTAACAAACGCCTCACACCCCACACAATACAATCCAACATATTTATCTTTGTAAATATCGCCGGTGGCAACTAATTGTTGCCATAGTTTTTGTGCTCCCGGGAAATGCCTTGCTTGGTCGCTGGTACGAATAAAATCATCGTTAGACAAATTAAGAATGGGCTTCAGGGCAGCAAACAATTCCGAGTTGCGATCGGCTACTGCTTGCGGTTCTATACCTTCATTCGCCGCTACTTGAGCAATCTTGCTGCCATGCTCATCCGTACCGGTTAAAAACCAGGTATCGTAACCCTTTAGGCGATACCAGCGCGCCAAACAATCAGCTTGCACTAATTCCAGCGCATAACCAATATGGGGTTGGGCATTCACATAGGCAATGGAGGTTGTAATATACCGCTTGTCGGCCATATGATTGAATTAAGAAAAACTACACTGAAACCCGTTAGAAATAATAAGGTTATTACCTGATACTGATTAGTTGAGGTAACTCGATTTCTAACGGGTCAGGGCTTAAAAATATCATTATTATTATAAACTAATGCCTGAGATAACCCAAATTGTCAGCCAAACCAATAACCCCAATCGGGTGAATGTGTTTGTGGATGATAAGTTTCTAACTGGTATCGATAAATTCACCTGGATTTCCCATAACCTAAAAGTGGGGTCCGATATATCCCAAAAGCTCTGTGAGGAGCTAAAAAAACAAGACACTCAAGGCAAGGCCTACGACAAAGTACTAAAATTGTTGTCTTTTCGCCCCCAGAGCATTTTTGAAGTCCGCCAAAAACTGAAAGCCAAATTTGATTCCGAAACAATTACCCAAGCGATTGCCCGGCTAAAAAAAGAGGGGTGGTTAGACGATCAAAAATTTGCCGAACATTGGGTCAGGGAGCGCAGTCAAACTAGAATGAGAAGCATTACTCATCTCAAAGCCGAGCTCATCCAAAAGGGGATTGCCGAAAACATCATCCGAGAAGTATTGTCCCGGCCTGACCTTGCCGACCAAGAACTAGAAACTGCTAAAAAACTGGTAGAAAAATTCAAAAACAGCAAAACCCCCGATCAGCTCAAGGCCTATCTTGCTCGCAAAGGCTTCAGCTACCATGTTATTAACAAAGTTGCCCGTAATCGATAACCACAGTTCATTAACTGAAAGATGCCCCGGAGTAGGGCATCATTTTAACTAAGGGGCATCGGCGATTGATTATGTTTCGGTGGCGGCAGTGTCCTCTACTCCTCGACATTCTCGAAGCTCGATTTCAGGAGAGGACAATTCCCGAGCTGCCAGAATAATCTCGCACATAACTACCGTTAGCGAATCTTGATGCAAAGAAGGAAAAGGATGGTCTCTGTCAACACCAGCACGAAGGTCGATGCGGAAATCCATCGAGGGGGTCTCCTTCAGCACATCACCACTCTCATACTCAAACTGATCAATAATCTGTAGACCAACCGGGGGATAGGACCACCGTAGCAGATCAGTACCCTCTTCTACTTTCAGATAGTTATCCGGGATAACCATCAATTCACTATGCTGCGAACGCGGCTCGGAGTCGACAGTAGCAATAGTTATTGCCATTAACCAACCGGGATCGCACTTCAGGGGACTGACAGAATAATCACGCCCTTGGTATTGTACCGTGCGTTTCTCGCCCGTAGAGCAGTAGCGATTTTCTATCGTTTTTGCAAAGTGCTCGAACGCTTCCTGAAGATTCATTATTTAGCCTCCTTTTCAAAGGTCTCCAGTACTATGATAATAGTACCTAGAAATAATAAGTAAGTCAATAATTTACGCTCCCAGACCTGATTTCTTTGTTTTCTTCTTCTGCTAGGCCATTGGAGGAGGATGCCTTTTGGTTCTTAACTCCAGCCATTGGAACGGAGGCGTCAGGTATTCCAAAAATTACCGCTTCGTGAAGCCGGTTACACCGGAGAGAACGGAAAGGTAGATTTTTGGTTAATACCAAGCCGGAGCGACTGGCTGGGACTTTGGTATTACCTTTCTAGAAAGGTAATAAAGAAAACTTTGGCGGCGCAAATGGGTGGCAAGAAATTAGGGGTCGTTTGAGAAAACGACCAGATCTCTCCACTCCGGTCGGGATGACAAATTTAAATACCGAGGATTTTCGCAATCCTCTCTTGATCAAATCCTAATACCACTTCTTCTTTGCCATCCTCAAAACTAATCACACTCACCGGCACTCCCATTTGCCCGGTTTTTTGAATCATTTCTACACCCCGAGCAGGGTCCGCCGCCACATTAATATCTGTAAAAGCAACTTTCTTTTCCGTTAACCACTCTTTCAACATGTGGCAATAACCACAGGTTGGAGTAGAATAAATTTTAAACTCTTTTATTTGAGCCATCGGATTTAAAAAATACTTTTATTAGTGGGTGTTGGTAGTCTGAACGGATAATTTTTCTACTGGTGATAAGTTAGCCAACATGTCTCTGACAATCATATCTAAATTAAACTGCGGTTGCCACCCCCAATCATTACGGGAAAAAGTATCATCAATAGTTTGCGGCCAAGAATCAGCAATCATTTGCCGCTCGTCCGGCTGATAAGCACAGGTAAAATCTGGCAAATGCTGTTGAATAGCCATCGCCAATTCGCCAGCAGAAAAACTGACTGCTGTAAGATTATAGCTTGGCCGATGCCGCAGAGTGGATGCTTCCGCTTCGGTAATTTGGATAGCTGCTCTTATAGCATCAGGCATATACATCATCGGTAAAGTTGTTTCTTCTCGCACAAAACAGGTATAATCCCTTGTTCTTAAGGCCTGGATAAACATATCTACTGCCCAATCTGTCGTGCCGCCACCTGGAGCAGTTTTATAACTGATGATACCCGGATAACGGATACTTCTCACATCCACGCCGTACTTCAAAAAATAGTATTGGCAAAGTAATTCTCCAGCCACTTTGGTTAATCCATACATCGTGGTGGGATTGAGAATGGTAGATTGGGAAGTATTCATTTTTGGGGTATCTGGCCCAAATACGGCGATGGAACTCGGCCAAAATATTTTTTTAATTTTGTACTCTCGCGCCGCATCTAATACATTTTTTAATCCGATGAGATTAATCTGCCAAGCCAAATCTGGATTTTTTTCACCCTTAGCAGATAACAAACTAACCAGGTGGTAAACAGTATCAACCTGGTATTTTTGAATAATGTGGGACAGCGCCGAGGTGTCTAAAATATCCAGCACCTCAAAAGGTCCTGAAGTAGCTAATAAACTGTCTGGCGCTGTGGTGTGACCAGCGGCGATGACTTGGCTACCGCCATATTTCTGGCGTAGAGCCATAGTCAGCTCGGAACCAATCTGCCCGGTGGCGCCAGTAACTAAAATCCGCGGTGTGGACAATGAGGCGAAGTTATTCATTATCTATTATTTTTGAGTTGGATATAATTATACGCTGATAGTGCCGCTTTGGCACCCTCGCCGGCAGCCACAACTATCTGCTTAAACAACACGGTCGTGGCGTCTCCTGCTGCAAACACCCCTTTGACCGATGTTTGATTGCGTTCGTCAATTATAATCTCTTGTTTTTCATTCAGATTAACAAAATCTTTTACCAAACCGGTATTGGCATCGCCGCCAATTTCTATAAATACTCCCTGCACATCCAAAACTTTCTCGGTGCGGTCTTGGATTTGCTCAATTTTAACTTGTTCGACAAGATTATTCCCTTTAATTTCTTTAATTTGAGCATATAAAACTTGTTCAACATTAGTGAGAGTAGCTAATTTATGCAACAAAACCGCCTCTGCCTTAAATTTATCGTGGCGATGCACCAAATAAACCTTTTTGGCGATATTGGCTAACAAAATAACTGCGTCGATCGCTGCATTACCGCCCCCAACCACCACTACATCCTTGCCCGCAAAGAGGGGAGCATCGCAAGTAGCGCAATAAGCCACGCCCTTGCCGGTAAATTCTACCTCTCCCGGCACATTTAGTTTGCGCGGATTCCTCCCCATAGTCAAAATTACTGCCTTGGCTTGGTATTCTGCGCCATCTGCTAACTTAACTTCAAAACCGTCACCAGCTTGCTTGATATCTGTAACTAACCCAGTTTTAATCTCTGCTCCCGCCGAGATAGTCTGGTCTTGCCATGCCTTAGCCAGCGTGAGCCCATCGGTCTTACCAGCGCCTGGGTAATTCTCGACGCAAGACGGCAAAATGGCTTGCCCGCCTAAAATCTGGCCGATAACCAAAGTTTTTAAAAACCGCCGAGAGGCATACAAGGCCGCCGTCAAACCAGCTGGACCAGAACCAATAATGATTAGATCATAAACCATACCTAAATTATTTTAGCTCTTTTTAGTATAGCACTAGCTCCTACATACAAAAGCACCCCGACAGACATCGGGGCGCCATTGATAATACCTAATAAACTAACTTCTAATTAAAATTCGATTTCTTCTTCATCTTCTTTGGTTTCTTCCTTAGCTACATCCTCTGCGCTAACTTCGTCGTCTTCGTCCTCCCAATCTTCATCTTCTTCACTTTTTTTGGCAGGCTCTACTACTGCCCCCTCTAAATCTTTATCCTCTTCGCCCATATCGTCCATGGGCAGATTCATGTCGAGTTCGTCGTTCATCTTTCCTCCAATTAATTAATAAAACTTCCTTGATATGATCACCTAAATAATTTTAGGCATAACGCTAATTTAGCATAGTATTTTCTGCTGTCAACTATTTACCCAAAAATCCCTATTAAAGGTATGATCCGGCTAGTAGCCCATCTCGAACTGATACTTTTAGAGATCCAAGTTCAAATTGGTTCTTTCTAAGCTATCCCCAGATTATCATATCGGGGCACTTCGAGCAGGCTTCGATCATTCAAATACAGCAGTTTTTACTTGTCCTTCAAAATTAATACAATCTTCCACTCTTTTCTTTTGGACCCCCGATAACTCTGGGATTTCAACATATTTATATTCCGAATGTTCTGAGCTTAATTGAATAACATCCGATTTTAATTCACATCTAAAAATAAATGCGTGACTGTTGTACTTCTTGTGATAATAGATACCACTCAAATAAAGTATTCTTATTGGGGAACTAAGCTCTTCTAGACATTCGCGATGAAGTGTCTGATCGATAGTTTCACCTGGATCGACAGCGCCTCCAGGCAAACCCCAGGAGTCAGTATTATAAGTACCATGGAGAAGCAAAATCCTACCAGCTTCGTCCGTAACTACTGCATGGGAACTTAATCTGTATGTGTCCTCAAAAGCCATGTTGCTTCCGCTCCTCGAGCAATATAACCTATCACGAGTTGGTAGCCTGTGGGGGAATCGAACCCCCGTTACAAGGATGAAAACCTTGCGTCCTAACCACTAGACGAACAGGCCCTGGTGCCCCCAGCAGGATTCGAACCTGCATTTACTGCTTAAGAGGCAGCTACTCTGCCATTGAGTTATAGGGGCTTATTCTCCAACTGTTAATTGGTGCACATCGGATAATTGATAATCATGTGGCAAAGCCAGGCGAACTGTCCATGCGTCGCCCTACTGGCTATGCAGGACAAGTTTCTTTTGTGTAAACTAATACTGGCAAGATATCCGAAACTTAAGTGAAGGATATCGTAGCCAAGCGTAGCTTGCAAAACGAAGCTTGGTACTCCCGGTAGGAATCGAACCTACATTTTAGGATCCGGAATCCTATGTTCTGTCCATTTAACTACGGGAGCATTAATTATTAAAATTACCGTTTCCCAACTAATTTAGCAGAGAAAGGCAACTCCTCCAATAGTGTAGCATCATCTACCTGGGGGATCAGGCTTTGCGGAGGCTGCCAAAGATATTTTTCCAAATCAATTGTGAAATCATCCCTAACTTCTACTCCTTCCAACTCTAAATCAAACTTATGGGCAAGCTGACCGCCGCGAGTATAGCCGGAAGCAAGGCCGCCAAACCGATTAACTACCCGTTGATAGGGAATCTTTTCAAAATCTGACCAGTGCATCACCCACCCCACATACTGAGCGGCTCTGGGATAACCTAACAAAGCTGCAATCTGCCCGTAAGTCATCACGCGACCGCTTGGAATGGCCCGAACTATTTTATGCA
>DQGN01000034.1 GCA_003524745.1 Patescibacteria group bacterium
TGAATACGTTCTCGGGTCTTGTACAAAATAAATGCGCCTGGCAGCGCATCGGACTAGTTGGTGGAAATCCAACTGAGCTTTCTTATCACGAAAGCACATAGTTGAGAACAAGGCTTCTTTCGTAAGAAAAAGCCTGAAGGGTTCAACATACAAATGACAGTCTTATGCTAAAAGAGTGTTTCGACCTTGTCGTGTACACAAGGGAAGAAATTTTGAAAAGCTCGCATAGGAATGCCGGAAATAGCCCGATGAGTGACCCAGGGAGATCCTATTGGCAAGGAGTAGTTGGTTAGCGCCGATAGGAAGTCAGCTGATCCCATAGTAATTTGCTTTATAATTAAAGTAGATGAAGGGGTGAACTCTATGTTAGATCCACATTACATTGTCGGTTTCGTTGATGGGGAAGGATGTTTTAGCATCACTATCAATAAAAACGGCGAACATTTACCGGAAGTCAGATTGATATTTGAGATCGAACTTCGGGAAGATGATGAAGCTATTCTTCAGCAAATTAAGAATATACTCGGTTGTGGCAATATTTATCAGTTGGATTACAAACGATATGATAATTGGCGACCACATGTAAAGTATAAAGTCAGTAATTTCTCGGATATAGCTGGAAAAATAATTCCATTTTTCCAACGTTATCCATTGCAGGCCAAGAAGCAAAAGCAATTCGAGAAATTCTGCCGGGTGGCCGAGATGATCCGCAGTAAAGAACATCTGACACCAGCAGGAATAGCAAAAATTAAATCAATTAGATATAGAGACTCGCTGGATGCGTTAGACGCGCACGTCCAGTGGGGAGCGATAGAAACTACCTAATCGCAATCACCGCCCGTCAC
Organism: Patescibacteria group bacterium; assembly: GCA_003524745.1. Lineage (GTDB taxonomy): Bacteria > Patescibacteriota > Kazan-3B-28 > Kazan-3B-28 > UBA10110 > UBA10110. The sequence goes on from DQGN01000034.1 coordinate 846, forward strand.
ACCACGAAAGTCAGGGACGCCCGAAACTCTTCTCTACGAAGAACTAAGGTGAAACTGATGATTGGGGTGAAGTTTAACGGCTTCCCATGCGAGTAATCGCATGGTAAAATCTAACTATATCGGTGAACTCCTAACCTACCATGTGGTGGGAGGACAACGCCGAGGGAAGTTAGGCTAGTCACTATTAGTGATGAAGATTTGCTAAATCCAAGGAAGCATATCCTCCTTCGTTCTGTATTTACAGAACTTCGGACGGACAGGCAAATTGCCTTAACCCCGTAGAGACTATACGTTAGCTCCATTGAAAAATGGATGAAGACATAGTCCGATACTCTTAGTAATAAGAGATTAACAATCTGCGTAACAAGGTATCCGTACGGGAACGTGCGGATGGAACACCTCCTTTCTAGGGAGCTACTCGAAGGTTAGTGGTTGGTTGCTGGATGCAAGGCCAACCCTTGTTTCTGGCACCCAACTACTAACGTTCTAGCTTACTAGCATGACCGATACCTGTTTTTACAGGTACCAATAGTAACAACAGAGTCTACTTCACTGATTACTCTTTAGCTGTTAAAACAATAAAACCCCTCACCGGGGTTTTATTTTGATTAAATAATATCGTTTTAATGATTAAGCCGAAAACGAAAGCAGTTCAGGTATTTAACAGGGGAAAATGAATATCTTGACCTTTTTGGATATTTATGATATAATAAAACAATAATATAAAAATAAATATAAAGAAGATGACTTCGGCGGTAATGGTACCCTTAAAACGAATCCTCAAGTTCTTGGATTGGTGGGCGATGGGAGTACCCACAGCCATTTTGATCGGAACCAAAAATGTTTTAGTGGATTTTGATGAAGGGCTACAATTGGTAGCTAATTTTCGGTTGTGGTTGAGCGTAGAGCCGATGTTTGGTGATTATACTTGGAGCGGCCGGGCAGTCGGATTTTTGCTAAGAGGAGCGCGCTTGGCCATGACCGTGTTGATATACATATTAATCGCGGGTATCGGTTTAAGTTTAATTATTGGTTGGTGGTTGCTGCCCTTAATTTTATTTGGTCTTAAAAGCAATATCTAAAACCATGACGGACATGAGTCACAACCAGATTCCCCGTTGGCCCCAAAATAGTTGGGTGAGATCCATCCAAATTAGTTTTTGGGTGTCTATTGGCGCCATGGTTATTCTATTAGCAACAAGTGCCGTAGAGTTATTCTGGAGTTTGTCAGTTAGCGGCAATATCGTTATAGCTTTAAGTAGCACGGTATTATGGCGCTGGCTGGTTGGAGCAGGAGTCATGTTAAGTTATTGGATACAACAACTGGCGGGCTATCCAACCGAAATGGCTCCAGATCAACCTTTCCTGACTTACTTAGATTGGCCCACGCGCAAGTTATTTTGGCGGGCATTGTTGCTCCGGGGGGATAATTCAGTATTAACTACCCAAAATCTTTTCCAAGCCGGATTAAGTTATCCTTCGACTCAATGGATGTTAGTTAGATTAGGCTGGCGTCAGGATCACATCCAGACGCTCTTGACCGGCCTATCTCAAGAAGATGCTAAAAGCGCTTTAGTGAAAGCGTGGGAATTAGCCAGCCGAGTAAATCGGCGAGTAAGCTGGAGCGATATGCTGCGGGGAATGATCGCGACTTCCGCCAGTTGGCAAGCCTTGTTAGCCGAGGAAAAAATTACTCCCGACGAGGCGTTAGCCGTCGTAGGCTGGACAGAAAAATCCTTAGGCTACCGGCAACCGCAATTGAGATTCGGTTTATTGCATGATTTATTGACGCCCCAGAAAAATTTAAATCGCACTTGGACGGCTAAAGCTACCCCCATCCTGGATAGATTTAGTAGAAATCTGACTGATTTAGCTAAATTAGGCTATTTAACCTCGGCCAAAGTGAGACAAAAAGAAGTTGAGGAAACTGTGCAGATTCTGTCTAAAAGCCAACAAAACAGCGTGGTTCTGGTAGGAGAGCCGGGAGTAGGAAAAACTTCGATTGTAGGGGAAGTTGCTCTCCGGATCTTAAAGGGCGATATTCCTAGTTTGGTTGATTATAAATTAATTTCTTTGGATGTGGGGGCGATGTTGGGTGCGAGCGGGCCAAATTTCCCACAAGTATTTACGAAAGCGATGCGGGAAGCAGCCGGTTCCGGTAACACCATTTTATTTATTGGCAATCTTGATCAATTAAGTAAATCAAAAACCAGCGACGGCTTTGATTTATCAGCGATTCTATTGGATGCCTTGCAAAATAATCGCCTACAATTAATCGGTACCTCTGACCCATTGAATTATAAAAAGTATATCGAAAATAATGCTAATTTGGCGATGTGGTTTTCGCGGGTAAGTGTTAACGAGTTAGATTTGCCAGCAGCCATATTGGTCTTAGAAGATTTAAGTTATGCTATTGAAGCTCGCCAAGGCGTGGTGATTACTTTAGACGCTATTAAAAGCGCAGTTAATTTGAGCCAACAATATATCCATACCGGCAAATTACCCGACAAGGCCGAAGATATATTGGATGAAGCTGCCGCCTACGCTGCTCGCCGACGCATTGCCGTAATTACGAGTGATGAAATTAAGGCGATCATGAGTTCTAAGACCAACGTGCCTCTCGGTGAAATTAGCGGAGAAGAAAAAACTAAACTAACTGGTTTAGCGGATAAAATTCATGGTCGATTAATCAGGCAGGACGAAGCTGTGGTGGCAGTAGTCGAAGCCCTTAAACGGGCACGGTTGGGGATTTCCCAGATGGGTAAACGACCGATCGGCACCTTCCTATTTTTAGGGCCAACCGGTGTTGGTAAGACCGAGCTGGCCAAGAGTCTCGCTTGGGCTTACTTTGGCGATGAAAGTAAGATCATTCGTTTGGATATGGGAGAATACCAGACGCGGGAATCTGTCCATAATTTGTTAGGCGCGCCGGTGATGGCTGGCGATATTGCTTTGGCTGGAGGTTCCTTCACGGAGGCGGTCAAGCAAACGCCCTTCACCGTGGTGTTATTGGACGAAATCGAAAAAGCTCATGATGAGATTTTGAACGTATTCTTGCGCGTGTTAGACGAAGGCAAAATGACAGACAATTTAGGTAACACCATCGATTTCACCCATACTATTATCATTGCTACTTCTAATGCCGAAGCGCGGTTTATTGAAGAATCGGTGAGAGCTAACCTACCCTATAGCCAATTGCAAAATGAGTTAATTCAAAAATTGACTCAAACCGAGTTTAAGCCGGAGTTTATCAACCGGTTTGATGGAGTTGTAGTATTTAAACCTTTACAAATAGAGGAGATCAGGCAGATCGCTCAACTTAAAATCAATTCTTTGCAACAGCGTTTGCAGAGCAATAAGGGGATTGCTCTGCAGGTAACTGCCGAGGCCCTCTCTGCCTTGGTAGAAAAGGGCTACGAACCGGTATTTGGTGCGAGACCATTAGAACGGTTAATCCGTGAAAAGATCGAAACCAAAGTAGCAGATGCTTTATTAAGCAATGCCGAGGTTAAGGCGATCACTATAGATGCGCCTGATATTCTACAGTAAGTAAATCAAATCTGAATTTAATTTTTGGTGGACCGACGGAGATTCGAACTCCGGACCTCCACATTGCAAATGTGGCGCTCTACCAGCTAAGCTATCGGCCCATTAAACTCCGAAATCAATAACCCCGAATCCCAACAAGAACCCCAAAATAATTGCCAGCAGGCCAAATAATAAATGAGCGGTATAAGTGCCAGCCGGACCTAAATATTTCTCCGCCCAGCCAATAGGGATGTTGATCATCTCGGTAATTTTGCGGTGGTAAATAACATAGAGAATTCCCCCGAAAACACCGACTACGAAAAATAAAAATTTCATCAGATTTTGTTTTTAATTAATGAATGCCTGGCGCGACAGCCAGGCGTAGTCCCTCCCTAATTTCCCTGAGCATAGCAAATAATTGCTGATTACGCACAGAAATTGGGGAGGGACGAAGCCTGGTGGGTGAGGGAGGGATTGAACCTCCGACTTCTGTCTTATCAGGACAGCGTTCTACCACTGAACTACTCACCCAAATTTTAAGGTTTGTACGGCGGGAAGATAACCACCAATCCGTTCTTTAAGCGCTTGACGGCGCTAATTTGATAGAAGAAGAATCACATCCCCACCTTTCCTCCCCTTTATTAAGGTGAGGTTTAGGAGGGGGTTTTAACAAATTGCCAATTTTTAGAGGTAGGAGTATCTTATTTATCAGTTTACATTAAGTAAATTAACAGATATGGGGCGGTTTAGCAATCAGATTGGCTTTTCTGATAAAATAAGAGTATGGCAACCATCAAAACCAAAGGTATCATTATCAAAAGAATTAATTTAGGAGAAGCCGATAAAATACTAACTATTTTAACGGCCGATCGGGGGAAAATCAGGGTGATAGCCAAGGGGATGAGGCGGCCGAATGCCAAGTTAGGCGGTTTTTTGGAATTATTTAGATATAACGATTATATGTTAGCCGAAGGCAGAAATCTGGATCTCGTTACTGGGGCCTCCACGATCGAAAGTTTTCGGCAGATCAGTTTAAGCTTGCATCGGCTGGGTTTAGCTTATTATGTGGCAGAGCTGATTGATAAGTTAGTGGAAGAAACCCAAGATGCAGATACAATTTTTGATTTAACCCACTCGGTATTCAGAGAAATTAATCAGCAAAAATTACCCATCGATTTAATCAAAAGCTTTTTTGAATTGAATCTGTTGAGCATTCTGGGGCTCCGCCCCGAATTGGATAAATGTATTGTCTGCAACAAACTAATTGATGAGCAGGCCAAATTTGGTTTCAGTTGGGTATTAGGGGGTGTGCTGGATGGGGAGCATCTGACAAATGACCACCATGTGGTCGGATTGAATAAAAACGAATTGGATTTATTGCGTTGTTTAGTCGCTAATCCCTGCAAGTCGTTGCAGATGAATCAGTCCTATGTTGATGATATTCCTAAAATCACTCGGCTAACCAATTCTTTAATGGAATATGCATTAGAGCGCCAGTTGCGCTCGCGCAATTTCTTAGAAGAAGTCCTGCAGTTTTAGTTTTTGGAGTTTTTGCGGCGGTTGTGGAAGGCGCGGTGCACCTCTTTTAGTTGTTTGTTGGTGATGTGAGTGTAGATTTGGGTGGTAGTAATAGACGAGTGGCCCAACATGGCTTGGACAGAACGGATGTCTGCTCCATTAATCAGTAAGTCTGTAGCGAAAGAATGGCGCAGAATGTGAGGAGTGACTTTTTTGGCTATACCGGCCGCTGTCGCGTACTTTTGCACGATCCGCTGGATGCTGCGGGCAGTTAATGGCTGGTGTTGAGTAGGACCTGCATGGGCGATAAATACGGCTTCAGCATTGTCAGTTCGCTGACGGAAGTATTTATCTAACAAATTGCGCGCTTCTATAGATAGAAAAACTACACGGGGCTTATCGCCCTTGCCTCGCACCATAAATTCACCTCGTTTAAGATCGATGTGCTTGCGTTTTAAGTTGATCAATTCTGATACTCGTAGACCCGTGGAAAATAGAACAATCAAAATCACCAGATCACGCAAAGTATCAATTTTATTATTATGAGGCACGGCAGCAAAAATGCTTTCCAACTCGTCGGGGCTTAAAAAATCCACTTGGCGTTCGCTGATCCTACTTAATTCAATTTTTTCTGCCGGCAATGTTTTAACATCTTGTTTGGCCAAGAATTTTAAGAATGCCCTTAAAGCGATAATGTGATAGTTCTGGGTAATTAATTTCAACGGTTGCCCTTGGTGGTCCTTGGCATGGTTAAGGTATAAGCGATATTTGCGCACCACCGGGAGGGTAATGTGGGCTGGTGAGAAACGTTGTCTGCCTTCATTGGCAAATTCGGTAAACCGCGCCAGGTAGTGCGCGTAGTTTTCGATGGTTTTAGGGCTGCGATTTTTCTCGATTTCTAAATAATCCAGAAAATCGTCTATATACGAATTAATACCACTCATTACTTATATTGTACGACATCTTTTAGCCACCCGTTTGCGCCGCCAAAGTTTTCTTTGTCACCTTTCTAGAAAGGTGACTCCAAAGTCCCGGGCAGTCGCTCTCGCTCTGCAGTAGCAGAAAATCTCCTTACTGCTTTCGCCCTAACAGACAACGGGCTGCGCAACGGCGATTTTCTGTCTGCAGTACGCTTAGGGCTCCAATGCCCGGGTTAACAGAAAAACGCTTGAATTACAAACGATGGTTTATGAAAACACAAACAAGAAGATTCCGAATCAGGAACAGCTCTGCGATAGTCAGAGTCTGTGTGTGGTTATTAGAGTATGAGTTTTTATTAGCGGGACAGGTAATTCAATACATTTTGGGGCGTGCCCTGTTTTCTAATCTCGAAGTGAACATGAACGCCAGTAGAACGCCCAGTGGTACCCATAATGGCGATTAACTGGCCTTGCTGGACATAATCCCCGTTCTTCACCTTAAATTGGCTCAAGTGGCCATAATAGGTGCTCCAGCCATCGCCATGGTTGATGATAACCAGATTACCGTAACCTCCTCGGTAAGTTTTGGTTTGGACTACTCCGGCAGCGCTGGCATAGATACCCAGGCCGTTTAACCGGTTCAAGTCGAGAGCGACATGTCCCCTGCGGATACCTTGGCTAATAAAGTGGGTGGGTGTTTCTGTTGGCCAGATGAATTTGCCGGGTAACTGGCCGGGACTGAAGGCAGGCACATTAACATTCCCGCCAGCTATGGGAACGCTTTGGGCCTTAGGTACGACTGCTCCGGGGATTAACAACTCTTGTCCGACATGAATGGGATCGCCGGTTGTCAGCTCGTTGTATTTTTGGATATCCTCAACCTTAACCTTATATTTATTGGCAATTCCACCCAAGGTATCGTTTTTCTTAACCTGCACATACAAACCGTCAATAGGCGGAATACGTAACTCCTGGCCGACCCTTAGCGTGTTGCTATTAAGATTATTGGCGTATTTAATAGTTAAAACAGTTAAACCAAAATCATTAGCCAGAGAATTAAGGTTTTCGCCCTCTCTCACGGTGTACCTAATAGTCTCCTTGCGCGCGCTCCGGCTGATAATGGTTTCAGTTTGTCCGGTTTTGAAAAAGTAGTCGCCGTTGCTGTCCAATTGCATCGTGTATTCGTCATGGACGAAGAGGGGATCCCCGAGGTTGTCTAAACCATCAGCCGACGCTAATTGGGCGATAGTTTTATAACGAGGACTTTGTAAGCTGCCTACTCCGCCGATATCTTGGGGAGGGTAGACTCTAAAACCAGTTGCCAAGACTACTACCGCTAATCCAATGACCCACCATCGGGTGTTATGCAAAGACAGATTACGGGAAAAATCATGCAAATTAACTTGCCGGCCGTCTTTGACCCGACTAGTTAATCGGATGTTCTTTAAACCGCTCCGCTTATGGCGTAGCTGGTGGACAAGGTCTTTGGCTAAAGGACGAGGATCAAATTTTTTCTCTCGTTTTTGGAGACGTGCGCGTTGCGACGAGAGACGAGAAGGTCTATTAATAAGTTGCCTCGTAGTTTAAGAATAGAGGTTATTCTTAAAGATAAGTCTTTAAGAAGAAGTATCTTTTGTGTTGTAACTCCAAACAGCTTATACGGCCTCAAATAGGCTTATATAAACCTATCATATATAGGGTAAAATGTCAACCAGGGCAAAACATTAATTTACCGTTATGGGAGCTATTTTTTCGGCTATTACCTTATCGCCGCTTTTAGTAGTAATAATCAAAGATATCTGATAAAGACCAGCCTTGTACGGGGCAGGGATATTGCCGCTAAATACGCTAGAATTGTTGGTGTCCAGCAGGGCATAGGACTGGTTATCTAAAAGCAGGGTGACTTCTTTGGTGCCGCCCGATACGGGCACAAAAAATTGGAAGCTTTTCCCAGCCGTTACTGGATTGGGTTTAATACGTAAATTCAGTAAATCTATTTCGGGGTCAGGTGTCCTGATCTCTATTGATATAGCGGGAGTGGTGCTGCTGTTAGTACCGTATTTATTCATAGTGGCAGCGGACAACTTGTGCAGACCTTTTTTGACGGCAGCCTCTAATTCGTGAGCAAATTGGCCAGATTCATCAACAGGCATAACAGTATTCAGCACCCCATCTATATATATTTCTACTTTGGTGTTAGGCGGGGCCTCTCCCGAAACAATGGGAGTAGCCGTAGTGAAGACGGTACGGTCGATGGGAGCCTTAATAATGGGCGCTAACGGAGGAGTCGGGTCAAAGGCCTCTAAGCTGATAGTTTTAATTAATTGTTGATAGCGGAAAGATAGAGTGATGGCTTGGGGTTGCTGGGGAGCTTGTACTAATACGCGTTTAGATAGATCCGTCGGGAAGTTGCTCATATCGGTAAGAACGGTTTCGCCATTAATTATAGTAGCTGTGATTTCAGCGCCGTTGATAAGCTGATCCTGACGATCTTTAACTTGCACATCAATATATAATTGGCTGATTCCATCGGCGGGGAGATAAAGCTTTTCCGGCCTCACAATAAAACTAACTCGGGGGGCAGTTAGACTGTTCCAGGTTTGATAGATCATAGTGAGGCCATCGGCGTATACTAATGATATCAGCCCGATTAATAAAAGTAGCGCTATAATCCAGAAATTTGGTTTGATAAGTGAGCGTAGGCGTAATTTTGGTCTGGGTAACACAGTAGGGCAAAGTTAAAATTTACTAAAGCCTGCCTCCATTGTGATAATCTATATATTTTTTTGTCAATTCATTTCTGATATATTAAGGGGGTATTAAGCATTAATAAATTATAATGGTTATTCGAAAGAAAGATATTAAAACACATTCTCGTATTAGTAGTGCTCGTAAGGCAGGTAGTCAGGTAGAAGAAGAGGTCGATTTTGCTCCGACCGAAATGCATGTGATCAAAAAGCGGAGCGGGGGGAGTCGCGTCTTGGGCGTTAGTTTAGTGGTAGTTATTCTATTAGTTTTAGGTTGGTTTGCTACTAAATTAGCGTTGAGTGGCTGGCAGATTAACAAAGACACTTTGTTTCAAGATTTGTTTAGTTTAAGTACGGCCACCTTGATCGGAGAAGATCAGGGCCGAGTCAACATTGTGCTAATGGGGATGCCGGGAGCGGGCGATGGTGTAGAAGGACCCGACCTGACCGACACACTAATAGTGGCCAGCTTGTCCATCAAACCAGAAGGCAGTAATTTCTTGTTCTCTTTGCCGAGAGATTTGTATGTGAAAGTTCCCACTTATGGCAACACCAAAATCAATGCGGTCTACGAAATTGGCAATAATCAAACCGCCGGGGGCGGCGACATAACTGTCGCCGATGTGGCCGGTGACATTTTGGGGTTAGAAATACCTTATTATGTCCGAGTTGATTTTTCTGGCTTCGAAAAATTGATTGACGAATTGGGAGGCATCACGGTAACGGTGGATAAAGATTTGCGGGATGATAAGTATCCAACGGCAAATAAAGGCTATGAAACAGTCGAGATCAAGGCCGGGACTTATACTATGGATGGCGCTATGGCTCTTAAGTTTGCTCGGTCACGTCAAAGCACATCGGATTTTGATCGGGCTGCTCGCCAACAAAAAGTTATTTTAGCCATCCGGGATAAAGCCAAACAATTGGATTGGTTAAGTAACCCAGCCAAGGCCATCACCATCATGGATATTTTGGCTGATCATTTGTCCACCAATCTGAAAATTAACGAAATGAAGCGATTAGTTGGCTTGATGAAAGATTTCGATGTCAATAAACTAATCAATAAAGTGTTTGATGATTCTCCTACCGGATTGTTATACGGGACGCGCGTTAACGAGATCTATGTCTTACTGCCAGTCGGGGATGATTACAAAGCCATCACCGAATATGTAGCTAAATTATTGTCTGGTACTATCAGCCCGGGAGAATTGGATCAACAAACCACCAAAGAACCGCTTAAAATAGAGGTTTTGAATGGCACTAATGTAGCTGGTTTAGCCAAAAAAATAGCTACTCAATTAGAACAGCAGGGGTACAAAGTGGTGGCTACCGGCAATAACGCCACCAAAGGATTAACCAAAACATTGGTTTATGATATCAGCGATGGGCAAAGGATATGGGAGGTCCGCAAGTTGGCGACGAGTTTAGGAGCGGAAATCGCGACCGATAAAGTCACCACGACTAGCGGAGCGTTAGCTCGCGTGGTATTGGGCAGCGATGCCAATAAATAACCAGTATTCTTTAACAGATTAAACTATGATTCTGGAATGGTTGTGGAAGTTTCGTAAGCTGCTTTTGCTCGAAGTGTTGCTGATCGGTCTTATGGAAACCATGTATTGGTGGCCGAAGTTGTTAGTGTGGTGGCTAATAGCTGTGGCAGTAGTGGTGTTGTTTTTCGCTTGGTGGATTGGTAATGCTAAGATAAGTCGGAATGTGGGAGCTTTTGCTGGAGAGTTAACTTGGGCGGTGCTTTCCGGCATCGGATTTTTGGCTTTCTCCTTGTTTAATTTTTGGCAGGTTCAACTCACCATTTTGGTCGTAATAGCAATTGTGGCATTTGTAGTTTATTGTCACCAAAACCGGGTAGATACCGGGCAATGGAGTTTGCCGGCGATTAATTGGTTGGGGTCAATTGACTTGTTGATCTTGTTTGTCGCCACATTATCCCTGATGCTCATGGTGCGATTTTACACTATCAATATAGCCTGGCTGATGGTAGGGATGGCACTACAACTGATTCTCGCGCTGTATCTGTTGTTTTGGCGGCAAAATCTGCCCTTAGGGAAATTTTGGTTGTATGCCGCTGTCTTGGCTTTGGTTGGGGAAGAAGTGGTTTGGTTAACTAGTGCTTGGAATAAAAATGCTTATTTTAAGGCCTTTATTTTATTGGTGATCTACTATCTTTTTTCTGAATTAGTGCTGCATTATCTCAAAGGCAATTTGACGGTCAGAGTAGTATTTGAATATATTGGAATAGCATTGGTACTGATGTTGGCATTGTTTATCTTTGACTGGTTGTTTGTGTTGGCGCCGAGCATTTTATAANNCTTTTTGGTACGGCATGTTCGGAGGAGTGGTCGGCGGTGCCCTCATCGTCTCCTTAATAGCTTGGGGTGGTATTTATCGGACGCCAAACAGTCTATCTGCAGATGGAGTTAATCGAACGACTACCGTTACTCTGCAAGAGGATTCGGCCATTATCAAGGCTGTTGAAAAAGTTTCTCCTTCGGTAGTTAGCATTGTTTCTACCCGCAATGTGCGCAGCTTGTTTGGCAATTTTGAACAGACTGGCGCCGGGACCGGTTTTGTTATCCAAGCGAATGGTCTTATTGCCACAAATAAACATGTGGTTAGCGAACAAGCCAAATACACCGTCTTAACGGCCGATGGCAAAAGTTATGACGCAGAGGTAGCGGCGGTAGATTCTTTGAACGATTTAGCTTTGATTAAAATCAATGCTCTTAATTTGCCAGTCGTCGATTTAGGGGATTCGGATGCTCTAAAAGTGGGGCAGAGAGTCATCGCTATTGGCAATGCGCTGGGAGAATATCAGAACACGGTTACAACCGGAGTAGTCAGTGCGATGGGGCGGTCGATCACGGCGGGTGGCAGCGACGGCGCTTCAGAGAAGCTGGAAGGGCTCATTCAAACTGATGCGGCGATTAATCCGGGTAATTCGGGCGGACCCTTGGTTAATTTAGCGGGGCAAGTCGTCGGCATTAATACGGCAATTGATTTACAGGGCAGCCAGATTGGTTTTGCTATTCCGATTAATAGCGCCAAATCGGCCATTGCTTCCTACCTCGCTTCGGGTAAAATTTCTCGGCCGATGTTGGGGATCAGATATATTAATATCACCAAAGAAGTGGCAGCTCTGAATAATTTGTCGGTCAATGCGGGGGCTTTGGTGGTAGCGGGGGATACTCCCGATCAGCCGGCAGTTACCCCGGGAGGCCCGGCGGCTAAGGCGGGAATCAAAGAGGGAGATATTATTGTGAGTATAGATAACCAGAAGATTGACAAAGACCACAGCATCATTTCTATTTTGCGCAAATACAAGCCGGGTGACAGTGTGTCAATCAAGCTCTTGCGTAATGGCAAGGAGGCGCAGGTGACGGTAAAGTTGGGTGAGTTAAAGTAACCCATCCTATCCTAATTCTAATCAAAAACCCACTTAGCGAAAGTGGGTTTTTGGATATTTGAATTTTTAATTAATCGCGGTGTTTGATTTCTTTGCGAAAATCTTCCAAAGCTTCGGAAGCGGCTTTCTGTCCGCCGAGACCAAAGGCCAAACCGCCGGCGAGAGCAATCATAAAGAAGATAGCCATCATCAGATAGTTAATAATCAAGCTGGCGACGCCAAGTTGATTCAAAGCTACTAAGATGGTGAAGATCCAGATAACCCAACGGGTAACGGTAGCCAAGAAATTCGCTGATTTAATCTTAGCTATTCCGACAGTACCTCGGACAACATGGGCGAAGAAATTTGCTGCCAGCATACCTATTAAGAGGATAGCCACAGCCACAAAGATATTCGGGACATAGCCCAAGATTTCATTCAAGAAATCTGTAACTTTGGCCAAGCCCAACACGTCCGCGGCAGCCAAGAAGGACACCAATAAGATGGTCCACCGGACTAAGCCGCCGATAAAGTCTGATGTTTCGAAATCCACACCAGCTTTTTTGAAAAAGCCCCGCACACCAACTTTATTGAGGGCTGCGTCAAGTCTGATTTGCTTAAGAATCTGGGTAACCAACCGGTCTAAGCCACTCGCAATAATCCAACCAATAATCAGGATCAAGAGAGCGCCGATCAGATTCGGCAAAAAGACCAGGAAGCGATACCAAATGTCTTGCAAGGGGGTCAGCACGGCTGCGCCCCAATTATTAAGAAGACTGTCTCCTTGCATAGTCGACTCCTTTCAAATTAATATAAATTAATAATAACTTTTGCTATCAGGAAATTTAAACATCGTTACTTTCCTTAAGCGACAGATGATTGTCAAAGTTCCGATGTTCCTTATTATTATACTCAATATAGCTAATATCAGCAATTGGCAATGAACGCTAATAATGCAATTTTGTAATGTGATATTGCAAAATCTATCAAAAGAATTGTTGATATGTTTTTGGTGCCCTGGGAGAGACTCGAACT
>DQGN01000039.1 GCA_003524745.1 Patescibacteria group bacterium
GCCATCGGCGGATTTTTATATTGGAATTGGTATCCCGCTAAAATCTTTATGGGAGATTCGGGCAGTAATCTGTTGGGATTTCTCATCGGCGCTTTAGCCATTATCAGCGGCGGCAAGGTGGCTACGGCAGGGCTGATCTTAGGTTTCCCGATTTTAGATTTGTTATGGGCGGCTTGGCGCAGGTTGCGCCAAGGGCGTTCTCCATTTTCTCCTGACCGCGAACACCTGCATCACCGGTTGTTGGATGCCGGGGTTCCCCACCTAACGGTAGTGAAATTGATTTTAATCACCTCGGCAGCGTTTGGGGTAACGGCGCTGCTATCGGGCACTTGGGTGAAATTGGTCTGTTTTGGGATAGTTGGCCTCATTATGATTATCCTGATCAGGACTGTATTTTTACCGAAGAAGCGAAAATATAGTTGACATTACTGATATAATATGGTACGATAATATAATTTGTAGAAGAGGTTAAAACTAACATCAAAAATAAAAATGAATGAGCAGCAGTTCGAAAAATTAGTTGCCAATCTCCAAGATGTCATGCGTTGCCCGAATTGCTCCTCGGCTTATTTTCTGGATGATATTCATTACCTTGGCCAGATGGAAGCAATGACTTTTTTGCACCTCCGATGCCATAAGTGCAGCACGCCGGTTTTTGCCAGCGTAGCAGTCGCGACTGGTGATGGTCATATCCTCTCGGGAGACGGGATTGAAAAGCAGGTCATCAAAACCCGTAAATTACAATCAGACCCAGACAAGTCGCTTTGCCGAAGAATTAACCATGATGATGTGATCGATATCCATATGGCTTTAGATCAGGCCACGGATAATTTTGACCGGTTTTTAAGCCGATAATTTCACTCCATCAGATAGGTGAAAGGAAAAACCTTGCTTCAGCAGGGTTTTTGGGAGTATAGTTGCCTGTGTTATCCTAAGATTATCTAATTTCTAACGGGNNCCTCCGGGAAGCCAAAGGTACCCCTTGGGGCCTACGGGCGCAAGGGAGTATTCCAGCCACCATCTATGGCAAAGGCATCGAACCAGCCTCTTTGTCTGTAGTCTGGCTTGATTTCCATAAAGTATACCAACAAGCGGGAGAAACTACCTTAATTAATTTGAGCGTCGATAATGCTGCTCCCTATCCGGTGTTAATCAAGAATGTGCAAATTAGCCCGGACAAAGAAGAGTATTTGAATATTGATTTTTACAAAATTCGCGCGGGTGAGAAATTGCGTGTGACTGTACCGTTGCAATTTACGGGTGAGGCGCCGGCAGTAAAAGATTTCGGCGGGATTGTTGTCACCAATAAGAATGAGATCGAAGTCGAATGTTTGCCGCAAGATTTGCCCCATGAGATTTTGGTTGATTTGTCTAAATTGGCTAATATCGATGATGCGGTACTGGTCAAAGACTTGCAAGTCGGGAGTGCGGTCGAGATCCTGGACAACTTAGAAGACTCTGTCGTTGTAGTTTCGCCTCCGGCGGCCGAAGAAGTCGAACCGACTGTTACTGAAGCCGAGGCAATCGCTTCTGTGGAAGCTACTGAAGAAAAACCAGAGACTGCTGAAGGAGGGGGTGGAAGTGGTGAAGCAAAAGAGAAGAAACCGGAGTAATTAATTTAAAATTCTTACAACTTTAAATCAATAAAAACTTTCATCATCGCGATGAAAGTTTTTATATTACCTGTTATTTCGGATTTCAGACCAACCTTGTCTAATATCCTTCTCGTCATCCTGGCTTGTCCAGGATCGTATGGATTGATTATTATACGATTCTGGAGTCAGCCGATATTCATCGGCCTCCCCAGAATGACGGATTTGTGGGCTGCTTATTGCTAAATCAAAAGCTGGCTACGCTCGTTTTAGGCAAAACTGCGCATAAATGATAAAAAAATAAAAAAATATAAGATTATGTACGAAAATATAAATGATGAAATAATATAACTTCGTCATTTTTGAAAAAAGTTTTAATAAACTATTGTATTTGTTGAATAAAGTATTTATAATTTTAATTGTTGCAACATTACGCAACGATTAAGAATAATATTAATAAACCCAAGGAGGGTGCAATGGCTGTGAAGCGTCGCAAAAAGACGGTCAAAAAGAAAGCAGCTCCCAAGCGCAAGGTAGCTAAGAGAAAAGCAGCTCCCAAAAAGCGCAAGGCAGCTCCTAAAAAAAGAAAAACTGCCCGTCGCAAAAAGAAGTAAGTAAATTCTTACGAATCAACAAGAAGCGCCTTAAAAGCGCTTTTTGTTATGGGGAAAATTTGCACTACCATAGCGGAATTTTTATAATGGTTGTAGTAGGTTTATTCTTAATAACATCCTCTCGTGGATTATACTGATGTTCGAAAAAAATTTATAGAATTCTTTGTGGCGCAACAACATCAACTTGTGCCATCGGCGCCTTTAATTCCTGAACATGATGCGTCGGTTTTATTTACTACCGCCGGCATGCAACAATTTAAACCTTACTATACGGGTGTCCCCTCTCCCTACGGCGATCGAGTAGTGAGTGTACAAAAATGTTTTCGGACTTCTGATATTGATGAAGTGGGCGATGCTACGCATTTAACCTTCTTTGAAATGTTAGGCAACTTTGCTTTTAATGGCCAAGTAAGCAAACAGCAAGCAATTTTGTGGGGATGGGAATTTTTAACCTCGCCCGCTTGGCTGAATGTAGCGCCGGATAGAATTATGGCGAGTTATTATAACGGCAATCGCAGCGGAACTTTTTCTGATGACGAAGCCAAAACAGTATTACAAAGTTTAACCGATGTTGGTTTAACGCAAATTGTTGCTCAACCCGATACCGATAATTTTTGGGGACCAACTGGCAGCGAAGGGCCCTGCGGTCCTACGGTCGAATTTTATATTGATGGCGTAGAAGTTTGGAATATTGTTTTTAATCAGTTTTATTGCGAGAGCAATGGCGCATTGCGCCCGGCGGCGGGTGGAATTGGTATTGATACTGGCATGGGCTTAGAGAGATTAATTGTGGCGCTAACTCCCGAAGCTTACACCGTTTATGACATCGATGCCTTACAGTTTATTGTTGATAAAATTCACGATCATACCCCCGAAATCGATATCGGGAGCGACCGGTCGGTGCGCATTATTGCCGACCATTTGCGCGCCAGCGTCTTCTTGTTAGCTGATCATATTCAGCCCAGCAATAAAGAACAAGGCTATTTGCTGCGCCGACTCCTCCGCCGAGCCATTTTACATCTCGATAAATTAGAAGCCTTGGCTGGCTTTGCTGAAATCATCACTGCTATTACTTCGTGGTATGGCGAATTTTATCCTGGATTGATTCGCGAGGAACGCAATATCCTCCAGTTGGCTGAATTGGAAAGAGATAAATTCTTGAAAACAATTACCCAAGGCAGACATGAATTAGATAAATTAATTGCTGGTGCAGGGACCATTGCCGGAACGGCGGCCTTTGATCTTTACGCGACCTTCGGTATCCCGATCGATGTCATCAAAGAAGAGATGTTAAAAGCGGGCAAACAGCTGGATGAAAAGCAATTTGAAGCTGATTTTGAAACAGCTTTTAAGCAACATCAGGATGTTTCTCGCACCGGAGTGGAGCAAAAGTTTGGCGGGCATGGCCTGTCTTCGGGGGCAGCCGTCTCCGCGGACGATAAACAAATTATTACTCGATATCATACTGCCACGCATCTTCTCCATGCCGCTTTAAGGCAGTTTTTAGGGATAGACGTGAAACAAGCCGGTTCGGATCTTAATACGGAAAGATTAAGATTTGATTTTACTTTTTCGCGTCCGTTAACCGACACAGAAAAACAACAGATCGGAGAATGGGTAAATAACAAAATAGCGGAACAATTGCCCGTGCATCAAGAGACGAAACCATTAGCGGAAGCTTTAGCAGAAGGGGCGGTCGCTTTCTTCAGGGAAAAATATCCTGATCCCGTAAATGTCTATACCATATATAATAAAGATGACAATGAGGTTGTCTCCAAAGAATTATGCGGTGGTCCTCATGTCGGAAATACGGGAGAGATCGGGAAATTTAAAATTATTAAAGAACAAAGCAGTTCTGCCGGCATCCGCCGGATTAGAGCTGTGATCGAATAATTACAAAATGGCTTGGTTTGCTGCAAAAAAAGCGTCAAAACGTCAGGGGGAAGTTTATGTCGCCTTGGATTTGGGGACAGAACAGATCAAAGCCTTAGTCTGCGGACAACAAGAAGGGCGCTGTGCTATTTGGGGCAGCGGGACAGCCCGGCATCGTCATGGCACCATGCGGGGCGGCATGGTTATTAATATCCCGGAAGTAGCTCTGGATGTGCAAACAGCGGTGAATAGCGCTATTCAACAAGCTAATTTACAGCCCAAAAAGGTAGTCATGAGCTTATCAGGAGATCTGGTAAAGAGTTTGATTACGACGGTGCACTACCACCGGGCTCGACCGGAGGCGCAAATCGATGCCAACGAACTAAAAAACATTATTTATAAGGCGCAATGGAAGGCTTTTGAGCAAATCCGAGGGCTAATCTCTAAAGAGCAAGAAGACAACCAATTAGGCATTAAATTAATTAATACCACCGTGGTAGATACGCGGATAGACGGCTATAAAGTTAGTCATCCGTTAGGTTTCCAAGGTGGGATGATCACTATCAGTATCTTTAATGCTTTTGCCCCGTTGGTCCATTTGGGAGCGATGCAAGCGATTGCCGATGCTTTAGGGTTTGATTTAGTTAGCATTGCAGCCGGTCCTTATGCTCTCACTAAGAGTTTATTGGTAGATAACCCCGAGTTTAGTGCGGTTTTTATTGATATCGGCGGCGATACTACCGATATAGCGGTAGTGAATGAGGGCGGAATCTTCGGGATGCAAAACTTTGCCCTTGGCGGGACGGCTTACACTAAAAATTTAGCTAATAATCTAAAAGTTTCGCCCGAACGAGCAGAACAGATTAAAATTGATTATAGTAACGGCCTCTTGGATAAGCGTTCGGAAAGCAAAATCAAAGCTATTTTAAAAAGTTCTGCTGCGATTTGGGTGCGCGGGGTATCCGAAAGCTTAGATGAATTTAGCCATCTCGATGTTTTACCCAACAAAGTCTTTTTGTTTGGCGGAGGGGCGGCTTTGCCCGAGGTAAAAAACATTCTATTGACTAAATCTTGGGCGGAACAACTTCCTTTTGTCAAAAAACCGTACCCAGCAGTTGTCTCCCCGACCGAGATTCCTAATCTTGTGTTGCACAATCAGGTCGAGATCGGCCTAAGCGATTTGACGGCTCTTGGTTTGGCTCAACTTATTTGCACACCGGAAGACAAAAAGGATGCTGTAAAAGATATTTTGCGCCGCATAGTTCTTAACATGCAAGGTTAGATGAATCCCGTTAGAAGTACCTTTGATATAAAAGCTCTTATATTAGCACATTATATTCTCTTCCTGTCATCCTGAACATTGTCCCTTTCGTCATTCCGGGCTTGACCCGGAATCTGTGCAAGAGATCCTGAATCAAGTTCAGGATGACGACATAATAAAATCGTCATAAATTCAGCATGACGGAAACCCCAATTCAATGCCTAAATTATTAACTAGATATCTTATTATTAACCGGCGGAAACTTAGTAGTTTCCTATTTCTAACGGGATGA
>DQGN01000009.1 GCA_003524745.1 Patescibacteria group bacterium
TCATTCTGGATTTATTTCAGAATCTTATCCTATCTCGGATGAGATCATGAATCAAGTTCAGGATGACGGGGAGAGGGTCAGGATGACGATTGCTGTTTTTTGTTTGCTTTCTTGTCTGCCTGCCGCCGGTTTACCTGCTCCTCGAGTCTAAGCCCCACTCGGCCACGAGCTCGTGGCCGAAAGGTCGGAGTCGAAGACCGTGAGGGCATGGTAGGCAGGGATCCCGGATCCTGATTTGCCTCTGGCAATCCGGTCCGGGATGACGAGAGGTATTTTAAGATGACGAGATATGACTGGAGCCGGAGGCGGGACTTGAACCCGCGACTTGCTGTTTACGAAACAGCTACTCTACCACTGAGTTACTCCGGCGCAAGACAACATATCTAATATACCAAATCGGCTCTGGAATAATAAAAAAGCGCCACTAAACCAAGTGGCGCTTTTTTGTAGGGTACAATTAATTAGCGTCTACCGGTGATCTTGCTGATCTCTTGCTGCAAATGAACAGCAGAAGGATACACGATTCCAAAGAAATATGGTAGCATTTCTGTGAGCTGGTCGTCTGACAGGCCTAGGTAGCCCAGCGCATCATAGAAATCTATCGCGCACTCGCTGTTGCTGATCAACCAAAGATCGACATCCTCATTGCCTATGATAATTTTGTCAGCCTGGCAATCAAAATAATCTTCTCTGCTTAAATCCAGAGGGCCATTAAGTCGTCTCTTAAACTTCCGCAGCCGATCAGGCGGTATCATGGCATAGCGAAGAATGCTTTGAGAGTCTTTGAACTCCAACCCCTTCTTTGTTTTTCTGACCGTGCAGTCGGGCGGAATAATAAAAAGTTTAACTCCGGCCAACTGATATTCGTACTCCCCCCATGTAAAATGGCATACGGTCTGGCGGTGTTCGTACTTGCTAACAATCAGCAGCTGTCCGACAGCCTTCTTCAACAACCCGTTCAGTTTAGCAATGAAACTTTTTCGATCTTTATGAAGATACAACAAACTAATGAGTTTGAGAGTAGGCATCTGGAATGCCCTCCTTTGTAACAAAATGATAGATGTCAATGTGTAAAGACCTCTTATTGTATCGCAAAATAGACCCTTGTGAAAATCACTCGTGTCTATGGTGGTTATCTATCTTTTTCAATGGTCGGGGTGGCGAGATTTGAACTCGCGATCTCACGCCCCCTAGACGTGCGCCTTAAGCCACTAGGCCACACCCCGCCTTTATTTATTATAACTTTCTTGGAGCGGGTGAGGAGAATCGCCCTAAACTTTCATGGCGCCCCGTCTTGCCCCGCGGATGCCGGGGCGAATGCCGGGGCGAACTCATGGCTGATGAATAAGCCTTGGCCCATCCTTCGCAATTTTGCTTATGGAGCAGGTAACCGGAATCGGACCGGCGACTCAACCTTGGGAAGGTCGCATTTTACCACTAAACTATACCTGCAAAATTGCTACGGAGGGTCAGAGAGAAGGCTACATTCCCTGCCTGCCGGCAGGCAGGTACCATTGAACCACACCCGCATTTTCCCATGTGTCATTCCGAGTACGGTCGAGGAATCTCAAGATTCTTCGACTCCATTTCATTCCGCTCAGAATGACAAATACTAATTCATATTATACCAATTACTCCAACTGTTTTGTTGGAGAAACTAAATTAGTTGGTTATAGTAAAAAGAGCTACGATTAGCTCTTTTTCTTTTTGGTGACTACGGGCTTTGATAAAGTTTTCCGACACCGAGTACATAGCACGACAGTCTTTTTACCACCAGCCAACTTTAATGTAATCTTCCCTAAATTCGGCTTCCAAGTATGGGGCGTGTGTCGTTTCGAATGGCTAACATTGTGTCCGGTTTGACTACCCTTACCGCAGACCTGACAAATTTGGCTCATATGCGTACAGTTAATTTAACCTCCACAGCTTATCAGATAACCATCTCATTAGCAACTATAATTTTATGCTCCTAGGCCTTATTTCTCATTTTGATACTTTTGTCTACGCCATCGTCGCTTTGGTGATTGCTATCTCAGTACACGAATTTTCGCATGCACTCATAGCTACCAGATTAGGCGATATGACCGCCAAACTATCCGGCCGACTAACCCTAAACCCTCTGGCCCACCTGGACCCGGTTGGTAGTTTAGTTTTGTTAATAGCCGGATTCGGTTGGGGTAGGCCGGTCCCCTACAACCCCCACTTTGTGCGTAACGGCGTCTGGGGCGAAACTATGATCGCCCTGGCGGGCCCAATCAGCAATATTATAGTGGCGCTATTATTCGCTTTGCCTCAACGCATCATCATTTTTCAAACGGGTCAGGCGCCGAGTGGAAATGTTTTTGATTTTCTGGCGATCGTCGTAACACTAAATGTATTTTTAGCCGCCTTTAATTTGTTGCCCGTCCCGCCATTAGATGGCTCCAAACTACTTTACTTGATTGTTGATAAATTAACTTTTGGAGGAGTAGATTGGTGGGCCAGTTTTGAAAGAATCGGGCCAATGATTTTGTTAACAATGTTGTTCGCAGAGCGAATTTTTGGCATCAATATTATTTTTAGGCTGCTGGAGCCGATTATATTTTTGATTAATTGGATTATTGGCTCTAGCGTCCCTCTTTTTTAAGTTTAGTATCTGACTTTGCCTTGACTGGATTAGTTTTAGGCATGGTAAAATATAAGTACTCCATTGCATTCGCTAGCAATTTTGACCCAACAAAACTCTGATACGGGATCCCTACATTGCCACGGTCCTATTAGCAAGTTGTGTGCAGAAAAATATGACTTACTAATCGGGCTGTGGTTGCGGGAACCCACCTGGTTTACAGGATCAGAATATTGTCTGGCGAAGTGATGGAGCTTTTTAGTCACTTTTGGAAAAGTAGTCAAAATTATTTTGCCACTTTTCCAGAAAAGTGGCGTAAAAGCTCCGACCAGTCGTCGAAGCTATTTAATGGATAAATCTTTAGGTGTTATCGCCGAACTCCCCCTCACTAATTTTCAGATTCTTCGACGGAGTTTACCCTGAGTGAAGCCGAACGGGCTCAGAATGACAAATAAAAATTAGTGAGGGGTCAAACAACGGCTTCACCCCGCAAGATTTATCTCATTAAATGACACTTCTCCTCCAATGGTCGGTTAGAGAGAAGAGCATTCAAACTCCAAGGTTCGACCAGTCAGAACTCAAACTCCAATGGCCAGGACGAGAACACAAAGTTACCCCCGACCGAAGTGCCTGCCATGCCTAACGGCAAGTAAACCGGCAGGCAGACAATAAAATAAACATTTTTCTGTTCCTTTCTGGATTATCCGGTCAAGCCGGATAATGACAAGACTTTCAATGAGATGCGAAAGCGCCCCGATGTAA
>DQGN01000021.1 GCA_003524745.1 Patescibacteria group bacterium
GCTCGATTAAAAGAATCTGCATATACTCTCGCAATTTCAGGTATGTCTGATTCTTCGATCAGCCTTATTTTTATTTCTGCGTTATTCATTTGTAGATTATTGTGGGGTGGCTTAGGGGGATCGAACCCCTTTTAACAGTTCCACAAACTGTTGTCTTGCCATTAGACGAAAGCCACCATGTCTTTTTTATGTTCAGAATGTTTTATTCGATGGCAGTTGCAACATAACCATACTAGATTACTCAACTGATTATTATTCCTGTCTCTATCTTTGTGGTGTACTTCTAGCACCCTTTTATCTTGTATGCCACATTCATTGCATGCTTTAACAATACCAGCTCGATCCATAATTAGCCTATAAATATTTTGGCCGCCCTGCCAACGAGGAGACCGCTCCGCAACACGACTATTCGTATTTTCCCAAACGCAATGACAACTTTTAGAACAAAAGAATTGACCACTAACAGACCTTTTGATACTAGCGGGAGTTCTATATACTGATACCCCACAATTAGCACACTTTAAATTACTGCCATTAAATTGTGCCTTTGATCGACATTCAATCGAACAATATTTCCCCCAACCAATTTTAAGGTGACGGGGTTTTGCATAAAATTCTTTCTGACAAACATTACATTCTACATATGGCATAACCCCATAGTAAGACTCTGGGGCAATATGGTCAAATAAATGCTTGTGAATATAAACAGATGCTCTGCCATTGAGCTACGACCACCATGTTAAACTCCTCCGGAGTTAATTTAACCAATCTTCACCAATTTATCCAATTTCCAATTAACTCAAGAATAGTGGTTGTTTCTAATTGGTGACATTGGTGCACATTGGATAATTGGTAATTGCGACGAAGTCGCTCTGTGGCGTCCCCGGCAGGAATCGCCCTAAACTCTCAGGGCGCCCCGCGCATGCTGGGGCGAACCCCTATCGTCGCCTTACCCGCCGTCGCCCGCTGGTACCCTCGCAAGGAATCGAACCTTGATCGAGAGATTAGAAGTCTCTTGTTCTATCCATTGAACTACGAGGGCTGGCTTTGGCAGGGCAAGGAAGAGCATGCTCCCTGCCTGCCGGCAGGCAGGTATCCGTTGAGCTACAAGGGGCAATATCAAACTGGCGACTAATATTAATATACCTCAACTGACGAAGTATTCCTTACTTCGTCATTCTGGCCTCGTCCCTGCCTACCGGCAGGCAGGCAGGATCTTATACTATACGATTCTGGATGCATCCGCAAAGCGGATTTACCAGAATGACGATTGGAGAAAATAAAAAAGCTCTGTCTACGGCGCCAGAGCAAAGCTGCTATCTTAGTTATGAGACTTAACAGGCAGGGGAGAGGTGATTGGCTTTAAGCATTCGCTTAATCTCAATGGGCGCCATAATGAAAAATTGTAAAAATCCTAATTGGGATACCGTCAAATCTTTAAAAGTTCTTTTAGCAGATCGATTTATCCGTTGTTCGCCCCAAGTAGGATAGACTTCATGTAAAAGCTCGTGAATCAGGGTTTCCACCCGATCGTTCACGCCAATACTCTTGTTGATGTAAATTCGCAAGTCATCAGGGACAATGTAACCCTTAACCCCGCGGGCCCTACCCCGACCGCGGGCAACGTTATCAGTTAAAATTACCTGATACCCCGATTCTAATAATGTTTTTTTAAGTTTATCGAACATTTTGTGTTTATTTTGCCAACCAGCTATTAAATCTAACTATTTATCTATTATATCACAAAAACATAGCGGTGTCAATTGTCAAAAATCCGCTCCAGCTGTAACAAACCAGATAATTGACCTGACCACTTATCCCCAAATTTCTGGTAAACCTGATTGGGACTTCCTGTTTTCCCCCAAATCGCCAACCGAAGCTGAAAGCTGTTTGTTCCGCCTGCTGGCGGATTAGAGAAGAGCATTAAGGGGTGCTGTCCTTTTTCCTATAACCAAATTGCAAACCGAAGGTCGCAAGACCTGTTTGTAATTTGGAGAGGAGCAGTAACGGAGCGATGGGGTCATTATTTATATTAATCCGGCGGAGCCAGGCGTAGTCCCTCCACAATTTCCCTGATCATAGCAAGCAATTGCTGATTACGCACAGAAATTGGGGAGGGACGAAGCTTGGAGCGGGTAGGGGGAATCGGACCCCCGGCGCCAGTTTGGAAAACTGGGGTATTACCACTATACGATACCCGCATAGGTAAAGTTTGATAATCACATTATATGGCAAAACTTGGGCGTACAAAATTACACCCGTCTTTAAAGAAGTTCGTACTATCTCAACTGGCGACCTTAGTGGATCAAACTACGCAAAGCTTTCCCGGCCTTGAACCGAGGCACTTTGGAAGAGGGGATCCGAATTGGCTTGCCGGTCTGGGGATTTACCCCATTGCGGGCAGTACGCGAACTGACGCTAAATGTACCGAAGCCGGTGATGGTCACAGTCTTACCCGCCGCCAAATTGCTTTTGACGGTATTCACCAAAATGTCCATGGCCTGGGTGGCCGTCTTCTTGGACACATTGGCTTTGCGGGAGATTAATTCGATGATTTGCGACTTGTTCATTTTTTACCTCTCTTGGATAACTATGCCATAATTGTAAATCACCCCTCTGGGTCTGTCAAATTAGTTTTTCAGGCTGTCCATATACCCCTGCAAAATAAAAACCGCGGCCGCCTGATCGATATCTTCTTTTTTAAGCGCCTTGCCTAAGGTTGCCAAACTATCGCGCGCCATTTTGCTGCTTAATCTTTCGTCAGTATATGCAATATCTATTTGCAAAATACGCGCAGCCATCTCGCCCCACTTGCGTGTATATACTGCTTGTTTGCCGGCTTGGCCTGTCATTGTACGCGGCAAACCAATAATTAATTTCTGAATATTTTCGCGATGAATAATATCCGCTAATGCCGATAGGGTAGCATGATTATTAATTATAGTCGGCAAACCCACGACTAACTTATGTTCAGTTTCGCCTAAAGCTACTCCGATGCGTTTTTTGCCTAAATCAATTCCCAGTATTTTCATTGCCGATGTACGCAAAATTTATTTTGATATTTCCCTCGAGTAACGGCATTTTTTTCACCCAGAATGGCCATAAGATTACCTTATGCGACAGGATGTCAGGTATGCTATTAAATAAATTCTCAACGCTATCTAAACTGCGGTTAGCCAAACTTTCTGACAATTCGCTCGCGCTAATTTTGGGCGCCACCAACCCTTCGATGGTAACGGTAAAATCAATAATATGTGTGCTAAAATCAGAATTGTCTAAAGTAATCTTGGCGCCTCGCAAAGTCTGCGGAGTAAGTGATCGGTTGGCAGGAACAATGTTTGTAATAGTGGTTTGAATAATATTGTCGAGTTGATTTTTTTCCGGCAATAATGTCCAGCTGCGTACATGGATATCCAAATCGAAATTTTCTCTGGCGGTGCCGGCAGCAGCCGAAGGCACGACATTAATAATATCATTTTGGATGAGGGCGGGGATTAATTCTTCTTGTTTGCCCACTTGCTTTTGTAATTCGGCTTCGGCATCAAAAAACACATTCTTACTAATGGATTCTTGGGCAGTTTTGATGTCCTCGTCGGTGATCATTTTTACCTCGGCATCCGTACCGCCCACAAACGGGTCTTCGTTTATGGCATAGACCAAATCCACGCCGATAGACCCCAGTCCGGGAATAGTCAGTTTAGTATTGGCTGGCAGATTGCCTTGGGTGCCGCCTGCCTCCGCTCCTACGCGCACTTTAGCTCGACCAGGAACCAACTTGCCACCGCTACCGACTACTGCTGAAGAAATCAGAATTTCCTCCTGCGACTTAAAAACCTGTTCGAGAGGAGAGAGAAATCTGGTTTGAGCGCGTAAACCCAAAGGACGAGCGGCTTGGGTATAGTTGTAAATGGTGATGGTGCCTCCAGCCTGATTGCCGTTGTTTTTTACTCCGGTAGCATCAAAACTCTGGGTTAATTTTTTCTCAACAACCGCAAAGCGACCCTTAAAGACATTTTGTCCGGCAGCATCTTTATCGTTCTCGTCCGCTACTACCAATTTAAATTTGTGCACAAAAGCCTCGGCGGAAATTTCTAAATTAACTGTAGCCCGCGGGACAACCAAATAGATGACTACGCCTAAAACTACTAAGGAACCGGCTACCCAGCCGACAACTCCTACATTGCGCGGCCAATCTGGCCGCAATTTCATTGTTGGCATCAGATAAGTCAGGTTTGGTTTAGGACGGGGAGAAGCTACTGAATCAGTAGTATCATCAATCACCATCGGGGCAACCGCAGACGGACGGGAGAGCGGGGCTTTGCGCTTATATTTAATTTTTACCTCGCTGGCTGGAGTAGCAGCAGCTGGAATACTGGCCGATGAGGATAAACTCGTCACCGGAGCGGTATCCTCTTCCTTTAGCTCTAAATCTTTGTATACGGGAATACCGACCCGTTGGGCTAACTGCTGGCCCTTAGCATCCACCGTCACTATAGCCAACATTTTATTGTGACGCTGGGTTTCTGACTTAATAATCTTAAAATTGACTACACTATGGAACAAAACCGAGCTTTTCGGTATCACCAAAACAATTTCTTCGGCATCCAAGCGCTCTAATTTGCCGAGAGTCGAGTATAAATCGTTGTTGGCATCTAAATATATTGCCTTTAGTTTCATCCCGTTAGAAATAGGAAACTACTAAGTTTCCGCCGGTTAATAATAAGATATCTAGTTAATAATTTAGGCATTGAATTGGGGTTTCCGTCATGCTGAATTTATGACGATTTTATTATGTCGTCATCCTGAACATTGTCCTTTTCGTCATCCCGGGCTTGACCCGGAATCTGTGCCAGAGATCCTGAATCAAGTTCAGGATGACGGGGCAAGAATTCAGCGTGATAACATAAGAGCTTTATATAAAAATTGCTGCTAACGGGATTCATCTAACCTTGCATGTTAAGAACTATGCGGCGCAAAATATCTTTTACAGCATCCTTTTTGTCTTCCGGTGTGCAAATAAGTTG
>DQGN01000033.1 GCA_003524745.1 Patescibacteria group bacterium
ATTATATCAGTATGAACAGTTCACAAAAACCTTCTCCCAAAAAAGAATTTCCCACCCAAAAGTCTGATGAAAAAATCATTCTAATTTTGCGCAAACACTGGTTTGTGTTGGCCTGGCCTTTTTTTAAGGGCGTGACCTTGATTTTGATTGTCTTATTCTTGCCCTTATTCGGCAAATTGGGTTTTTACATCTTTAACTCAGCTTTCCTCACCTTTCTTTATTTGGCTTGGGTGGTGTTCTGGGGCAATTATATCGTGTATGAATATCTCAACTGGTACCGGGATCGGTTTATTATTACCACTAAGCGTGTAATCAATATCGATCAAAAAAGCATATTCCGGCGTAAAGTCTCTGAAATTGAATTGGAGCACATCCAAGATATCTCTCATGAAATCAATGGAGTATCCGCAACTACTTTTGGGTTCGGCCATGTCATCTTAGCTTCGGCTGGAAGTGTTAATATAGAACTACGGGATATCCCCCAGCCGGCCGAAGTGCAGGATTTGATTGTGAAATTAGTTAAGGATGCTACTGCCGAGCCACCTGTCACCGCGGAGGAATTAGTCGATTTTATTAAACAACAACGCAAATGAATCCCATTAGAGATAGCATGGCTAATAATATTAACGGGGTTAACTAACACTATGATTTGTTTGCTGCATTATTTATCACTTAACAGGAATCTCTAACGGGATGAAGAGTGTCAAAACCACCAAAATTGGCTTGGCCGCCCTCACGATATTATTTTTGCTACTATACGGGTATTTCAGCACTCTTGGAAAACCCCTGCCAAATAACATTAATCTTTCCCTTAATAATGGTTTTAGCAACAGCAAGATTATTTTTGGGAATATCGGCGGGTTTCATATACTAACCAATGTCAGCTCTACTGATCAAGACCAATACTATCGCCTATTTATAGATACGGAATTAAACCGGTCTACCGCCAGTAGCGAAAAGATTACTATCCCCTACACCGTGATCGAAGGCAACGACACGCCGGACGGATATCAAATTAAAGTTGCTCTGATTGATACGGTTGTGAATAATATCCCTACCAATCAGCCTTTAGCGGTATTCCAGGGGGCTCGCGATAACGAAATTGATCTCATTAAATCTGCCCAAGTCCAGCAAAACGACGACGACAGTTCTGATTTGATTATTGAATTGACTAAATCAACCCCGTTTAGGGCCACAGCAGATAGTTCTGGCACAATCGTCCTGGATATACTAAAATAACGCGGTAGCCAATTTCCTATCTGCTATTGAGTAATTGGTGACATTGGCAATTGGTTAATTACACCGTTAGGTGTTGGGGGAGGCGTAGCTCAGTTGGTTAGAGCGTCTGCCTGTCACGCAGAAGGTCGCGGGTTCGAGTCCCGTCGCTTCCGCCAGTCTTCGCCCTTCGGGCTACGCCTGGCTTCGCCATCTAAAGAAGTTCTGGACGGCGTTGATAGAATTCAGCCAACTCGGCCTGCGCCAAATCGAGATCAGAGTAAATCCGGTTATTGGCAATGAGAGTCTGATAAATTTGTTCAACCTGTTTTAACCTACCCCTCTCTTCCAAAAATTGAGCTACCGGCTTGATGTCATCCATGCGAGGCATATACCCATCATCTAGCGCTTTTTGAATGAGAGCATAACCTCGCTCTAAATCACCTTGAATTGCCAGATACCACTTGCCCACTTGATAATTAATTATTGTGTTGGAGGGCTCTAAATCTAAGGCTATATCGTATTTTACTTTAGCTGTAGCTATATCACCTATGCGACCATACATATTCCCCCACTGCCAATAAGTTTCACCTTTACGAGGAGCTAATTCGGCCGTGTGTTGAAAACTAACCTCTGCTTTACTCAAAAACTCTGGCCAGATCTCTGCTAAATGACCGTAATAGATACCAAAAACAAGGTACTGATAACTATTATAGGGCTCGGATTGATGATTGGCCGGCAATAAACTAACTAACTGACGCTGAAAATTATTAAATTCGGGTAAAGTGTTGAATATTTCACGCTGATTATTTGCCAAAGCCAACATTTGGACACGAATTATATTAGATAAATAAGATTCTTGGGCCAGAGCTTTTTGGAAGAACTGCCATGACTCCGAGAATTTTCGTTGCTGAAAAAATACATTAGCTTGGTCGGCTAATCGTACTGCCACTAATGGTTTGATAACTGACCAATAAGACAAACTGATGAGGCTGATACTAATGACTAAATAGACTATCCCCAACCAAACCGGACGCCGGATCCGATGTGTAGATGGCGGGACAGAAAAGATCTGTCCTAAACCAGCTAATGATAATAATAGATAGGGAATAATATCGACTAATTGAAATGCCGTCAGGGCAAATGTCATATATGTGACAATCGTTGCCAAACAGCCTAAATAAAAGACGGCTTCGGCCCGAGTTTGCGGTTGACGAGCAGACGTTATGACCTGCCGATAACCCAACCAGATAGCTGAAAGCAACAGCATCATATAGGACAACACAGCCAAGCCACCCCCATTAATCGCCATGCCGAGATACTCGTTATGAGGACGGTCACTATGGGCTTCTGCAAACGGCACATTACGATTAGGGGCAACTTGATAATGCCGATCAAACGCCACACTAAAATTTTCCAAACCCCACCCAAGCAGGGGTCGTTCATAAATAGCTTTCGTAGCGATTTTCCAGATTTGGGAGCGGAGCATTAGTGAATCTGCTCGTAAAAAATAATTTGAGGCTTGGTACTGCCAAGACTGCTCCGGAGAAGATTGTCCTATCCATAGCCCGCCCCATAGAACACTAACTCCTATAATAAGCGTGATCACTGCCCGAACGATCCCAGATATCTGGAAACAATAGAGATATATTATCCCAAAAATTAATCCACTGATAATAATAGCCAACCAAGCTCCTCGCGACCAAGTTAGCACCGCAGCTAATATTTCTAAAATCACTGCTATTAACCCGATATAGCGCCACCAACGATCGCGTCTGGTTAATGCCCAGGCCACAGTCATGGGCAAAGACAATGCTATATATCCGCCCAGAAATACCGGGTTGCCTAAAGTCGATTCGATGCGCCAACGATCCAGCGATGCCACGACACCGGGCCAAAGCACGGCCTGGCCTAAACCATAACCGACAACTACTGCCGTACCCATCACACTAACACCAATTACTCGCCACCAATCTTGCCGAGTCACAACCGCGCTGGCAGCGATAACAAAAAAAACTAAATAATAAAGCCACATTATCCAACCATCGGTACGATTAAATGTCCCCCAAAAGCTAAGGTAGGGCTGAACCGAAGTGAGGGTAGTTACCGCTAAAGCCACTACCAATCCTACAAAACTCCAGCCAACCAGATTAAATTTTGGTAAATAATTTTTATCTCGCCAAATTAAAATTAGATACAAGATCACTAAAATAGTGGCCAGAGCATAGAAAAGCGCTGCTTTATTAAAGGAAATGCCGATAAAGATATAGGTGGGGACCCAGAGTGGCACGCTAGCTGCTATCACTCCAATCAACCAGACAATTAATGTGTGGATGCGATCGGTTATCAAATTAGATTTGGGCTGACGAGCTGGCATAGTAAAAATAACTAAGGAATATCTTTATTCTACCTACTTATATCGCGAAATAACAGCCATGTTTATATGGCGTTGACCATTATTATAGCTATCCGGCGGATGA
>DQGN01000032.1 GCA_003524745.1 Patescibacteria group bacterium
TTCCTCCCCTGCCTGAGGGGAGGTTAGGTGGGGAGGGAGTATATTCCCCAGATGAATCTTCCGGGGGGTTAGTTAAAAGACTACCTTGTTGTAATTCTTTCCGTAATATCCGCGAACACAACGAATGGAAAGTGCTGATATGAAAGGCCTTGTCGGATTTAAGGCGCAACAGGTGCATAATCCGCTGTTTCATCTCCCCTGCCGCTTTGTTGGTGAAGGTAACGGCCAGAATCTCGCTCGGAGTAGCTTTTTTGGTCTGGACTAAATAAGCCACCCGAGATGTGAGGGTTTTGGTTTTGCCGCTACCGGCTCCGGCTAGGATTAAAACCGGCCCTTCTGTAGCTTGGACCGCCTTAATCTGTTCCGGGTTCAGTTTGTCTAATAACTCCGCCATAACTACTATTCTACCCTATTGTCATTCTGACCTGTCTTCTCCGTCATCCTGAACTTGATTCCCTGGCCGGGCAGGCAGGATCTACCCACCGCAACGCCCGCCGTAGCCTTGGCGTAGGAGGGTCATTCTGGTAAGCCAGTAGGCGCATCCAGAATCTTATAAATTATCCCACAACAAAAAACCCACCTTTGATGGGGTGGGTGGTACAAAATGGGCCGGCTGGTTTCTTGGGTTTATTTGACTTCGCATAAAAGCGCCCAAGCTCCAGCCGCAACAAATTCTACAAGCACAATTATGTCCAATGTTACCGCCAGGCCCCGGTCAGTTAGGGTGCTAGTCGCATAAGAGATATTGGCGACAAACCAGACCGCCACACCCAATCCGATGAGCACAAAGAGAAAAACCGGGCTGGTATCATCGACATGGTTTGTGTACAAGTTGTTGAGTTTGCCTAGTATCCAGCCCAATAACAGGCCGATCAGTGGCGCCCACAAAAAGATGGTCCACAAAGGATACTCAATGGTTACCATGGTATAAGCTCCTTAATATGTTTTCATCAAGGTTCGTTTGATGATTCATCATACCAAAAATTCACTCCCAGTCAAGGTTATTTCAGGTGTCTTCCCGTTCTGTTATACTGGACATATAAAGAGTTTCTATGTCTGGACACTCGAAATGGGCCACAATTAAACGGAAGAAGGGCGCGTTAGACCAGAGGCGCGGGGCTTTGTTTACCAAATTAGTCAAAATTATTGAAGTAGCCGCTCGGGGCGGGGCTGACCCTGCGATGAATTTTAAGTTGAAACTGGCGGTGCAAAAAGCCAAGTCGGCTAATGTTCCCCTTGCCACTATTGAAAAATCCATTAAAAAAGGGAGCGGGCAAGATAAAGAAGCCAGCCGTTTAGAAGAAGTTACTTACGAAGGGTTAGCGCCGGGAAATGTGGCGGTGATCGTGCAGGCGTTGACGGATAATAAGAATCGGACGGTATCGGACTTGCGCAATATCTTTAACAAATCCGGGGCGACTTTTGGGACACAGGTGGGGTGGCAGTTCGAGAACCGTGGTGTATTAGAAATTACTAAACCGAGTAATATTGAAGACCTTGAATTAGCTGCCATTGATGCTGGGGCCTTGGACTTTTCGGATGCCGGAGATGTGTTAGAAGTATATACCGAACCGAAATTATTGGATCAAGTAAAAAATAAATTGGAAGCCAATGGCTTTAAAGTAACTTCGAGCGCTTTAAGTTTGGTGCCAAAAAGCAAAACCGTGATTACCGACCCCAATATGGCTCGCCGGGTCTTGAATTTTTTGGACGCAATAGATGAGTATGACGATGTGACCGAAGTGGCCAGTACTTTAGATGTGCCCGACGAAGTTATGTCTAAACTCGAAGATTAATTTACTCTCCGAGCAACGTGGAGGGATTACCTTATTAAATCCCCTCCTGCCCGCTTCGACTCGGAAGCGAGGCGAGCCGGAGGAGGGGCGGGGGGAGGTGGGAGTATAGATTCCCCTGATTTTATAAAATCAATAAAACATTTTCTTTGTCACCTTTCTAGAAAGGTGACACCAAAGTCCCGGCCAGTTCGTCGGGATTATTCAATGGTAAAATCTCTGGGTGTTCTCGCTAAACTCGCCCTGCTGGGCTCAGACATAGCTCCACCCGCAGAGATTTTACTCATTTCATCACATCCCTCCTCCAATGGCCGGTTAGGGAGGCCAGAGGATTCAGCGGGGAGGGGTGTAAAATAAGGGCAATGACTAAGATTATATTAGGAGTAGATCCGGGGACGGCGACGACGGGTTTTGGGGTAGTCCGAGATGCTAAAGGGCAGGTTGAATATGTGGATTGTGGGTGCATCTCAACTTCCAAAGGCATCTCCCCTGCTGAAAGATTGCTCACTATTGCTAAATCGCTGGAGATTTTGATCAAGAAATATCAGCCGGAGGTCGTGGCGGTAGAAAAATTGTTTTTTACGAAGAATATCACTACAGCCATTGCGGTGGCGGAAGCGCGCGGAGTGATTTTAGTCACCGCCGCCAAACATAATTTAGAGATTGCCGAATATACTCCCCTGCAAGTTAAACAAGCCCTAACTGGCTATGGCAAAGCGGATAAACAACAAATGCAACGGATGGTCAAAACCATTCTTAAGCTGCAAATTATTCCCAAGCCCGATGATGCTGCCGATGCCTTAGCCATCGCCATCTGCGCCATCCATTCCCACTCTGTATCTCATCAGTCATTCCGGGCTTGGAACGTCTGACGTTCCTTGACCCGGAATCCCTGCCTACCGGCAGGCAGGCAGACAAGAACAGAAACAGAAAAATGTTTTTGTTTGTTTTTCTGTCTAGATCTCCAATGTCGGAGCGCTTTGCTCCTGCCTGCCGGTAGGCAGGTCCGACTTGAGGATGACGGATGGGTATAGGAATGACAGAGCGGGATGTTAGAATAGAGATATGATTGCGTCGGTATCGGGGAATATTATTCATAAGGGGATTGACCATCTGGTGGTAGAGGCCGGCGGGTTGGGTTATAAGATCTTTGTCGTGAGCGATGTTATAGCCAAAACCATCCTCGACCAACCCGTTAAACTATTCACTCAACTGATCGTGAGAGAAGACAGCCAGTCGTTGTATGGGTTTATGACCCTCTCGGAATTGGAACTATTTAATTTATTGATCAGCGTCTCGGGAGTCGGTCCTAAAATTGCTTTGGCGGTGCTATCGGCGGGTAAAATCGAGGAACTGCGCTCGGCCATTGGGTGCGGCGACAGCGCTATTTTTATGGCGGTGAGCGGCATCGGCAAGAAAACCGCCGAGCGGATTATTTTGGAATTAAAATCCAAGGTTGGTGAGATTGGCGCCGGCGAAATGCAAGGAAGTTCGCAAGAAATTATCACAGCTTTGGCTGGTTTAGGTTATAATATGTATGAAATCCGCACAGTAATTAGAAAGATTTCTGCGGAAGCACCATTAGAAGAAAAGGTCAAAGAAGCATTGAAATTATTAGGTTAATAATTATATTAAAAATTAAAGGTGGCTCCGATGTCCCGAATCCGCCAGCTGGCGGACATCGGGAAGTGGAGCACATCTAAAGATGCAGGAGGGAAACAAAATGGCCAAAGATAGTAAGTCGTGTATGCATATTTTCAATGATTGGTTTTATATCTTGTTGTTAGTTTTAGTCGGTTTCATTTTATTAGGGACTAACTTGGGCTTCTTACCGGTGCAAGTATTGGCCTATTGGCCGGTTTTGTTGATTGTGATCGGGCTAAAAGAGATTCTCGATCGGCATTAATCAATCATTATTTATCAAAGAGCTCCTTCATCAGTAGGAGTTTTTTGATGGTAAAATAGATTTATTATGAAACGCATAGGTTGGTTTTATTTAGGCGGAGGGTTATTAATTGTTGGGCTATGTTCAGGGTTTTATTTCTGGCTATTCGCCCCTATCAGCCGTGCCGGTACCCCACAACTATTTACGGTACAATCAGCCGAAAGCATCACTTCGATCGCGCGCCGGTTAGAAGAAGGGCAATTAATCCGCTCGGCCTGGGGGTTCAAAGCCTACTTAAAAATATCCGGCAAAGTGGTGGTGCAGCCGGGTACTTACGAGATTTCTACCAAGGATAGCCTGATTAAAATTGCTAACTTGATTGCCAGTGGTGATACCACTAATGTGACACTGACTATACCCGAGGGGTATACTTTGGCGCAGATCGCTGAACAGGTGGGGCAAAAGAATATTGCTGATGCCGCAGAGTTCACAAGATTGGTGAAAGATTTCCCGCCCGATTATGAATTTTTGAAAGTTCGGCCGACCGGGCAGACTTCATTGGAAGGATTTTTATTCCCCGATACTTATCGCTTGATTAAAGGCAATCCGACATTGGCGATTCAGCAAATATTGGATAATTTTAGCAGCAAATATACGACGGATATCAAGCCCAAATTAGGCGATAAAAATTTGTACGAAATTATCACCGTAGCTTCTTTGATCGAGCGCGAAGTTAAGACCACCGAAGATATGGTAATGGTCTCGGGAGTAATTTATAACCGCCTTAAGATCGGGATGAAGTTGGATATTGATGCGACGGTGCGGTTTATCATTAATAATTGGAAAGATCCGTTAACGCGGGACGATTTGAGTGTAGATTCGCCCTACAATACTCGGCGGTATGCCGGTCTCCCGCCCGGACCAATTTGTAATCCGGGCTTAGCCGCTATTGAAGCGGCCCTGCAGCCCGCTGATCACGATTATTACTACTATTTAACGGATTATGATGGCGTAACGCATTATGCCAAGACGCTCGCGGAGCACAATCAGAATAAATTACAATATTTGTTATAAGGATTCTTTGTTGCTTCTCTTAAGGAAAGTATTCCCCAAATTCCTCCCCTGCCAGAGGGGAGATTGGGTGGGGAGGGAGTTTAATATTTCACTCCCCTCTCTTTTCTCCCCTCGGTGAGGGGAGAAGGATACATTAGTAGTCTTCTGTCTGTCAGCAGGCAGGCTTCGATGGGGCAGCGCAGGGGATAAAACATCCCCCTCTCGTAATAGTTTTTAGTATGATTTAAATATGTCAA
Source organism: Patescibacteria group bacterium (assembly GCA_003524745.1). Taxonomy (GTDB): domain Bacteria; phylum Patescibacteriota; class Kazan-3B-28; order Kazan-3B-28; family UBA10110; genus UBA10110. The sequence continues at coordinate 4,989 of DQGN01000032.1, forward strand.
CTGGGAGGGCATATATTATTTGGGCTGGGGTAGGATTTTTGGTGGGTGTGATGATTGGCGAATGGTGGCAAATCCCCTCTTGGCAGGTCGGAGCATATTTAGTAGCGACAATAATTTGCTTGGGATTATTGTGGGGTAAATATTATCGCCACAGTTTTCTTATAGTGGGGGTAAGTTTGGGTCTGATTCTGGGTAATTGGCGTTTGGCCAGCGTTTTACCGCTGCCGCCCAATGACATCAGCCATTACCAAGGACAAACTATCACATTTGTCGGGCAAATTATTGATGACCCGCAAATCACTCTCGATGCGGAAAAGTTTACCGTGGCGGTCCAGTCGGCCCCGATCGATGCGCCGGTATCCGGCAAGGTTTTAATCAAAACTGGGCGCTATCCGGAATATAATTATGGAAATGTTTTAGCCCTGACTTGCAAAATTAATTCTCCGAGCGGGGCCCCGTCCAAGGCGGGCAAAGCCTCGCCCTGGGCGGGCGGGGCCGATGTGTCCGGCTATGCTAAATATTTAGGCCGATTTAATATTTATGCGACATGTGATTATCCTGAAATTGATGTTAAACAAGATTTCGCCGGCCAAAAACTCTGGCGGTGGCTGTATCAATTAAAACATTATTTTTTGCGAGTGGCAGATCAGACCATTCCTGAACCAGCGGCCAGTTTATTAGCCGGTTTGTTGTTGGGCGCCAGCGCCACTTTGCCTAAATCCATTCTCGACGGTTTTAATACGGCTGGTTTAACGCATATCATTGCTTTGTCCGGTTTTAATATCAGCATTGTGGCTGGCGCTATCTTAGGCTTACTGCGGTGGTTGCCTTTATCGGCAAGGTTAATTGTCGCGCTGGTGGCAATTTGGTTATTTGTTTTATTGACTGGAGCGGCTCCTTCGGCAGTAAGAGCGGGTTTGATGGGGATGATAATTTTATCGGCCGGGTTATTCGGTCGCTTGTCAGACATTTCTGTGGCGCTGATGCTCTCTGCCGTCTTGATGGTGGGAGCTAACCCAAAAATTTTAGCCGGCGACATCGGTTTTCAGTTATCTTTTTTGGCCACTATCGGGATAGTGTACTTGTCTCCCCTTTTAGAAAGCTGCAATAAAACCAAATTAGTCTGGTTGAATCAATTAGTGGTTCCAACTTTGGCTGCTTTGATCATGGTGACGCCAATTTTGGCGATTAATTTTGGTCGCATTTCTTTAATCGCACCGCTGACCAATATTTTAGTGGTGCCATTAGTGCCCCTGGCCATGCTGTTGGGCTTTTGGGCGGTAGTCGGTGGCATGATTTGGTCAGTTTTGGGTAGCGTCTTAGGTTGGTTAGCTTGGTTGCCTTTACGCTTTGTGGTAGCGGTGGCAGAATATATGAAAAATTTACCTTGGGCGAGTTTGCAATTAGAGTTGCAATCCGGATGGTGGCTAATTGTTTATTATGCATTCGTCTTAATTGCGTTAAATTGGTATTATGTCTCGTATCGTCATCGTCAGTTTAGGCCTACTCGTTAGTTTAGGTTTATTAAATTTTTTAATTTGGCAGCCGGTGGTGCAAGCTGGCCCCGGAGAATTAAAAATAAATTTTATTGATGTCGGACAGGGCGACGCTATCCTGCTCAAACTGCCCACCGGAGAAGATGTCTTGGTGGATGGGGGGCCGGATGACACGGTTTTGACCGCCTTAGGCCAACTTTTGCCTGTCTGGGATCGCGAATTAGATTTAGTGGTGGCGACCCATTTAGAAGCAGACCACATTACGGGGTTAATTAGCGTGCTGCAAACATATCAAGTTAAAGAAGTGTTAACCCCGGCTTTTCAGAACGACACTAAAACGGCAAAAGCTTGGCAAGAGGCGGCCTTGAAGGCAGCCAAAATTAATTATGCCGATGCGACAGATGATTATGTTTGGGGAGAGGTGGTTTGGGATACCTTGTGGCCATTACCGAATGCGGATTTTTCTCTTGAGAGCGACAATATCAATGCCACGGTAGCCCAAATAAGTTATGGCGACCATACCGTGTTGCTTACTGCTGATGCTGATAGCCAAGTAGAGCAGCAATTAATAGCTCTTTACCCTGGGCTGACCACCGAAATATTAAAAGTGGCGCATCACGGCAGCCGGTTTTCTTCGACGACGACTTTTTTGCAAGCTATGCAGCCGGATGTGGCGGTGATATCTGTTGGTCGGAATAGTTATGGGCATCCCGCTCCGGAAGTGTTACAGCGTTTGGCGGCGATTAACGCCCAGATTTATCGGACAGATCAGAGTGGTACAATTAAATTAATTTTATCGAGCCAACAACGGCGAATCTTAACCGATGGATAGGAAAAATTTTATCAGAACGAAAGAAGATTTTACCTGCGAGAATTGTGGGCATAGGGTCAAAGGCAGCGGTTATACCAATCATTGTCCCAAATGTCTGTACAGCCAGCATGTGGACG
>DQGN01000004.1 GCA_003524745.1 Patescibacteria group bacterium
ATCACTTGGACCTGTAGATTATCGCCCACTTTGGCAAAACTGCGCGGATCTTCGACCTTGTCCCAACTGATTTCAGAAATATGGACCAGACCTTCTAATTCGCCAAAGTTCACAAAAATACCGAAATCTACTACCCCACTCACTCGACCAGTCAGCACTTCGCCAACTTGGATCTTGGAGGTCAGGGCGTCAAATTCTTCTTGCTTGGCTGCTTTTTCGGAAAAAATCAATTTATTAATCTCTTTATCGCAACCAATAATTTTGACTTCCAGATTTTGACCTTCGAATTTAGCTAATTTGCTTAAAATCTCGTCTTTATCATTGCCTACGCGCGGGTAATGTGCTGGAGTCAGCTGGGAAACTGGTAAGAACCCTCTCACGCCGTCAGCCTCCATGATCAATCCGCCCCGGTTAGCTTCGACAACTCTGGCCGTCAGCATGGTACCGGTTTGGTATTGCTCTTCCAGAGCATTCCAGCCCCGATTACGCAAGGCTTCTCTGATACTTAAAATCACGAAACCTTCTTCGTTCTCTTGATCTACCACCGAAGCGAGAATGGTTTCTCCGCCCTTAAAATCAGGCATCGCAATCCCTGCTTCTGCCAGTTCTCTCCCCGAGATAATCCCAGTAAATTTACCCCCATTAATATCCACCCAAATCCGGCTACTAGTCACCGCGGTGACTATACCTTCGACCATATCCCCAGGTTTAAGGATACCTAAATCGCCCACCTTATCTAAAAGTTGAGCCATCTTACTATCAGGCTGGTTGGGAATTGTCTTAGCTGGCATAGGTTTAAGGGTATAACTTAATAATATATCTGGTACCCACCCACTATAAGGGGTTTATGGCTCCTGGTCAACACTTTGGTTAGAGTATTGGCATTTAGTGGTTAGAGTATAGGGAATTGAAGAGAATAATTCCCCTCTTAAGACCTGCCTGCCGGTTTACCTGCCGTGAGGCATGGTAGGCAGGTAAGAGGGGTTGGGGGAGTTATGAATATAAAAAATTAATAACCCCTCCCTTCCTCCCCTTATTTTAAGGGGAGGAATCTGCCATCTTCTCAAACTTTTACGCTCTCAAACTCTAATACTCTTAACTATTTCTTACGGCGGCGGCGGAAGTAGTAAGCCAAACTTTTACGGGATTCACGCTCGATATGTTTTTGGGGCTGGATTTTGCGCCGATAATAGACCAGATACCCCAACCAGATTAATACGATGATAACTAATAATAGCGGCCAAAACCGCCAATTGACATAAGGGATAAGTTGATAACGCAAGAAAAGATGGACAAGGCTAACGATGCTGATTGTATAAGCCAGATTGGACCAATGCGTCCACCAAAACCTTTTTTCACCGGACCAATTTCGCCATAATGGCTTTATTCTTATATTCATGACTATCGTCGCTAAAAACATGGCTGCCAATAAAGCCACTACCAGCCAGAAAAACCTAAAATCTGGATTAATGTAGCTGTCGAAGTAATAAGATAACTTGAAAAAATTGAGAATGCTCATAGGATTAGTAACTATTTATGACGTTTTTTGCTTAACCTGCTGCCAGCCCCACCGCGCGCAGGGGGCGCAATTTGTTTTTTGATAAAGCCTTTGCTTTTTTGAGCTAATTTAGACGCGCGTTCTTTGATGCCGGATGCCGCAATCTTGCGCTTGGCAAAAGTTTTTTCGCGGGGAACTGACGGGGGAATAGTTTTTTTAACAAAACTATCGGAGCGAGGCGCGCTAACTTTGGTTTCGGGAGCTTTGGCTTCCGGACTGGCTGGCTTGGCTGATTCTTCTGCCAATACTCCTTCTTCCTCTTCTTTGGTAATAATACTAAGTGAAGCTACTTTGTCGCTATTTTTTAAGCGCATGATCGTAACGCCCTGCGTGACCCGTCCCAACAAAGAAATTTTGTGCAATGGGGTTCTAATCACCTGACCTTGTACGGAAGTAATGATAATATCGGCGGGTGACGATTTTTCTACTAAGCGGCCTCCGATCAATTTACCGGTTTTAGTGGTCAAATTCATAGTTTTGACCCCGATTCCACCCCGATGCTGCAATGAATATTGATTAAGATGAGTGCGTTTGCCAAAACCTCTTTCGGAAATCACTAAACAAACATATTCGGTATCAGGATCGGCAACGGCAGCCGAGATAACTTCGTCATGTTCGCGTAATTTGATCCCCCTCACGCCTCTGGTGCTACGACCGAGAAGGCGAGCATCGCTCTCCGCAAAATGAATAGATTGCCCTTCTTTGGTCATAATGACTACCGAATTGCCCTTGCGTGACTTGTGCACCCATTTGAGCTCGTCGCCCTGGTCTAATTTAATCGCGATCAAGCCGTTGGTTCTGATATTGGCATATTTTTCGGCTACGGTCTTTTTGATGACGCCCCGACGAGTAACCATCACAAAATTATCGCCCGGTTTATACGAAGGCATAGTGAGGAGAGCAGTCACAATTTCCTCTGGCGCCAACTGGATGACATTGACGATCGCCGTACCTTTGGCAATCCGAGAAGACTGGGGAATCTCATAAACCTTCTGGCGGAAAACCCGCCCCCGATTGGTAAAGAAGAGGATATCGTCATGATTCTTCGAGGATTGAATGATCTCGATTTGATCTTCTTCTTTAGTGGTCATACCGATAATGCCTTTACCTCCCCGATTTTGGGAACGATAGGCGGCTACCGGCTGGCGCTTAATATATCCGCCTTTGGACATGGTAATAATAACCTCTTCGTTCGGCACTAAATCTTTTTCGCTAAACTTGCCCAGAGTTTGATTAATGATTTTAGTGCGTCGTTCGTCACCAAATCTCTCCTTAATGTCTTGTGATTCCTTCTTAACAATTTCTAAAACTTTTTGAGGATCAGCTAAAATAGCTTGCAGTTCTTTGATCAGAACCTTCTTTTCTTTGTACTCATCTTCGACTTTCTTGCGCTCTAACCCGGCCAAAGCCTGGAGACGCATTTCTAAAATGGCGGTGGCTTGCGCATCGGAGAGTTTAAATTGCTTGACTAAATTAACATGGGCGATTTCTTTGGTATCGGATTTGCGAATAGTGCTAATCACCGCATCCAAATTGTCCAAAGCTATTTTTAAGCCTTCCAGAATATGCGCCCGGTCTTCGGTTTTATTTAATTCAAATTGGGTCCGCCGCGTAACTACTTCCTGTCGGTGGGTAATAAATAATTCTAATGATTTTTTCAGGTTGAGGACTTCCGGTTGCAATCCATTATCGACCAAAGCCAACAAATTAATATGAAAAGTTGACTGCATGGCGGTCAGCTTATACAACTGATTTAACACTTTTTTCGGATAAGAATCGGGTTTTAATTCCACTACTATTCTCATGCCGTCCTTATCGGATTCATCGCGCAAATCAGATATGCCCACAATTTTTTTGGTTTTGACTAATTCGGCGATCCGACTGACTAAATCGGATTTATTTACTTGGTAGGGAATTTCGGTTATCACGATGCGATAACCTTTTTTCGCTTCTTCAATTTCTGCTACCGCCCGCATCACTACGCGACCCTTTCCGGTAACATAGGCCTCTTTAATTTCTTCCGGGTTATAAACGATACCGCCAGTTGGGAAATCCGGCCCCGGGACAATCTGGATCAATTCCTCCACATCGGCTTCTGGTTTATCAATCAACAACGCTACTGCCTCCATCAACTCGCCTAAATTATGCGGGGGGATACTGGTCGCCATCCCCACAGCAATGCCCATAGTGCCATTCAAAAGCAACTGGGGAACTTTGGTCGGCAAAACTTTAGGTTCTTTGCGTGTCCCATCGTAGTTATCCATAAAATCAACCGTATTCTTGTCTATATCAGCCAACAACTCTTCGGCTATCGCCGACATCCTGGCTTCGGTATAACGGGGAGCAGCAGCACTATCCCCGTCAACTGATCCAAAATTGCCTTGGCCCTGCACCAGAGGATACCGCATAGAGAAATTTTGGGCTAACCGCACAATCGTGTCATAAACTGCCATATCGCCATGAGGATGATATTTTCCTAAAACCTCTCCCACCACATAAGCTGACTTACGAAACTTAGCCGCATGTCTTAGCCCGGTTTCATTCATCGCAAATAGCACCCGGCGGTGGACCGGCTTCAACCCATCTCTGGCATCCGGCAAGGCCCGGGAGATGATAACGCTCATCGCATAATCCAAATAGGATTCCTGCATCTCCTGTTCAAGAATTCTGATCTCAACTTTGCCGATATTATTGCCGTTATCCAGCTCTTCTGATTTAGCCATAGACATAACTTATTACCTCTGCCCGCTGCGGGAGGGTTAATCGCATTTAGTTAACGATTATTATAATTATTAATTATATATTACCGCCTTACTTTTACGAAAAATTGCGCCAGGAATCGATCAGCCACTGGCTATCTTTCTTGAGAATAATAAACCGCTTTTTCTCCGTAAAAGTCTCTGCGGTAGGGGTTTCTTTGGTCAACTGGGCGTCTAATTCCGCTTTAGTTTCGCTAATAATTCTGGTGTCTAAGATCTTAAATGACTTAACCTCCACAGCTTCCTCGACAATGCCGGGATTAAATTCGGCTTTGGCCTCGTCAGTCAGATAGCTTTTCATGCTATCCGCATCTTTATTGGCATAAGCTTGCATAAATTTGTTAGCGACATCGTTAATAACCGCTTTTAGCTTGTCTTCTTCTTCGCCTTTCTTATTTTTATCGTCTAAATATTTCTGCGTGAGCTCGTTTACTCCCCTATCCATATTAAATAATTCGCTGGGTAACACCGAATCGATGATTTTCCCTTTATCAGCAATGATCAATTTATCATAGGCTTCGTTCATCCCATCACTTGCCTCGTTTAGCGTATCCAACTCGTTAATATCTTCTAATAAGCCCCCTTCCGCCCGATCGATGATGCTTTGTAATTCGCGCAAATAGTCGGAATACTTTTCGACAAAAACCTCCATTTTGCTGATTACCACATTGCCGGAAAAAGCATACCCGCTGATACTGCGTAAATCATATGATATATCTTTAAGCGTCCTGTTGGTATCATTCAATGTTTCCTGAAAACCTCCCTTGGTATCCACAAATAGCAAGGTTAGGTCGTCAATTTTATTGAAAGCATTGGTCAGATTAGCGGTAGCCAAAGCTACTTCGCCCCAATTATCCCGAATGGTTTGTTCGTGGGTGCTGCCTTGTTTTTGGGTCGTGTAATAATAATACGAAGCTAATCCTCCGATCATAATCACCATCACCGCCACAAATATCGTGAGCATAACACCCATGACTCTGGGATTATTAGCTTTTTGGATTCGCTCCACTTCTTCTTCGGTTATTTCACTATCTTCATGGGACAAATCGCCCATCTCGCTATCTTCCATTTCGCATATCTTACTGGTTGCAATAATAGCTCCAATATATCAGGAAATCGGCCCGTTTTCAATACAAAAAATCTGCAGTTATTTGACCAATTTCGCTTCTTCTTGCAACTTAATGCCGGTAGCTCGTTGGACGCGGGTTTTAACCAAGTCGACCAGTCTCACAATGTCGCGAGTTTTAGCTCCTCCGCAATTAACTAAAAAATTGGAATGTTTGTTAGAGATTCTGGCTCCCCCGATGGTGTGCCCCCGTAAACCCGCTTGATCGATAAATTTCCACGCCGGAATCCCCCGCGCCGGATTTTTAAACCAACTACCGCAAGAAGGGCTCTGCGGGTGTTTATCCAGGCGGACTTGTTTTTCCTCGGCAATTTCTTTGAGTGCCGCTTTTGAATTAACTTTAATTACTTTCAGAATGGCGCTTAAGACAATCAGTTCGGGCTGGTGTTTTAATTTAGAGTGGCGGTAATCGAACCCTAACTCGCTCGGTTTCACCTGCATAATTTTGCCGGTCTTGACATTAAAAATCTCAACTTCTTCCAAAACATCCTTGATTTCTTTGCCGTAACAACCGGCATTCCCCACAATCGCTCCGCCGACACTCCCGGGGATATTGGCCAAAAAATTAAACCCTCCCCAATTCTGTTTTAACAATTGCTGCACCATCACCCCCAACATCATCCCCGCCTCCACTTCCACTACTCTTTCGTCATCCTGGCTTGTCCAGGATCGTATAGATTGATTTATACGATTCTGGAGTCGTCTCATGGACTCCCCAGAATGACAAGCAGGCTTCAGAATCTCTATTTTGTCCGCCACATACCTTACTACCAGCCCCCGAAATCCAGTGTCTGGAAACACCACATTGCTTCCGCCGGCCAACACAAAATATGGGATGTCCAATTTATGCGCCAACTTTAACGCTTCCACCAATTCCTCTTTAGTTTTTGCCTCCACTAACAAATCGGCCGGTCCACCCACTTTCATAGTGCAAAATCGCGAGAGTTTTACCCCTCGCGCTACCTTTACCGGACTTTCAGAAATAAATTGAGAATAGATCTTGTTCACCCCGTTAGAGATAGGAAACACTTGTGTTTCCGTAAATTAATAACAGATGTTTGACTTATTTGTTGATGAGCTAAACATATTTTTAACGCAATTAGTGGCTATAGTGTATCTCTAACGGGGTTCAAACCAAATAATAAATTAATAACATGCCGAATATTAAAATAATTAATTGACCGAAACGCAAAATAATGTTTTTGCCGCCTTTGAGTTCGGCGAACAAATCCGTGAGGGCAATGTACAAAAATCCGCCGGCACCCACCGCCACCACATACGGAATCATATTTTGCACGCTATTTAACGCAAGATAAGCGACCAGTCCACCCGCCACCGCGGCTAAGGCCGAGATAAAATTAAAATAAAGCGCTTTTGTTCTGGAAAATCCACTATGCAATAACACCCCAAAATCACCCAATTCTTGCGGAATTTCGTGGAATAATACTGCGAGGGTGGTTGCTATACCGACCGGAATACTGGCCATAAACGCCGAGGCAATTAAAACCCCGTCTAAAAAGTTATGGAGACCATCCCCCACCAACACCGAATACCCCACTACTGTTTTGGGACGATGGTCGCATTCATCGCAATCATGACCATGCTCGTGATGCCAATGCAACACTTGCTCGAACATCAGAAACAACAAAATACCTGCTACCACCCAAATAAAGGCGGTTTCGCCTAACCCGACTAAACTTTCGGGGATTAAATCAAACCACGCCGCCGCGAGTAGTGTGCCGGCCGCAAAGGCGACCAACCACGGCACAATTTTACTCACCAATTTCTGATTCAGCCAAAAAAACACTACCCCAATCAGGGAAATCAAACTCACCCCTAAAACTGCGCTAACAATATATCCTAAGATCGACATAAGGATGGTTTTATTGCACGGTCAGGTCGAAACATTTATAGCCAACTGGGTGCGCAAACGAATTAGCACCGACAAATTTGGGCGTACTCATCGGCTGATTAACATTTGCGGCCTCTTTAGTGTTGTCGGTCGCAAAAGTGGCACATAATTGATACTTCTTCACCGCCAACACTTTGTAATCGAATTGTTGTTTCGTCAATGGATCAATTAACCCATCTTGCTCGATAAATATCCGGGTATCACTGACTAATTGTTGTAAGGTAGTCGGCAAAACCCGATGACCGATGATAGTATCGCCGTAATAAGTTTGAATCGAACTACTGATCGAGGTCAACCGTTGCACCCGCGTTTCGTCAAACCGCTTGTTGCGGATAACAGTTGGGCTATCAATAATAAAGAAGGTCCAAACTGCCCCGGCAATGACCACCAATATGACCGCCCATTCAAAGATCTTGAAATTAGTGGTAATTTTCTTGGCTGTACCGTCAAAGAACTTGAGATGCCACCATTGATAACCCAACACTACAAACGCAATGATCAAAGTGACGAGGGCCCCCAAAGCCGAACGCAACACCAAATTACCCGAAAAATAGGCAATAAAGAGCGAGATCAACTGGGCAATAATCACGAGAATTACCACCACCAAAGTAATGTACAAGAGCCAGCGCCGCACTCCGGTATCATGAATCATTTTGCCTTGACCCAACATTTTATTGGCGTAGTAATTGATATAGAGAAAAATAGGGAAAGAGATAACTACTGCCGCCAAAAATCCTACCATTTCAGCACTGGTCCCTGAAAATACCGCCCGATCTAATGCGTCCGGAATATAGTGGTTAATGATCCCTCTAATCAAATAATTCATCGCCACACTCGAAACCAACAGAGTGGCATAACTAAGGAGGTACACAAACCCATCTCGGGCGTAACTATAAGTCTTTTCCATATGATTATTTGTTAATGCTATCGCTTTTACTCATTATATCTCAAAAACCAACCTCTCCGTCATTCCGGCCTCCGCCGTGCCCCGCGATAGCGACATCTATATCGGAAGAGGATAGATATCATACTTCCGATGAGATGAAGCTTATGCTGGGGAGTCGGAATCCAGGCCTGGATCCCAGATCAAGTCTGGGATGACAAATGGGGTGATAAGATAAAATCATGTCTAATAAACCCGTAATCACCCCGCATTTGTTTGTTGAATATTCGCTGTGCCCGGCGTGGATTTGGCACGATTTGTTTACCGACCCGTCCCTCAAGGGCGAAATCCCTGAATTAGCCCTTAAGTTGATGGAAAAAGGTGTAATACACGAGGAAGATTATGTTAAAGATCTGGTGTTTGACGAAGTGAAAGAAATTGACCCAGCCAAGGCCTTGGCAAAAACTTTGGAATTAATGAAATCGGGTTCGGAATTAATTTATCAAGGCGAAATTGAAACTGAAATTGATGGGTTTATTTGGCGAGGGCGCCCCGACCTCCTGCAAAAAATTCCTGGGGAATCTAAATTCGGCAATTGGTTCTATATCCCCGTGGATATTAAAAGCAGTAACGAAATGAATCCTGACCATAAGTTTCAGTTGGCTTTTTATGCGGAAGTATTAGAAAAAATTCAAGGCCACCTCCCCCATCAAGTGGCGATCATCAATAAAGAAAAACAGCGCAAGGTTCTGCCGATAGATAGTGAGTTAATGGAGAAGATGCACGCGCGGGCTAACCAGATTTTAACGATTCTGGCGGGGCAGAAGCCCACCCTGCATTACCGAGGGGGCTGTAAACAAAGCCCATGGGGCCAAATGTGCCTTCAGGACTGCGAGGCGGTGAATGACGCCGCTCTTGTCTACAATGTGCGAGAAAGCACCTTAGACAAGCTCCGAGAGGCCGGCTTTGAGACGGTTACAGAGCTGGCTGGACTAGACCCCGATAAACCTCAATATAAAATTTCGGCTGATACTTGGAAGCGAATTGTCCTCCAGGCCCAGTCCCTCCAGAAAAATGATTTGATTTGGCTGGGAGAACCTAATATTCCCACCACCAATTACCCCATTTATTTTGATATCGAAGGTGACCCCCTACTCGGCGTAGATTATTTGTTTGGCTTCTGGATTGGTAACAACCCCGATTGTCATCCTCAACCGGCGTGCGAAGCACAGCAGGATTGGGGATCCAGACAAGAACAAAAACAGAAAGATATTAATCTGCCTGGATTCCCGAATAATTCCGATCTTTCAGAAAGAAATATCGGGTCGGGAATGACAAAAGAATGTGGACAGAATGACACAAAAACCATGGGACAAAAGGGTCAATTTGTATATTTTCTGGCCAAGCAACCCGAAGACGAGAAGCAAATGTGGCAAAAATTCTTGGCCTGGCTCCCGACTCTCCCTGAAAATTATTTGGTTTATCACTATGCTCCATACGAAAAAATCCATTTGGATTTGTTGGAAAAGAAATATGGTGGTTCACCAGAGTTAAATAAATTCCGGTCTAAATTAATCGATTTGTTCGAAGTTGTCAAAAACAGCGTCATTTTCCCGTTGTATTTTTATTCCATCAAGGATTTAGCCAAATCGCGGTTTGTGAACTACAAATGGCGCCACCAAAAGGCCGGTGGAGCCCAAAGTATTTTCTGGTACGAGAAATGGCTTGAAACCGGTGACGAAAAAGTTTTGCAAGACATTTTGGACTACAACGAAGACGATGTCATCGCCACCGAACACCTCCTGAATTGGCTCCAGAAATCTGATGTATAATTGATTTACCTCATACCTAATGAGGAATTTGACAAAAAGGAGGTCTAAAACCATGTCGGCCCAGTCAAACCGCGGAAAAATGTTATTCTTGCTGCGAAGCATGAAAGGTGAGTCTCGAAAAGAGTTGGCCGCTATCCTGGGAATTACCACCGATCGTGTTTTCAAGATAGAACACGGACTTAGCCAACCGAGCAAGAAACTTATCGAAAAGATGGTCCAACACTTCGATTCTCTCGACTTGGCTCCCGCTAAGGTCCTCACTCGCATACTCGACCCGAATATCGAGACCAGCAAAAAATACCGAGAAATATACATCGACACGCAGAAAATGCTCATTACAATGGCTCGAATCTTTCGGACTGACCTGGACCAATAAACCCAACCGGGGAATCACCGCCTTATGTTTTGCCCTACATCGTACTTTATAACCCACTGCAGTAGTGGGTTTTTTGTTAAATCTGGACTCCCGCCAGAATTTGTCCTCGTGTAGGCGGGGACAATAATAACATGACGGGGAACTGCACCAGAGCAACCTCTCCCCTTACTGAGGGGAGATTGAGAGGGGAGAGAAAATTATACTCCCTCCTCCCCTAACCCCTCCTCTGGCAGGAGGGGAACTTGGATTGGTGGGGTTTGAGTTGGCTCCAAATAAAACAGAGGATGGCCAGAACGATTACGCCCAGAATTACTTTGTCGACAATGTGGAAATAAGGCGTAATAGATGCCCAGTTGGCGCGGAGATTAAAACCGGCGTAAGCCAAAATCCAATTCCACAAACCAGCACCAATAGTGGTATAAATCACAAAGGGCAATAAGGGCATTTTGCCCATGCCCGCCGGAATACTAATAAAATGTCGGATGACTGGAATAAACCGACTGATAAATACCGTGATGTCCCCCCGCTTCTCAAAAAAACTTTCTGTTACATCTAAATGATGTTCATTTAGTAAAAGATATTTCCCGACTTTAAGAACCAGTACCCGACCACCCCAGAGCCCGATGTAATAAGAAATTAAGCTGCCGATAATAGAGCCGATAGTGGCCCAGATAACTACGGATAGTATGTTCATCTGGCCTTCGGCCACTAAAAAGCCGGCAAAGGGCATTACAGCTTCACTGGGAATAGGAACAATCATCGATTCCAAAGCCATCAACAACAAAACTCCCGGGTAACCCAGAACAGCAATCAAACCAGTCGCCCAAATTGTAATCTGCTCGAAAATGCTCATATACATATAGTATCAAGTGTCTGGTATCAAGTATCAAGTAATTCAACGGCTCATTATTGAGCCGTTGAAGATTTTGTCATTATCCAGCTTGCGTCAGTCCTCCGTAGCCTTTAGGTGAAGGATGGAACTGGATAATCCAGACAGAAAATAAAAATGTTTTTGTTTGTTTTATTGTCTGGATTCCGGGCCAAGCCCGGAATGACGGAAGGGGGCGCGGGAATGACAGAAGGACAGATTCTGGACCCCCTTCGCATAAAGTTGTGCGGACAGGCAGGCGCGCTACGGCTTGCCAGAATAACGCTTTCGGTCCCCGAGTCGGGCATTGGAGTCCGAGTGATAGGTATTCTAAAAATTGCCGCTGTGAAGCCCTACGAATGCGGGACGAGAACGGAAAGGCAATTTTTGGCAAATACCGAGTAAGGACGACTGCCCGAAGACTTTGGTTACTTTCCTCGGGAAAGTAACTTAAAGGAATCCGAAGGAAACAATGGGCTCTCCCGGAAGCGCCACAGATGAGTCGGCATGACCTAACACAATCCCGTCGTGTTCCGCGGCTAAGGTTTGTTCTAATCGGCCAAACACATTGTAGATCTTGGCGATCGGTTGATCTTTTTTAACCAATTGACCGGGCTTAACTTTGAAGCGAATAATGCCCGAAGCCGAACTCACGGGCTGGTGTGAATAATGCAAAATCTTACCCTGTAATTCGGCAGGGATAGAATAATCCATCTTTTGTTCCGTGGGGTTGACCATCCCCAACTTCATCAAAATATTCCAGATGGCTTTAACGCCTTCTTCGACATTTTGCTCATTCACAATATAGGCCTCGCCCAATTCCAAAGTGATAGCGGGGATATTTTTTAAGAGTAAACTGCCGGAGAGGGTCCGCTTTAAATCGTCTTTGTCATCGGCCTCTTCTTGCTCGTTAATAACCACAAATCCGGTCTGTTCGGCATAGGCCTTAACCTTTTCGTAGGCCTCTTTGTGCTCGGCTCCAGGATAGGGATCGATCAATGTATAAGGAATAGATTGGGTCCAATCATTATGCAAATCCAAGACCAAAGTAGGATGAGTACTCATAATGGTAGTAAAGATTTTGTCGGCGATGCGCTCGGCCAGGGAGCCCTTCGAATTACCCGGAAAAGAACGATTCAAATCATCGGAACTAACCCCAATGCCCCGGGAGCCCATTTCGAACCCCATTGGGTTCATCAACGGGAATGCATAAACTGCGCCGGAAATAAGCGGTTCTTTCTTTAACTTCTTAAAAATCTCCTGGATGATAGCAATACCACCCACCTCTTCGCCGTGGACACAACCTGTCAGCCAGACCACCGGCCCTTCATGGGTGCTTTTGGCTTCCATCAGCGCCAGCCTTCTGGACGACAAATCTGACCCGGTTAAAACATTGATAAATGAATACCGGATCTTTTGGTTGGTTAAGTTGTAACGAGTAAGTGCGTTCATGAGTTATAGATATTTCCCGAGCATAGTCGAGGGATTACCTTAATGGACTTCTCGATTACAATCGAAGAATAATTATGTTGCAAATTTATAATTAACATCAATCGAACCGAATCGATTGTTTTAATATCCCCCCAATATTTTATTTGTCATCCTGGACCTCTCCTCTGTCATGCTGAATTTACGCGTCCCGCGAATGCTGGGATTTCAGCATCTCTTGCGTTGAGTTTTCTAAGTTAATTTAGAATATCAGTGATAGAGATCCTGAAACCCTCCTGCGTTCAATCTCATTGCGAAATAGATTATTATTTCTCTTCGCAATATAGATTTCACTACGGGCGGGCAAGCGAGTTCAGGATGACGGCAAGAAGTAGGATGACAACCAAGTTCAAACTGGCTCTAATTTACACCTTTTTCCTCCTTATGTCAAGAAAGTGGCTCTGGCGGCTTAAAACAGCGGTTGACAAAAGTATTGCCTCTTATATAATATATTTATAAATTTCAGTACATTAACTTATCAGCTATCCAAACCAATTCAGATCTCCGCTCGCGCGGAGACAGAACGGAGGCAATATTATGAGTGTGTCGGCTACCATGTTCGCCGCAGTAAAGTTATAGTCTCGAATCCCGGTCCGATCATCCGGAGATATCTCCCCTACGGCCACTTGAGCCCTATATACACGGGCATAGGCCTGCGGAGATAATACCGGATATTACAGAGTAAAGCCAGTAGCGTAAAACAATCTGCTTATGTACTGGCAGATGGATCGGAGGTGCTCCCCCGGGTACTTAAAAAACTTATTTGATAGCTTCTAATCTGTATATTCCGGTAAATCTGTGTCTCTATGTACCTTTCGCACTTCTGGCCCGCAAACTAAAATCTGACCTGTATTATCGGGTTGGAAGTGCGTCGAGTAGTCACAACCCCCAGCCGTTCTTCGGCCGGGGGTTCTTTTTTACCGCGAAATCGTACTATCTACTGTTCGAGTATAAGCGAGAACTATAGGTGCTATCAGTTCTCACCAAGGCTCGAACAGTAACCCCTCCCCAAACCTCCCCTTATTAAGGGGAGGAGAGGTGGGGTAAAAAGGTTATGAGCGGTTGCGTCATTACGCTTTATGTATAAATTTCTGCTACAATCAAAACAAAAGGAGGTGTACCTTAAAAATGGACAATCAGCATCCATACACCCACTGGACCATCAAAGCCTTGCGGATACTTGGTAATATCTTTCTTCTTGGGGGCATAATCTTTCTGACAAAAGGGGTGGCGATTTATTTTATCCTTCACAACAGAAACAGCAGTATAGAAAATGCTCTGATAGGAATCGTAGGGCTGTTAGTAGCGCTAATATCATTCAACATAATCCATCAATGGAGACAAAAGTATCTCCAGCACCTTAACGACCTTGCCACTCGAATGGAAAAATCAAGATTACGCCACGAGGAAAACGAGGACCCAAACTAGTTATTCGATATCTACCAGTACCACATCTTGTGTACATTATATAAAACCACCGATTAGGTGGTTTTTTCTATCAATCGTCTAACCCTAAATTAATCAGGATTAATCGAGCGGTAGTTTAATAACAAACTTGGGGCGCTGTTTGAGCCAAGTCAGTACTGGTGCCACCGACCGATAAATCAACCAAGCGCCTCCGGCAAACCAACTGAGCATAACTAATATTTGCACTAATTGATAGCCTGCCCGAGGCAAATCGCTGGCATAGGGAACTGCTGGCAAATCGCCCTGCCAATCAGACCAGGTTTGGGCAATAGCAGTCGTGGTATCAGCCAAGGCACCATAAGCTATAAACAACAATCCTTTGGGAGTGGCATTCACAATTGCGTTGTCGTTAATGCGTTCATTGATGATTAATGCAGCATCGCTACCGCCAGTACTCGGAGGTACTATTTTAGATTCGGCGGTAGGGTTAGTAATAGTATCGCCTAAAACATTAATAGCAGTAAGAGTCGGGATGGCCAGAACGGGCATGGGTTGGCCAAAATGCTGCACCACAAGAATAGTAGTTTTGCCATCAATTATCCCCGTCGCTATCCCAATGCCAGTTTCGCTATAATTATCGTTTACTAAATTAGCGTAATGAGTGGGACTATTTGTCCAAGCCTGCATCACTACCTCCACACTACTAAAACCTTTGGCCAAATTCTCACCAGCCCGCAAATAATCATACCCGGTTGACTTAATCCAATAGGCCATCCGGTTGCCATGCTTATCGTCATGACCGAAATACCCGTTGGTTACCATATCATTGGCCTTGGCTTGCGCCGATTGATCTAAGAAAGCATTCTGAGATAAGACTGGGATTCCCCGTACGGTTCTGATCTGGTTAGTAAGCTGGATAATTCGGGCTTCGCCTCCTATCAACTCACTCGCCTGAACAGGCTGAGATAAGGAGAGGGTAAGCAACACCAGTCCACCTAAGCCAACATACCTTAATCCAGCCATCGCATAGCGTTGGCTGACAAGAATTAGGTTATTATAATGTGTTTTTGGCACGGAAATTTTGTTTTGGTTTTTATTTTTGGTCTGATACCTGACAAAAAGCATCAGATTATTATATTATTATACCAGATAATTTTGATTGTGTCAATTAGTAAAAATACGCTCTAGAACAATAAAACCGACCTCTTGAAGAGGTCGGTTGTTATTTCAGATCAGATTGATAGCGAAGTAATGATTAGTATTACACACCAGAACCACCAGAATTACCTTTTTGGTGATTCAACCACCGATAAATCAGGTAAATTAAGATTAGCAACAGCAAGAGAGGGATTAAAATCCAGCCCAAGACGCTCCAGCCACCCCAACCACCAGTATCGTTACCAGTCTGATCGTCATTATTGGTTTGATCGCCCAGAATATCGCCCTGGTCTTGCAAATCACCTTCATCGCCACCGCCTGGGCCTAAAGCCAGCTGTCTGCCACCACCAGTAGCAGCCCCCCCTCCGCCACTACCAGCTTGGCCACCGCCGCCAGGGGTGTTGTTTTCTTCATCACCGGCGACTTCTCCCCCGCCAACTCCACCTTGATCACCAGATCCGCCAGTAGGGCCAGTTACAGGAGGAATGCTACCGCCTCCGCCACCGCCCGACCCACCTCCGCCTTGACCAGTAACTCCGCCGTCGTCATTGTCTTCATCATCATCTCCCTCTTGATCATCGCCGTTTTCGTCATCACCCTCCTCTTGTTGGTCTAAGATGTCATGGTTACCGAAATTAATATTTTCGGTTAACTCATCAGCCGAGACAACATGATAACCGGCTGGCATCGGATAGGTTTGCGTCCAGCCGGTTTGGGTCTCTTCTGTTATAATTACTTCGCCTTCCAGTTCGGCCGGTAAATCAAGTGTATACTCACCGTCTTCATCGGTAGTTGTTTCGGCTAATACCTCGTAGATTTGCACAGTTAACTCGCCAACATTGTTAGAGGCAAAAATGTCGTGAATATGCAAACTGATCGTATTGCCGGTACCGATCTCGGTATGCCAGTAGGTATGTTCGGGATTGAACGAACCCCAGAGACTGAAATCGCTTCCGATCCATAGATCGAGCAATTCTACGCCCCACCCACCGTAATTCTCTACTAAATCGGTCCAGATATTTGGATCTGACCGAGTGGAATATTGGGCATCGGCAGTAATGCTATCGCCGGCGCTAAAAGTGCCGGTCGTGCGCAGAATATATTTCTGGAAATTGTCCAGAACGATATTGCTCGGGACGGCATTGCCGTCGCCATCTTCTCTAAGACTATGAGCATCCACCTCGAC
>DQGN01000013.1 GCA_003524745.1 Patescibacteria group bacterium
GATTAAACTATGGATATTATTATTCTAATCATGTATTTATTGTTACTGGGCTTAGTCGCAGCCTACAGTGGGGTCATTGCTTATCATACATTTAAATATCGACATCAATTGCCTAATGCCGATGCCCAAAAAGCCACCGGAATGCTCTGGGCGTACTTGCTGGTCGGAGGCGTTATAGTTGCTTTATCGTTAATCGGCGGGTTCATCTATTGGTGGACCGCATAAAATTATGCCGGAAATAATTACCACTAATCATCACGACTATCCTGAAAATTCGCTATTTTATCGGCAACATCCGGTCAGTTTGCTGGTTCCGACTTTGATTGCCCTGGGTTTGTTGATTGCCCTGGTGTTTACTATTTCCGCCATGGCATTTGCTCTCAATTTAGTCCATCGCGATAGTTGGTTGGTGCTTTTTTCTGGGTTGGGATTAATGGCAATTTGGAGTTACTGGGTGATGCAATGGATCTTTTGGTATTTTGATATTTGGGTGGTGACACAAGAGAAGCTGATTGATTCGCAGTTAGTCAATTTTTTTCGGCATCGGCGCATCGAATTTCCTCTCCGCCAAGTCCAAGACATTACCTATAATACCACCGGACTATTGGCATCTTTGTTTAAATGTGGCGATGTTATCGTGCAAACCGCTTCCAAGCAAGGCGTGGTGCGCTTGATGTGGATTTATCGTCCCCAAGAGGCGGTAGAAGTCATTAGCGCTTTAGTTAAGCAGGCTACTGATGAATTGTATGGCGCTCATGAATTTTCTCATTTGCCAGTCAAAGTCAAATTGGGCGAGGTACTGGTCGGTCGTAATTTATTGTCGGAAGATAATTTAACCGCAGCCTTAGCAGAACAACATTTGACTCGGGAGAAGTTGGGACAGATTTTGATTCGGAAGGAGTTAATTACTAAGGGAGATTTATTAAGCGCTTTGAGTGCGCAATATCAAGTACCCCAAATTGATCTCACCTACACCGAGATTAGTCCGGATGTCTTAAATTGTTTGACTGCGGAAGTGGCCCGCAGATACAACATCATTCCTGTGCATAAAACTCCCAGCGGAGTATTGGAAGTCGCCATTACTACTTTGTCCGATGATTTAGTCAGGGAGGTGCGGGAAGCCTGCGGGTCGCCCGTCTCATTTATGTTGGGTGACGAAAGTATTATTCAGGTCTTACTACAAAAATATTATCCGTTGCCTGGTTAGCCCGAGCATTTTTGTCCCAAATCCAGCCATTGGAGAAGGGATGTTGGGTAATGAAGCCATCATCCAAGCTTTGCTGCAAAAGTATTATCCCCTGTCGGCTTCTCCGTCGTCATCCTGAACTTGATTCAGGATCTCTATCGCAGATACCTCGCTAATCTAATAAATTTTGACGCAGAGATGCTGAAATAAATTCAGCATGACGAAATTGGGTAGTTACAACAGAGAGATCGAGGGAAAAGTACTTGACAATTTAAGAAAAGTATAGTATAATAAAATAATAGTAATAAGTTATAGTAGCTACATATTAGTGAGATTCCCTTTGGATTTGATAAAATAAAAACAGAAAAACAAAATTGATGATTAATGGGGCCACAATCCGTGAGCTGTTAAACAACCCTCGTCGTCTCCGCCGGGCTGTTTTGATAGTTTTAGGTGTAGTGACATTGGCGGTAGTAGTGTTTTTCAATCAGGATTTTCAAAATCTCTGGCGCTGGTTGCAAGGTAGAGCAGCCTTTAATTGGGATCTGCGCCCGAGCGTAACCAACATCCGCACCGAAGGCCAATTAGTCGATGTCAAAGTAAGTGACACCGAGCGCTATCTTTATTTGGTCGGCGGGGGCACGGATGTTGTCGAGCGGTTAAGAATCAAAACCAGCGACGGCTCTCCGGAAGCTGGGGCGGCTTGGACTACGCAAGCGAGTGGTTGGGGTAGATTGTATTCTGTGCACGGCGCCAGCAAGGCTTTGCAATACGGCAACTATCTATATGTAATTTCTGGCGATATCCATGTGCCTCATGATCCGACCCAATTCGAGAATCCCCTACCTTTCTCGACCATCGAGCGCCTTAATGTGACGGACCTGGCTGGAACTTGGGAACCCATCGCTATTTTAGCTGGTGTTACTTCCATGCCGGAGGTTTTGATATCAGGAATTGGTGCTACCACCGACCAGTTGCATATTGTGGGTGGGCTGTTGCAAGGGGCGGATTTAATTAACGATTCTGGCGATACTGCTAAATGGAACGATAAATACAGCAATTTAGTGCCCAGTAATGTTATCGGCGATCTTGATCTCTTGGGCCTGCCCAGCGGAACTACGGGAGTCATTCCGGGTACAGGCGGAGGCATCGGATTGGGCGGAGGTGGAGTGGTCGATTCCGGAAAGGTGTGGATTGCCCAAGCTGGCGATGAACCAGATTTTGCCAAGATGCTTAGCGATGCCTTTGTGGCGGGAGAATTTGTAACCACAGTCAGCGAGCATTATGCGATTAACTTAAGCACGCTGAATTATGTCGGCGGAGAGTTAGGTAATGATTACACCGGGACGGTTAATACAGTTTGGACGGTTAACGGCGTTACTGGTATCAGCCATTTGCGGGTGTTAATTCAAGAATATAAAACTCCCACCAGCGCTTCGCAATATTTACTAACTCCGGCTCCTCAAGGTCGGTATGGCCATAAATTAGTCGAATATAATAATCAAATTTATGTATTGGGTGGCGCAGCTTGGCAAAGCCGAATTGATCGCAGATACTATGTCAATCCCAGTTTTCCTCCTTATTACTACTTTGTTCCTGTTAGCACATTTTGGGTAATTGATGATGCCAAGGACCCAGTAAGTTACAATGTGGTTTTTGGCGCCTATAATTATCAATTTATCGGGAATAAGGCTTATCGCTGGCAAACTGGCAATACCTGGATCGGGACTAATGCGACCATTAATTTACCGGTGTTGGATGCTAAATATGCTTTATCTACCGGGCGGGCCTTCTTTGGATTAGTGCCATTTGAGCCGGAGCCAGATTTTCCTGAATTTTTAGCTGTGGGCGGGTTAGAAAATGATCCTAATCCGTTCGCAGATTTTAAAGAAGGTGGGGCAACTGGCACGCCAGTGCCTGCGTTGCGTTATTCGGCTGGCACGGCCAGTTTCCAATTCCCTGATTATAATCCGGTTGCAGGTACTGAATTAGGGGTAGCGATCAAAGTTGTCAGCACGGCGGAAACATCTTCCACAACCCTTGATGGCTGGCAAATTACGGGCAACTTAGTGTTCGATGATGGCACTAACAGTTCTAACTACGCTGCTTATCGACTGGACGGGATGGGATTGAATACGCGAGTTTTAGTTTTCGGCGGTCAAACCGAATTCCAAACCAGCCCAGCCGATGTGTTTAATAATTCTCATGTGCCGGATTACTTTGATAATGCCAATATCCGCACTTTTTCCGGGGTTTATCCGAGTGGAGCTACGGAATGGACTTGGACACCGGAAGGCAACTCCCTGCCTGCTAATGGCTATGCCCCCATCACCTTAAAAACTCCCATTCAAATAGTTAATGGCGAACCTCGCGGGTGGTATATTATGGCCTATAAAGCCAGCGGTGATAATACGCTTAATGTTGAGAGTATCGGTCCCATTGCGTTTGGCGATCCCACTATTCCCGATCCCACCCAAACCACTATTAATATCGTGCCATTGCGCAATGAATATATTCCCGTGGATGCCAACGGCGATGGTCTGACTGATTATTCGCAGGTACCCGTAGTCTGGAATGATTATTACGATTATGCCACCGCTACCGTGGCGTTAAAGAATTACTATGGCGAAGCAGTTTCTCCCACCGAGAACTGGGCCATCAGTTTGTATACCAGTCGAAGCCCCTTGCCCGCAGTCAATAAATATGGGCTCCCACCTGCTATGCCTGATGGCATTTATATTGCTGGCCAATCTACGCAAGGGAGTG
>DQGN01000025.1:0-2109 GCA_003524745.1 Patescibacteria group bacterium
ATGCTGCACGGCAAATTTGGTGAGGATGGGCATATCCAAAAAATTCTTGAAAATGCCGAGATTCCTTTTATTGGATCCGGTTCTGTCTCGTCTCAACTCTGTTTCAATAAGGCAGCAGCTAAAAATGTTTTTGATAATGATAGCATTCCAACACCCAAGTGGAAAATTATTCATAAAATCGATGATTTAGCCGGATGGAATTATCCCTTAGTGATTAAACCTACAGAAGGTGGTTCAAGTATCGGGGTGGTTATAGCTAAAACACAAGATGATTTGACGAAGGTGGATTTTAACAGCCCAATATTAGTGGAAGAATATATAAAAGGGCAGGAATTAACCGTGGGGATACTGGGAGATGTGGCGTTGCCTGTAGCGGAGATTATTCCTCCAGAAAACAGGTGGTTTGATTACGAGGTTAAATACAATAACACTACCCAAGAAAATATTCCGCCAAAGTATATAAGTGAGGGGATTCAAAAACAAGCCCAAGAGTTAGCTCTGAAAGTTCATAATCTATGCGGGTGTCGGCATTTGTCTCGCGTCGATATGATATTAAAAGATAACCAGTTTTTTGTTTTGGAAATAAATACTTTGCCAGGGATGACTCCGGAAAGCATTTACCCGAAATCGGCCAAAGCTATTGGTTTAGAGATGCCTGGACTGGTTAAACAGCTAATCGAATTAGTTGTTGAATGGTGAGTTTATAGTCAGATACAAATAACGCGCACATTCATTACTAAATAATACCCAAATGAATCGGGGGCTTTTTCGTATTAAATATTCGCTCAGCTGGTTTTGCCTACAGCCGACGGGAAAAACTTCTGCTTATGGTATGCTAATTTTGAAGGGTTAATGTAGATTTTATGAGAAAAATTACTATCATTAGTTTGGTTTTAGTGGGTATTATTGTGGCTACCGCGGTTTTGGCACAATCTTTCTCGACAGGATCGTCCACCAACCAATCGGCTACCACCAATTCCACTATTAATACTGGCAATCAAGCGACAATTAGCGTATCGCCGAGTATCTTAAGCACAATAAAAACCATTACCAACAAAGATGCTAATATCCGACTAATCGAGATCAAGGACGATCTAATTACTATCGATTACCAAGAATCCACCAAGATTTTAGGCCTCTTCCCAGCCAAATTCAAATTGCGCGTCATAACTGACACAGACAAAAAACAAGTTAATTTAACACGCCCTTGGTGGACTATTTTTGGTAATACTCGGGTCGGGAAATTGCTGAAAGATATTCGAACCAGCTTAGAGCCGATCCAATCCGGGAGCACTTTAAGCCAGCAAGTCAAAGTCGTCCAGACTATCAGCGGGGTTTTACGGAAAGCAAATTAAAATATCTGATCAAATTATCATCAGAATAACGATTATTAAGGTAAAAATATTTCGTCGACCAAACTAGGTTGCTATTGAGTGGTGTACTTCTATACCTCCGCCCCTGTTCACGGACAGGGGCGCTTTTTTATCTACATATTGGTTATAATAAATTTATGAGCAAAACAAGTGTTGGTATTGGTTTGTTTATTCTCTTGCTTTTAACGGGTGGCTGTACTTTTAATACCGATAAAATTGCATCTTGGTTTAGCTCTCAACGCTTAGCCAGATTAAAAAATCAACCCCAAGCCCTTTGTTCCAACAAAGATTATAAAACCAGGTACAAAACAACAGCTGCTGTCCTTCCTGAGGAGATTACATCTAATCTCGAAGACACCTGGTTAGGAGGACAAATCATTACCTTGAATGACGATAGTTATATTAAATTTTCGGCAGCGGTATGGTGGGAAAATTGTAAAAACAGATCTTATTCTACGATCCAACAACAACCAGATGGTACCACTAAAACCATTTATCATTCCGCTTGCAATGCCTATTTTTATTCAGATAATCCTGAACATACTGGCTACTATAAATATTATCCTAATGGGACAACAGATAGCCCCGATATATTAGTTAGTCCTACAGAGATATTCTATATGTTCACTCGACAGGATATCGAAAATATTTCTGGGAACGATATTCTGTTGCTGCTTAACCCCGAATTATTCTTTGATTACGATCGTAAAATTACTATCCCGGGCGATTTCGAGTC
>DQGN01000025.1:2155-27058 GCA_003524745.1 Patescibacteria group bacterium
GCAGCGAGAGACTACGACTTTCTCGAAAAACTTGCGAAATTACAGGTGCTCTACATGCAGGACACCGATACCGAAAGAATCGGCTTCATAGATAATTTTGCTAACTTGCGTCTGCTTGATTTAAGTTGGAGCCAGTCTATCGAGCAGATTGCGCCGGTGTTATGGTCGCCAAAATTGGAAAAATTGTATTTGCGGTTTATGCCCGAAATCGATTTAAGCACTACCGCGAGTATCGGTTTTGACGAAAACGATAAGCTGCAAATTAAAGAAAGGCCTTTCCCTAAACTAAAAGACTTGTCTTTAGAAGGCACGAGCGTTGGCAGGATCGATAGTTTGGCAACGGCGGCGACTTTGCGCAATTTGGATTTATCGGCTGGCATCTGCGCTGCCTACACCGGAGGTGATGATATCATCGTTGATCGTATGCTGTGCCGTTTAGTGGAAATCAATCAAGGCCCATTTTACAAAATGGATCGGTTAAAGCAGTTGGATATTTCTGGTCGGTACATCACTAAGGACGATTGCGCTGATTTGATTAAGATACTACCTACCACCAAAGTTACTTGTGAATCCGATCCGAGAGCCAAACAAAAAGACAACACTACATTGCCTTAAGTGATAAAGAAAATGATTGTCGGTAGTTTACTGCAAGTTGGCAGTAAAGTAAGCTTCCGCTACGCTAACGGCCGGGTAGGTTTTGGTCATCGTTTTAGCTGATTGAACCGGAATCGAGGCAATGGCTGATAATACGACAAATAACACGGCTAAGCCGATGAGGACCCCTGCGCTACGGTAATCAACTCCAGATTGGGATTGAGGAACGAATCTGACAGCAAAATTATTATGTAACATATGTTTGTGTTTATTTTTACTATTATTTCATTATACCACAATTTTTATTTTTGGTCAATAACTTTTCATTTATTTGCCCATTGAATCAGGCTATGATGATAAATAGCGACCATGACTGCCGGAAGCTTTTATGCCACTTTTCCATGCCTGCCGGTTTACCGGCCGTTAGGCATGGTAGGCAGAGTTACTTTCCTCGGGAAAGTAACGGCAATATTCTTGACTAGAAGCGGTTTTTTGCTACCATAGTGATGACACGATACTCTTAGTATTGTGATTACCTTGAAAAGGAGTTGTCGCTAATCATGCCAAACGCTAATGATTTTTTGTTCTGTCTTTATTGGGCAATATCATTTGTAGGCGCGCTTCTCGGTATCGGATTCATAGTCATATTCGTGTTGAAAACGGTTACCAATCGAAAGTATCCGCCGATCTTCAAAATCCTCGAGTCTGCGGGATACACAATTGGCGGGCTAATCATGATACTTGTATTCGCGATATCTCTTCCGGGCGCACTCGTACGGCCCGCCGGCGAGATCTCATTCGAAAACTGGTATCACCACCGCGCAAGCCTTGGGATTCCAGAATCGTATCTTTATAGTGACTTTCTCACTCATTCCTACTGGAAAGAGGATATCGAACAATTAGTCATTAACGATATCGCTCCTGCGGTATACGACCAGGATATTCTGAACTGCCAAACAGATCTTTTTGGTTTAGCAGAATACCCTGAATTCTCGCCTTACCGCGCAGCAGAAATATCCATAAGGGATGTGCGTCCGTTCTCGTATGCAACAGCCACTCAATTCGAGATCAAACCGTTTGTCAGGACAACATGGCAATGGAACCCTATGGAACGCCTTAAAGACGATCGAGCTTACCGAGAATGGGTTTATTACAACACATACGAATTACCGCAACTTATGCGAATTACGGTGTTCACGGAGGCAGAAGAAGCATTAAAACAGTACTTATCAACTACCAACCGCCCCAATTCATTTGATGCGAGATGGGCAATCGAGCAAAGATTGCAACCCGATTGGTATATAGGGAGTTGCATTGTCACTCCGAAAACCAATAACTGGGAGCATTAAACTTTTACTGCACTTTGTTTATAATTTGACTCAAAGAAACCTCGCCTTCGCAGGCGGGTTTTTTATTACTGTTCGGAGGATGACAATCCGAGAACTACAAGTAGCATAGTTCTCGCTTTGCTCGAACGGTAAGGCGGGGGCTTTACAAAGACAGGGTTGATATTATGATAGAGAGTCAGCTATAGTAGTCCCTCAACCCGTCCTTTGCTCCTCACTAATTTCCCTGGATTAGTAAACTTGTCGGATTTTTCACAGAAATTAGTGAGAGGCTACGGAGGGCTATCGCAGGCTCGGGATAAATTAACAAGCTAATTTAGAGGTGAAACATGTTACAGATCGGAGATAAGGCCCCAGATTTTTTACTCAAAGGGTATTTGAAGAATCGCATCAAAGACTACAGCTTAAAGGAGTTCAAGGGCAAGTGGGTAGTGCTATTCTTTTATCCAGCAGATTTTACTTTTGTTTGCCCAACCGAAATCACGAGCCTAAATACAAGGGTGGAAGACTTCCGGAAGATCAATACTGTGCTGTTGGGCATCAGCGTGGACGGGGTAAATGCTCATCAAAAATGGGCAGAAGAATTGGGCGGATTAGACTTCGCTTTGTTAAGTGATTTTCATAAACGCACCAGCCGAGATTACAATATTTTGGTCGAAGATGAAGGGGTAGCCATGCGCGGAGTTTTTGTGATTGATCCAGAAGCTAATATCCGTTATATAGCAGTCTCAGACAGCAATATTGGTCGCAGCACGGATGAGCTGTGGCGGGTGGTCAATGCTCTACAAACCGGCAAAATGTGCCCGGCCAATTGGAAGCCTGGTGACGCTACTTTATAGCCTAATTTGACTGGGGAAAACTTTCTCCTATACAAAGGAGGATATAGGAGGTAGAATTGAATTATTGGTATATTTGTTAAGCAGGAGGTTGTATGTCTTTTAGTCATCGTAATAGTAAAGGGAACACCTATTTCTTGCACAGCAAGAATGTCACCCTTAAGGGCGGGCGCAAACAAAATATTTATTACTTTGCTAAAGTTGCTGGTGTTGGCGCTCAGAATGAACTCCCAGAAGGCTACAAAGTAATTGAAAGTTCCCGTACTGGACTTCCCATCCTGAAGAAGAAGTAAATTAATTTCGTCGATAAACTAAGATCGCTCTATACTAAGGGAGCGATTTTAGTTTGACTTTTTATTAACAATAATTTCTAATTAAAGATGGTCGAGTCGTTCTTTAATTAAACCTTCGAGGAGGACTGAACAAGCGTTATGAATCGATCCGAACGAAAAGATAAGCCGGGTGATGACCAGCAGCCTATTGCACCAATAGGACAAGAATCTTTAGGGGAAGCATTGGGTACATTGCAAAAAGCCTTTGTTAAGCCCCGTCTGTTAACCACAATTAATAAGGAAGTATCCACCGATGCCGAAACTTCTTCCGCAGCCTCCCAAGGGCAAAAGACCCACCAGCCCCAAACCAAAGTTAAAGTTTAATATACCGACAGATGAAGGAATTCCCCCAGTGGTATGGGTTATTTTGGGAGTCATGGCGGGTCTTGGGTTGCTCCTGGTAGCGGCAATATTGGGTTGGCTATAAAAAGCCAGCTCAACGCAAATCGACCAAACCCTCAAGTAAATACTCGGGGGTTTTCCTTAAACTATATTTTAGAGAGGGATGCCGGTAAAAGAAAAACCCCCGAAATGGAATGGGGGGTCTTTATACATATTAAAGAAAGCAACTATCGATAGGGAAGTAACGATCTCGTTTTTAAGCGCCGTATTTATTTAGCAAGATTTCGTGTGCCGTGTCTATCTCGTCTGTGGAGAACTTCTCTTTATGAGTTTCGATAATGAGATCAAGATCACTAATAGAGAAGTTTTTTGGGTCTATGCGCGGAGCAGCTAATTTTGTGTGGAGATCATGTTCGCGGAGCTTGCTTTCAGCCTCGTCTTGCAACTTAGTGAACCAGATAAGTCCAATAACCACAACGAGAGCGATCACTCCACCGATCCATCCTGCGCCTATAACTGCTATTACCAATAAAAATACCACGAATAGAACACCAAATCCGGTTAGTTTTGGCATTTCTTGATTTCTCCTTCTTGTCAAATTTGATTCAAAACTAACATCAATATACCAAAAAACCTCTCCCTGTCAAGATTTTTAATGCGAGCATATTTAATAAGCAATGGTTTTTGATTTGGTAGCCTGTGGGAGAATCGAACTCCCGTTACAAGGATGAGAACCTTGCGTCCTAACCACTAGACGAACAGGCCTTAAGCTATCGCACTCATTTTAGCCGATATTCCCCACAAACTAAAGACAGCTCGATAATTTGATAAACTGAATGTATGGGAACGCAGCATGAATCAGCGTCAGAAGATCTTGCCTACATCACTCGGAAGAGACCCCCAGATGCCGATTCAAATCCTGTAGGCAATATCACCTCACAAGATAAGCTAATATTGGCTCAAAAAGGGTTGTCTGAAGAAGAATATTGTAAGATGTGGGAATTGCCCATGGTGATTACACCTGGTCAGGACGAGGACGCTAAGACAAGTCAAGATGCCCGCTATGAATGTTTAGAGGCATACGATGAATAAAATTATAGCTGGATATCATGTATCAGTATCCGGGGGATTACATAGGGCTTTTGCGGAAGCTGCGCTTTTAGATTGCGATGTAATCCAGATTTTTGTCAGTAGTCCGCAGATGTGGCATACAGCCGTTATTTCGGATAAAGAAGTCACTTTATTCCAAGAGGACTGGGAAAAATCGTCAGTTCAACAAGTTGTTGTCCACGCGGCATATCTGCCTAATCCATCGAGTCATAAGGCGACTTTGCGTAATTTAAGCCTCAAGAAGCTTAAAGACGAGACCAAAATTGCCTATCGAATCGGCGCCAACGGCTACATTTTCCACTGTGGGAGCAACCAAAATGGTAACGAAGAGGGGATCAAAGCTGCCGTTAGCACTCTCAATCGCTTAGCCGAATTAACTGACGAAAACTGGCCGGTACCGTTGATTATTGAAAGCGATGCGGGAGCGGGCAATCGTATCGGTGACACAATAGAAGAGCTGGCGGCTATCTGGAAAGGACTGGATAACAAACCCAGGTTCGGTTTTTGTTTGGATACTTGCCATATGTTCGTATCAGGGATAGAATTGCGTACTCCCAACAGCATTTCCCAACTCATCGCAAAGTTTGATAAACTAATAGGTCTGGAACATCTTAAGTTCTTTCACATCAACGATGCCATGTTCGATCTGGGCTCTAAAAAAGATCGTCACGATAATATCGGCCAGGGTTTTATTGGGGAGCAGGGTTTTAAAAATTTTCTATCCAACCCTGATATTAGAAAAAGACCTCTGATTTTAGAAACTCCCCGGACAGGCGACCCCAAAATAGATATCAAGGATATTCGCTTACTGCGTAAATTAGCCGGTGCGAATCACATCCCCACCTCTCCCTCCGGGTCTTGAGACCCTCCCTCTGGGTCATAGACCTCCCCTTAATAAAGGAGAGGTCTATGAGGGAACAAAGCATATTCCTCCCCTGCCAAGGGGAGGTGAGGAGGGGATAGTATAAATTATATACAGTACCCAATCACTTAATTCAATATTATTAGACATCTTATTGTTAAATATCAGAAGCGAAGAAAGGCACTTCTTGTTGAAAATGAAATTGTGGGATATGTCTGATATGTACAAACTGATCAATGAATACCCGCGTCAATTTGAGCGGGGTTTTCGCGCAGCCGAAGCTATTTCAATTCCTCCAGATATCAAAGAGGTGGTAATCATTGCTGTCAGCTATAACGCTGCAGTAGTTGCCATTGTCCAAAGCTTATTTGGGGATGAGTTCAAGGTGCCGGTGATCCTTTATTCAGACATGCGTTCGTTACAACAGTTAGGACCACAGACTCTGTGTATAGCGATTTCTTTGTGTGGGCATCGGGCCGAGGTTGTCTCTGCCGTCCAAATTGCCCATGCCAGCGGCGCTAAAATCGTAGTGATAACTACGGGAGGAGAATTAGAGATCTTCGCGCGAGAACGCAAGCTGCCCTTGGTGTTACTGGACAAGCAATTGTCAGAATGGAAGTTTAGAATGGGGCACGGGATAGTTTTAGCTACTATCGTCCAACTATTAATTAATGCCCGTGTCTTATCCGCTACCGCTCGTCAAAAAATCCTAACAGCTGTTACTGCTATCGAAAAACTATATTTGCCCAAACTAGGGCAAAAATTGGTGGACCTATTAGCCGGTTCCACGGTTTTAATTTACAGCTCGCCTTACCATACTGGTTTGGCGCGGTTATGCAAAAGCCTGATTAACATTCTCTGGCAAACACCCTGCTTTACAGGATCATTCACTGATTTGCAATATCTAGAGATCCACGGGTTCGGGCACAAGGGCTATGCCAAGCATTTGGTGCTGCTTTTACAAGACAAGAATGATGATGCGTTAACTCAAACCACTATTGTTAACCTCGCTACCAAATTAGCTGACAATAAAATTAAGTATTATATTCTGGGACTGCCTGGCGAAACCCGTATCGAAAAAACTCTCGCCGGCATCATGCTGTTCTATTGGACAATCTACGGGGCGCTACAAACAGATAGCAAATAATACGAACTATATTATTTTATTGACCCAGTCATGATTTTTGCTATAATAATGCCACTTAACCTATCTTCTGAATAAGGAGGTGTACCTTAATGACACCCGAACAACAGATTGCTACAAAGACGGAATCAATTGTTCGAATAACAGCGCGGTTGAGCCAGGCAAGATCGTTTTTCGAGCGCCGGTTTACCTTCGCACAAATTCAGCGGACGATTACTGATAGCTTCGAATTTGTTGTTACTAGTAGTAACTATTATGAAAACAGGGGACATATTGTCGGAGCTAAGGCCTGTGCGGGGTTTTTTCAGAATCCTTTAAATAATAGGGTACTACTGGTAGAAAAACCTATTGATGATGTCATATCCGAGCTGTCATTCGAAATTAACTTTCGAAAAAGTTATGATCCAGAAATCCAAGGCATATGGCTTCGCCGTCTTGCCGAACTTGGATTCAATGTCGTGAGTATCTATGGCCCTCCGGAGAAAACATCCGAATATTTCTACAGGGAGAATATCCCCATCGAAAAAGCCATAGAAGTAGTCGACCCTGACTAAAAATGAAACTCCGGCCGAGGTTACACAGTTTACCCACCCTGCATTTCGCGGGGTTTTCTTTTATCTATTAATTAGGATGCGGTATTATATAGATGTTAAAAAATTTAAACATTAGCTATGGAAAACGAAATTGCCAACACAATCGCTAACAAAGTAGCCGAGGAAGCAGCAAAAGGTTTTTTTGAACGAGTGTTCGCGTTGTATAATTCGTTCATTATTATTTTCCCGGTACAATATCAGTGGGTCGTGTCGGCGATCATCTTTTTGGCCATAGCCGGTTTTATGTGGAATTTGATCAGACGGAACTGGCTCTGGTTGATTTTATTAGTCGTGGTTTTCCCGGGGGTTTTGCCAATTCTCAAAAACATCTTCGACTCTCTTTCTCGCATGTTCATCGGCAAATAATTTCTATAAGGACTACGTCATTCTTGTCATGCTGAACTTGTTTCAGCATCTTGGAGTTAAGTGATAGAGATCCTGAAATAAATTCAGGATGACGATAGGAGACGGTATGGTATGATGAAAAAGTTAACCCCGTTAGAAATGAGAGAAAATCCAAAACAACACCTATAAAATTGTTGGATTTCTAAAGGGGTAAAAATAAAGGTTACGGATCCCGTTAGAAGCACTCTAATAAGTATTAAACTTTTATGGGTTACTCAACAACCAATTTATTATCAAAAATCTTATTATTAAGCGTCGGGAACCTAACGGTTTCCTGCTTCTAACGGGATGGAACGGATTTTAGCCAAAGACGCCAACAACAAAATAGGCGAACAAATTACTCTGAAAGGCTGGGTACATAGTATCCGCAACATGGGCCAAATTGTGTTTATGGACCTTAGGGATGTGTCCGGCCTCATCCAGGTAGTTTTTGATGACAAAACTATTAATTTAGCCGAAAATATCAAGCCGGAATATGTGATTTCGGTTACCGGCAAAGTGGCGGAACGGGGAGAGAAGTACCGCAATCCCAAATTAATTACTGGCAATATCGAGGTGCAGGCCGAAAATTTAGAGCTTATCAGCGAATCTGCCACTCCGCCATTTGAAATTGATCAAGAAAAAGTCACCGATGAGGAAACCCGGTTGAAATATCGCTATTTAGATCTGCGTCATGCCCGCATGAAAAATAACCTAATTTTGCGCCACCGCATCATCACTTTTATGCGTACATTTCTTAATGAACGTGGTTTTATTGAGGTAGAAACCCCCATTATTACATCCGCTACACCCGAAGGAGCCAGAGATTACTTAGTGCCATCGCGCATTTATCCGGGTAAGTTTTTTGCCCTCCCCCAAAGTCCCCAACAATACAAGCAATTACTGATGGTGGCCGGGTTAGATCGCTATTATCAAATTGCTAAATGCATGCGCGATGAGGATAATCGGGGCGATCGCCAGCCGGAATTCACACAATTGGACTTGGAGATGTCCTTTGTAATAGAAGAGGATATTCTCCAACTAACGGAAGAATTATTTACTGCTATGGTCAAGGAGTTGCTGCCAAATAAAACTATCACCCAAACCCCGTGGCCCAGACTTACGCACAAAGAAGCGATGGAAAAGTATAAAACTGACAAGCCAGATCTGCGCCAAGACAAGAATAATCCCGACGAGTTAGCCTTTGCTTGGGTGGTCGATTTTCCCTTATTCGAAAAGAATGCTAAAACTGGCCAATTGGAATCTTCACATCATCCATTTACAGCGATGAAACCCGGCGAAGAAAATAAATTAGACACGGCCCCAGAATCAATTATTAGTAGTGCTTATGATTTTGTCTTAAATGGCTACGAAGTTGCTTCTGGTAGCATTAGAATTCACGATCCTAAGGTATTAGCCAAAATATTTACAATATTGGGCGTTAGCGAAGCAGAAATTCAGGATAAATTCGGCCACATGCTGGAGGCTTTCAAGTATGGAGCGCCTCCGCATGGCGGCATCGCCCCCGGCATCGATCGCTTGGCGATGATCTTGGCTAACGAACCGAATATCAGAGAGGTGATCGCCTTTCCCAAAACTGATAAATCTCGCGACCCGATGATGAATGCTCCTCGCACAGTCGATCCAGCTATATTAAAAGAATTGGGCTTAAAAATTATTAAATGACGACATTCACCTTGTGTCGTCATCCTGGCTTCGTCCAGGATCGTATAAATTAATTCACGATTCTGGATGCGTCCGCAAAGCGGACTTACCAGAATGACGGGGGGAAAACGTAAAAATGAAAACGATCGCAATTTTATTAGTGATGTTGAACTATCTGACTGGTTCATCGGCGATAGTCAAAGATAGTTTGTGGGGGATCCTCACCGACCCGCAAACATATTCTTTGCATACGCTCGCGGCGCAATTCTTAAAGCCCGAGCCAGTCCGCGATGTCCTCTACCCTAACCCAGTCATTAATGCCACCGCCGCAATTATTACCGATTTGGATACCGGCAAAGTCTTGTATGCCAAAGATGCTGACAGCCAGTTAGCTATTGCGAGTATCACAAAAATAATGACAGCGGTAGTAGTTCTAAACAGCCAAGCCGACTTAGAACAAGCTTACATTGTGCCCGAAGAAGCCACCGAAATTAGCGGATCACAACTATATCTCTTGGCTAATGAAACGGTAACCATCAAAAGTTTGTTGCAGGCGGCATTAATTGGATCAGCTAATGACGCGGCTTATACCCTCGCTTATAATACTGCCGGTAGCGAAGAAAAATTCGTAGACCTGATGAACGATTATGCCAATTATTTGGGATTGAATTGTACTCACTTTACTAACGCATGGGGAGCTGATGATCCTAATCATTATGCTTGCGCCAGAGATTTGGCCAAATTAACCGGCATCGCCTTACAAAACGAGACTTTCCGTAGTATTGTCGCCACCGAAAAAACCACGATTACTGATACCACCGGAAAATTAAAATATACCCTTGGTAACACTAATAAATTGGTCGGCAAATATGTTAATATCGTTGGTGTTAAAACCGGCACCACCGATAGCGCCGGGGAATCATTGATCGTAGCGGCCAAAGGTGAGAGTAATCAAACCGTTATCGCCGTGCTCTTAAACAGCCCGGACAGGTTTACGGAAGGAAAGAATTTACTGGATTGGGCCCTGCGGGCCTACAACTGGATCGAACCCCTTTAGCGCTACGCACAATTCTCAATTTCCAATGTCACCAATGTACACCAATTACTAAGGGTGATTCTTCGACAAGCTCAGAGATTAATTCTTATTCCCCGAGTGGAATTCGCCAAAGCGAATGAAATCGAGGGGTTACTTTAAAAAAACTCCTCCCCTCACCCCTCCTCAGTAAGGGGAGGAACTTATTTTATTTGATAGGAAAACTCTTTACGGGAGCAGATTTTGGGATATAATACACCTACCTGATTCAGAGTTCGGACATTGAAAAAGGAGTGTGCTATCGATGATTGCACCTAATAATAAAAAGGAGGAGCTGTGCCGGGAATGTGACGGACAACCTGGTGCGATACTGCCAGATGCTCTAGAATGTGGTATAGTAACATGTTTTTGGTGCAATGGCACTGGTTTCGAACCAAAAGACAGACAAAACGAGTGTCCCTACTGCGAAGGAAGCGGTAAAGACCCAGCCAATACTTTCGCCGGTCCTTCTGCTGATGGCCGATGTCCTTGGTGCCTAGGAATGGGCGAAAGATCGGCACCACAAATTGAATTAAAAGGAGGCGAACGATGCCTTGGTATGTTCCCCTTGTTGTGTTGATACTCGGGTTAGCCCTAACACTAGTAATCCTTGTTGCCGCCTTCAACTGGAGCGGAAACCCAGACAGAGATGGCACATAGCTGATGGTTGTACATCGAAGGAGGAGAATTAAATGTCTATACCACCTTTTGTTATTTGGTTAGCGCCGGAGGTATTAGTGGTGCTGGGGTATTTTTTCATGAACCTCGGGGGTTATTTCAAAACCAAATAGTCCCCAAGAAAATCAACTATGGAATCAAAAGGAGGCCTGACATGGCTGAGATACTCATCGGATTGGGATTTATGGTCGGGTTGGTGGTCGCGGGAAATATTCTCTCCCGGTTAGCGGGAAAATGCCAAGATGTCATTGAAAATCGGATTATCTGCTGATATGCAATGATCTTTAAGGAGGTACTACACAATGGATCCAACAATGTGGTGGGTTGTTGGTATTGTTGGTATAGTAGCAACCATAATATTCTTCTGGGAGCCGTCTGGAGATTGTCATATTTATGATGAGCTCGACGATGAGGATGAAGTGGAATGCCGCCAACGCCAATTAGAACGAGATTGGGAAAATGAGAATAATAAACTCAAAGATTCCCTGTCCGAATAGTGAAACTGCCCGGGAATATACCGGGCCTTTCTTTATTAGACCTATAATAAAAACATGACAGATAAACCTATTCAATCAAATTACATAGTAGCTATAGTCGGACGGCCGAATGTCGGCAAGTCCACTTTATTCAACAAGATTGCCGGACAAAATCGGGCAATTTTAAGCGACATCCCCGGCACTACCAGGGATATTTTATACGAACAAGTCACTTGGAATGGTTTTAATTTTACTATCGCCGATACCGCCGGGATCGATGCCGATTACCAAGCTGGATTAGAAAGGGATATTTTTCTGCAAACTCAAACTGCCGTACAAGGTGCTGATCTGATCATTTTTTTGGTCGATGCCAGAGTCGGACAACAAGTAGAAGACCGCAAAGCTGCCGAGTTGATTCGCAAATTAGGCAAGCTGGTAATTTTGGCGGTGAATAAGGCGGAAGGCACACGCTACGATAACGCCCAGCACGAATTTTATACTTTAGGCTTGGGAGAGCCGATGTTGATTTCGGCGGTATCTGGTCGGGGAGTGGGCGATATTTTGGACAATATCGTGGTGCAATTAAAAAAGATGAAAAAAAAGATCCTGAAACGAGTTCAGGATGACAAAGATATTATACGGGTGGCGATCATCGGCCGCCCGAATGTAGGCAAATCTACATTGATCAACCAACTCGCGCAAAAAAACTTAGCTTTAGTTAGCGATATCCCCGGTACCACCAGAGATATTGTGCGCACCACCATTCCTGCCGCTGATTTTAATATCGAGATTAGTGATACGGCGGGCCTGCGCCGTCGGGGCAAGATCGAGAAAGGCATCGAAAAATTCAGTTCGCTATTGGTCTTGAGAGCGGTCAACGAAGCTGATATTGTCCTTTTGGTTATCGACGCTGACGAAGGCATTTTGGCACAGGACCTGCATATTGCCCAAATTATTGAAGAAGCCGGCAAAGGCGTGATTTTGCTAATTAATAAATGGGATGTGATCGAAAAAAATGCCAGTGTAACTTCCGAATACGATAAATATTTGGAGCATAAATTTATCTTTATGCCTTGGTTAGCCAAAGTTTATATCTCGGCCCTGACTGGCCAACGTACCGATAAAATCATCCAAAAAATTGCCGAAGTTTGGCAAGCTTTGCAAACTAAAATCCCTTCCAAAGAATTAAACAATCTGATCGGTAACGCCAGCGCTGCCATTCCGCCTAAAGGTAAACGGAAGAACCCTAAAATTTATTTTGCTAGCCAAATTAGCGCGAACCCGCCCACCATTAAGCTTAAGGTGAATTATCCGGAAGAATTACATTTTTCTTATCTCCGCTATCTCGATAAACAACTGCGCCAAAAATACCCGATGATCGGCGCTCCCATTCGTTGGCAAATCATCAAATCCTCTTCTAACTCAATAGAAACGACCAAATAGGTTGACTGGTTCGGGTTTTCCCGGTAATCTAACGATTGTGCTGATCGGATGACTTCCAGTCAGCCCATTTGTACCCTGACTTTTTCGCCCTTGGGCTAAAAGACCAGGCAAAGGCGTGCAATTTGTGTGCGCCTTTTTTTATGTTATGCTGAATTTAGCATATCCTAATTTAGGAGGCATTATGGCTAACCAATCATTGGGAAAGGTTACGCACTACTACGATAAGATCGGGGTAGCAATTATTGAATTAGCGGATACCTTAAAGGTGGGCGATACCGTCAAATACGCCAAAGGGGAGGACGAAGTCACTCAAACCATTAATTCAATCCAGATCGAGAAAGCTCCAGTTGACTCCGCTGACAAAGGTGCTATAGTTGGGGTCAAAGTTGATGCACCCATCAAAGAGGGTACCGTAATTTCCCGAGCATAATTTTATTGTTTTTATCCTAATATGGAAGAAGGCAGACCTATCGGGGGTGTTTGGCGTGGTGAAGCGCTTGAGCATAAACCAATCAGTAAAATCAGGTTCAACAAGACTCGAAAAAGCCAGGACACTTATGATCGGATCAACGCCAGCAAACACCGAGAGCAATTGCAGCAAGATACTGTTGAAATAAGTCAGGCATATAGGGAAGCCAGGAAAGCTTACGAAAAATAAACGTGAAATTAATTGTGGGATTAGGTAATCCCGGATCTAAATACGCCAAAACCCGCCATAACATTGGATTTATGGTGGTAGATGTATTGGCGAAAGAATTGGGTTTAAAATTTGCTACCAGTAAAAATTATCGCAGCGACTTTGCCAAGACCGCAGCGATCGAATTGATCAAGCCCCAGACCTTTATGAACAACTCGGGCACAGCTGTAAGAGCGATTATCAAAAATAAGAATATATCACCCGATAATATCTTGGTGGTGCTGGATGATATAGATATGGCTTTAGGCAAACTGCGCTATCGCACCGAAGGCAGCAGCGGGGGACATAAAGGGTTGCAATCCATCATCGAGGCTTTAGGTACTGATCAATTTCCAAGATTAAAAATTGGGATAGAACGGCCGCCGGTCGGAATTGAACCTGACCAATATGTCACCCAAAAGTTTACTGCCGAACAAGTAAATGAAATAAGAACTGTTATCCCGGCAGCGGTTGAAATAATCAAAAACCAATTCCTTAATTAATACTAATTCCAATGTGCCGTCATCCTGGCAAGCTCCGTGTTGGAGCGCGTCCAGGATCAGGATCGTATAGATTAATTATTATACGATTCTGGAGTCGTCCCATGGACTCCCCAGAATGACGGGCACTATATTTCCTACATCCACCTCAAAAAGCAGACAGGACCCTGCCTGCGTCACCCAAGGAGGGGAGGATGAAGTCGCAAGCAGGATTCTACCTACTTTTATTTCTAAACAATCAATTATAACACGGATTTTTAGGGCTCGATCTAATTTTTAATTATACCATATAAAAAGTATAGTGTCAAGATTTAAGTGGGAACGGTACTAACTGACGTATTAGACAAATTCTCGGCTCTGGATGCTTATAAATCTCTGATAAAACATCCGCGTAAAGAGAAGATCAACCTAACTGGATTAAATAATCTAGGGAAATTGCTATTGTTGGCTGCTGCCAGCCGAGATACTAAGAAAAAATTGATTTACATCATCAAGAACGAAAGCGAACAAACCAGCTTAGCGCGTAGCCTTTCCGAACTTACTTCCGTCCCTATTTATATTTATCCGGATTTAAAATCTGAACAGATCAACCGCCAACAATACATTAAAAACTTCCAAATTCGCACACAGGCGACCGCTGCCCTGAAAACTACCGCTCAAGGCTTATTCATCTTTCCTGCCCAAACTCTGATCGAACCGTTAACTAATCCGGCCCATCTTTTGAGTTTAGAAATCGGCACCACTAAAAACCCCGAGGAGATCTTAGCTAATTTAATTGCTGGGGGATATGAGCGTCAACAAAAAGTTTTTCAAGCTGGGGAAATTGCCTTGCGGGGCGGGATTTTGGATATCTATCCCGTCAATGCGCAATACCCTACGCGATTAGAATTCACTAGCGACCAGATCACCAAGATTCTAACCTTTGATCCGGTCGATAACCGTACGATCCAGCCATTGGACCAAATTGATATCCAAGGACTCAAAAACGAGAAGATGAGTAATTATTTGTTGGATGTAGTGGAAGCCCGCCCAGCCGATTATGTGGTGATTTTCAACCAAGCCGATGAACTATTCCAATTACTCTACGAACTTTATCAAGGCAATACCTACAACAACAACGGTATTCTTACCACCATCAGCAAACAATTAGAGAAACTGCCGGCGTGGCAATTAGTTAGTATCAGCGAGGACAATAAATCCATCCGGTTTGATTTGAATGATGCGCCTTTGTTCGCTAACGACCTTAGCCGGCTTGCGAACGAATTAGCGAAATACACCGATAAAAAATGGCAGGTATTATTAACCACTAATAAGCCAGACCAATTATTGCCATCCTTGCAGGATCATAAAATCAAGTACGGCAAAGAAGCTAACCTGCCGG
Organism: Patescibacteria group bacterium; assembly: GCA_003524745.1. Taxonomy (GTDB): domain Bacteria; phylum Patescibacteriota; class Kazan-3B-28; order Kazan-3B-28; family UBA10110; genus UBA10110. Next base: position 17,590 of record DQGN01000025.1, read on the forward strand.
TGCGATTAGGGGAAGCTATCCCGTGGGATGGGTTTTCCAGCGCCATGATGAAATTAGTCTTACTAACTGACAAGGAGATCTTCGCGCCCTTAATCGAAAAGTCGGTCGCCAGCAAACCTACGCCCAAAAAGCGCCAATTGGCTTTCCTCGCGCAAATTGAAAAAGGCGATTATATTGTCCACACCGATTACGGCATCGGCAAGCTCACCGACATCACCACCATGACGGTGAACGGCGTAGCCCGAGAATATTTAATTATTAAATATGCCGGGGCCGATAAAATTTATGTCCCCGTCGATCAAATTGATAAAATCAGCAAATACATTGCTCCGGCGGGGGAGAAACCAGTTTTATCCAAACTTAACTCGCAGAGCTGGAAACGCTTGGTCAGCCAAATTAAAAAGGAATCGCAGGAGTTCGCCAAGGAATTATTAGATCTTTACGCTAAGCGTGCTCTCAAAGAAGGGATTGCTTTTGATAGCCCCGAATTTTGGGAAAAAGCTTTGGCGGATTCTTTCGCGTATCAAGAAACCCCTGACCAAGAACAAGTCATTCAAGAAATTATCTCCGATATGGAACAACCAAAGCCGATGGACCGCTTGTTAGTTGCTGATGTCGGATTCGGTAAAACCGAGGTAGCCATTCGCGCTGCCTTTAAGGCGGTAACCTCCGGATTTCAGGTCGCCGTGCTGGCGCCCACCACTATTCTGGTCGAACAACACTTAAAAACTTTCACCGACCGCTTGTCACCCTTTGGAGTCAATGTGGCCGCTCTGAGCCGATTCCGTTCGACTACCGAACAAAAGAGAGTCTTAGCTGGCCTTCGGGCACGTGAAATCGATGTGGTAGTGGGAACTCACCGCTTGCTATCTAAAGATGTTAAATTCGCTAACTTGGGATTAGTGGTTATCGATGAAGAGCAGCGCTTTGGCGTGCGTCATAAAGAAAAATTAAAGATGTTGCGGGCCGAAGTAGATGTCCTAAGCCTCACCGCTACTCCCATCCCCCGGACGCTGAATTTGGCACTATCGGGTATTAGAGATATTAGCACTATCGAAACTCCACCGTTGCACCGACTGCCCATCCAAACCACAGTCGCGCCTTTTGATATGGATGCTGTCAGAGACGCCCTTTTGAACGAGATCAAACGGGGAGGCCAAGTTTATTTTGTGCATAACCGCGTCGCCACCATCGCCAGCATGACCAATAAATTGAAAGAGGTTTTGCCGGAAGTGCGCTTTGTCTATGCGCATGGCCAAATGCCGGAGCGGTTGCTGGCCAAGATTATGGAAGATTTCCGCAACAATCAATACGATTGTCTGGTCGCCAGCACAATTATCGAAAATGGCTTGGATAATCCCAATGTTAATACCTTGATCGTGGATAATTCCAGCCATTTTGGTTTATCTCAATTACACCAGTTGCGCGGGCGCATCGGGCGGGGGAAAGTGCAGGCCTATGCTTATTTCTATTACAACCCCGGCAAGCTCGCTGGAAAGGCCTTAGAACGTCTGCGGACCATCGCTGGGCATACCGAGCTGGGTAGTGGGTACCAAATCGCTTTGCGCGACCTCCAGATCCGAGGAGCCGGGGGAGTGCTTTCTAAAAAACAGCATGGGCATATCAGCGCTATCGGGCTCACGATGTATACCAAGCTTCTGAATCGGGCGGTAGAAGAACTGAAAACCGGCTACAAACCCAGAGTAGATACGATTACGGTCGATTTGCCCATCTCGGCTTATCTGCCCGCCAGCTATATCGATAACGAAGCTCAACGCATTAAAACTTACCAAGCATTGGCGTTAGTGGAAACCGATAACGAACTCAAAGATACTATTGCCGAGATTGAAGCTAAATTCGGCAAACTGCCCAAAGAAGTAATCAATTTGTTTGACTTAATGGACTTAAAAATTACGGCTTTAGCTACACAAAAAATTACTTCGATCATGGCGAAAAACGAAGGGGGAATTAGGCAAATACCNNGCTTTAGAAAATCTGGGAGCCAGACTATCAGAAAAAACTATTAAGATCCCTCTCTCTAAATTGGGCGGGGTTTGGCTGCCTTCCTTAAAAAAACTCCTCCAGTTGTTAAAATAATATGCCTTTGTCATCCTGCGAAGCCCGGCGTCTTGTCCGGCGTAGCGTGTGTGGAGACGGAAGCCATGGGCAAAAACGGGTCATCCCGGACCGGATTGCCGAAGGCAAAACAGGATCCGGGATCCCTGCCTACCGGTCTTCGACTCCGACCCTTCGGCCACGAGCTCAGGACCGAGTGGGGCTCAGACTCGAGGAGCAGGCAGGCAGACAGAAAAACAAACAAAAAATATTTTCTTTTTATTTTTATGTCTGGATTCCCGATCTAGTCGGGAATGACAAAAAGAAAACGGAAATGACGAAATAAAAAACGGAGTGGATAAACCGAACTCCGTTTTCAAATATTGTTTTTCATTCGTGCGATATCAAGAGAAAAGGTGCAAGGACAAGCCGAACAGATTGGCAGGATAACTGGCTTACTCGACAAACTCGAGCAGAACCAGCACCTCTACTTCAGTAGTATTGGTGTGGACATTAGAGTAATGACTCACTCCGGTCCCCGCGCCGCCTCCTAGTGCGGATACAATTTCTCTACCCATAGTGCTAATGCTAATAGCTTTCCACTCGGGATTCATCTCAAGAAACTCATTAGCCTCGTGGTAGTTAAGAAACCGCTCGATCTTTTGCTTTCGCTTCAAGATATTGTCACCTCCTTAACAGATCATTACTGCCCGCAAACGAACCGGTCGGGGCAGCTGAAGTACCCGCCCTGGCGTTTTAAAATTCCAAGACGCCGGGGAGACACTTTTGTCCTTATTGGTTTTACGCGACTGGGGGTAGAGACGGCGATGGGTGTTACCGTCTGCGTCAAAACAAACAACACCGCATCGGGGGCATCGGCCGATGGGGGGATGATGGGAGAGCCCCACACGACCTTCCATAAATTGACAATGAAGTCAAAGAACTTTTTGATAAGCATAGGTGTTTTCCTCCTTATCTGTATTTTTTCTTCCTATGGCTTACTTGAATAAATATCCTATCATAATATTCACCACTAGTCAATGATCTTCTGGTCTGGGAGCCATTTTTTTACCAATAACTACCCAGCCTAACCTCTCCTTAACAGGGGAGGAATTAAAACAGGGCTTCATGTAAGAAGCCCTGATTATTGCAACAAACCTGTCGCTTAATTCAAGTTGAATTGCGTTTTCTTTTTGGGAAGGTTAATTACCCAACTACCTGAATCTATCCCTCGCCGTCAAGGTCGGAGAGATCGTCCCACCTTTTTGTGTCCTTGCCGGAAGGAAAGTCGTCCGGGAATTCTAAACCTGCTGGCGGCTCGTCGGGGTGGTCTCTTATGATTGCTCGGGTCTCTTCCGCGATGCTCTGCAAAAAGATATCGGGATTTTTCGCAAAAAAATCGTCGAATAATTCCATTGCCTCTTCTGCAGAAATAGCGCCCTCATGAAGCGCATCGGCACAAATACTGACAAATGAACAAGCTGCTGTATTAATCAGATCTTTGAGTTTAGATTCAAAGATTCTCTTGGAGATTTTACCCATATTTTCTTCATCCAATTGTGTCCTCCAGTTGCGCTGACGCGCTTGTGATTGTTAATGAACAGCTATTTTTATTATTTCACTCGATCACTTTGCGGTCAAATGGATGATTGACTGGGAGCAGATTTTCTGATAAGGTAAGCCCTTATGAAAAAACAGGTTTGGGGGTACATCCGCTACCTGCTTTTGGGCATTATCACTGCCACAGTTTTATTATGGAGTGTAACTGTAGCGCCAGCCGCCGCTAGCCCTGCAATTCGTCATGAACTAACGAAGTCTTCCTTACTTCGTCATCCTGGCCTTGCGTCAGCCCTCCATAGCTCGCAGAGCGACGGACGGGTCCAGGATCGTATATTAGATTCTGGAGTCGCCCCAAAGGCTCCCCAGAATGACGGGGCAGAGGGATTAGTATTATCTCTGCCGTTTACGGTGGAATCACGCTGGGAATCAGTAAACAATGATACTCCGGGGATAGTTTGGCAAACTAATATATCATCACTCGCTTTTCAAACAATCCCCACCCAACCTCCCCTTGGCAGGGGAGGAGTTACTACAATTCCCCTCCTCCGGCAGGAGGGGTTGGGGGTCACCGACTCGGAAGAGCCTCCCTCCGGGGCGGAAGCCCCTCTGGGGCGGAGCCTGACTCGGAGAGAGGTGGGAGAGATTAAATTTGGGATTGAAGATGGGCAATTTATTGCTAACACCAACGATACTTGGTTTGTTTATGGTTGGTTTGGGGCGCTGAAGGCCATCAAACAGCCCTACAATATTAAATATCCCTTGTGGGGCGACCGCCATAATGGCGTCGATTTTGCCGGGCGCGAAGGGCTCGAAGTTGTGTCAGCTTCGGCTGGAAAAGTAGTTTTTGCGGGACAAAAAATCGGGAACACGGTGGAAATCGATGCTGGTAATGGATACAAAATTACTTACGGTCATTTACAAGATATTTCTGTAAAAAGAGGCCAAATTTTGCAAATTAGCGACCTAATTGGCCATTTAGGCAAAACCGGGACTACCAATCCGCATTTACATTTTCAAGTTGATTTAATCAAAAAAGATAGTCGCACCGCCATAAATCCGGTATCACTAATGGAAGCGGAGTGGGGGAGGGTGATTATTCCGTATGAGGCCGAAGCTAATCAATTTTATACCGAAGATCAAGATCCCTTATCTCAGCCAGATTTTCTCTGGTAAACTAAGGGCAGTTCCCATCGCTTTGACAACAAGGAGGCCAAAACCGTGGATGAGCTAACCCACTCGCTTGGCATGTTTTTCCAGCATGTTCATGATAATTGGCTGACCTACTTAATAATATGTGCGCCAACAATTATTGTGATCATCATACTTGTCTTCCGGCAAGTGAACGCCGAGGACAAAGAATATCAGCGGATAAAAGAACAAGAAAAGGAGATGATGACAGATGATTGAAACTATTCCAGCTTGGCAGATTTTTTTCTCACCAGTCATCGAAAACTGGCCGATCGTTGCATTCTTTGCCATTGTAGCAATCATTGCAGCCATTGTGCTGATTCAGCGACAAACGAAAACCGAAGAACCTTTGCTTGAAGAAATACGGCAAGCGAAGGAACAAACAAAGGAAAGGGAAGCTGATCTTGCGGCTCTCGACGAAAAATACCCTTACTGGATACCTGGATATGGACCAGCAAAATTTTTGCGAGCCAAATCAGATCCTTGTTTCCATCCATGCGCAGGTCGTCTATTATATCTTTACCAGACAAAATCTGGCATGGACATTCAAATCTTTACTCCTCCAGAAATGTTAGCAAGAAAGGGGTATGAGGTGTGACTAACTGCACATTTGTACTAAAACCCCGAATCAAAACCCTGCTATAGCGGGGTTTTAAAATATCGAATGTTATAATGTATATATAATCCACGATGTACCTAACTTCGTCATGGTTCCAAAGGAGTGATTGATATGGCTGGTAAGAGGTTATCTCGACATGGGCTTTCGATATGCTGCGGCCTTTTTCGTTCCAACCCCCAATTCCGCCAATTCGCCCTATCCGACAATCCCGTTGAACGGGAAAAAGCGGTAACGATTGCCTTAGGGCAGGGAATGAGCCCGGATGATGCCGATATTATCAGGACAGCTGAATTCGATCCACCTCTAACCCTATCAGACATTCAGCCGTTCGACGAGAAGCTTGTTCTGGCGTCATCTTCCGGATATTGACCCATCCAAAGCCATGACGAGAACCATTATTAGCGCTTGTCTTCACAAGAGACCAGCGCTAATTTTTTACGATGTATACTGGGTAATAATTTTTACTTTCTAATAAAAAACCCTGCCACTAAATTAGGAAAGTGGCAGGGCGGAGATATAGGCCAAAAAAGGGACGCCCAGCGCAGACCAAGTGGAGCTTTTAGGAACAAGATCTGCGCTGGGATATTTGGAGGGGCACATAATGAAAATCCAAACGTAATGTACAAAACGAGAGAAAAAAGCACCCGGCCGGGCAGCCCCTAGAAGAAAGGAGAAAAAGACAAGGGTATTTGGGGCCCCCACCGGAGCATATGATTTAATCTCCTAAATTTAGGCTCTACGACGGCCCAATAGGCTCATCATAGTGGCAACAACAGGGGAGAGTGACGGCCCCGGTGGGCTCCGTCGTGGCAAAACAATAGAGGAACAGGGAGCCAGAAAATCACAGAGTCCACCGGGGTTATCAAATCCAGAGAAAAAACCAAAATCAGATTTTATTAATTAATGGATCTATTTTGTCAAAATAGCGACAAAAAACAATTATTTGTATTATACCACTCAAGCCCAAGTGGCAAAAAGCCGCAACCCACATGTAGGGAAGCTGAAATCCGATATGTCGTACAATGTATCTTGTGCGACATACCTCCTGGACATATCTGTATGACCTTACTATGCAGTTTTGTATACATTAAATATGAAAAATCTCCCTAAAAATATCAGAGAGATTTTATTTGGTCCTGTCTTGGTTACGGCGCCAACAGTAATAAACCACCGACTGCCAACATGACCAACATAAACGCGCCGTGGTAAACATCCAAGAAGCTCCCTAGTGGAAAGAGCGCAGATATATACGGCAGAACCATAAAACATAAGATCATCCCGCCACCGACTATTTTCCAGAACATGATAGGATCACCTCTCTTTCTTCAATTGTAGTGCGAACTTTGTCGCTTCAATTCCCGTGAACAAAAGAGCCGTCGCCGACATTAGAGTCAACCAAATTGTTGTCAAAGACCTGTTGAATGGATTGGGTTTGAAATATTTGTGGATTTACTTGTTAGGATCGATGACGGCGCTTTCTATGGCCGCCCAATCGGTGTCTTCTGCTTCGGGGATAAGAATGGTCACTTCGTCGCCATTATTGAGTTTAAAGTAGGTTACAGAGGCTAACAGCACCTTGTAGGATTTGCCACCGGCCACTACTTTGTAATCTTCTTCGTCTTTAACTAAAGTGCCGATGATCTTTTTTCTGGCGACTGGGCCAATCTGCTTGTACACAAAGGAGCCGTCTTCTAAAATAGTTAATTTAAGCACATCCCCCGCCACTAATTTTGATTTACTGGCATAATTGGCCGGCACGGGGTACTTTTTGCCATCCTTGTCGATCATATATTGGCCGTCAAAAACTCCTTCGATCACCTTACCATCGCCAACCGTGAGCCCGCTGGCTTTACTCCGATAATCTAAATCTGAACCAGAGGTCCCGGTCAGGTCGGTCAATAGCTGTTTGGCGGCAGATAGGTTCGCTGCCGCAATTTCGAGCATAGCTCTTAATTTTTCTAATTGTTTGTTTGCACCCATAAGATTTGTTTCTTAATATTTATTTTCGTTATTAATTATATTAGTAGTTTTCAGAAAAGGTGTCCAGTCCCCTGCCCTATTGACTTATCGCATATTTTCTGGTCTGGGACTATTTAAGTCGCTTTCTTCATTTTGACGGAAAAGTTGATTTCGCCGAGCAATCTCACTCTCGACAATGCGTTTATCCCGCCCAAATTTAAGCCGAGAGAGTTTGCGCAAAGCCGTACCCACCTTTGGCCTCGCTATACCCATGGGAGGCAAAGCGATGAGATTAAATGGTTTGCTAACGGCTCCATCAATCAGCAATTTCACATACGCCTGACGATTCTCGATATTAATTAAATCGTTAGCAGTTACTTCGGGAGCAAATTGTTTACCCATTACTTCGGTATCATTAGGCCCGATAGTAAAGCTGATCATGGTTCCGGCATTCCCCAGCACAGCTTCTCTGATCTTTTCATCCAATTGCGTCACAAATTGATGGGCCATAATCAGATTAAGTTTGTACTTACGCGCTTCGGATAGGATAGTAGCAATCGAATCGGTCGTCACATTCTGGAACTCGTCGATATACAAATAGAAATCCTTGCGTTCGTTTTCTGGGATGTCCGCTCGCGACAAAGCTGCCATCTGAATCTTAGAAACTAAAATAAATCCGAGCAAATTGCTGTTCAGATCCCCCGTTAAACCTTTGGCTAAATTGATGAGAAGAATTTTGCCATCATCCATTACTTCTCTGATATCAAAAGCTGATTTAGTTTGGCCGACAATATTGCGCATCATATCATTACTGATAAACCGCCCAATTTTACTAATTACATAGCTCAACATATCCGCCGATTGTTGCCCGCGTTGAGATTGGGCGTATTCTTGCAGCCAGAATTGCTTAACCACCGGGTCGGCTACCTGGGCTAATTTTTGTTTGCGGAATTCCGGATCCGTGAACATGCGTGGGATTTCTACCAGAGTAGCACCGGCCTCGTCATCCGCCATCAACGCTAACATGGCATTACGCATATAATGCTCGAACATGGGGCCGATGATTTGATTTGTCCCAGTAGGATCAAATAATTTGTAAAAAATAGAGATCATTTGGGCGACCGCCTCTTGTTTTTGATTGGGGGCTTTGGCTTCTAACATATTTAAGCCCATCGGCCGATCTAAATCGGGCGGGTAAAAATAAATCACATCATCTATGCGTTCTTTGGGAATCCGCTGTAGCAACCAATCCGTCATATCGCCATGAGGATCAACTACGCAAACCCCTTTGCCCTCCATAATATCTTGGTAGGCTAAGTTTTGCATCCAAGTAGTTTTACCGGTACCGGTTTTTCCGATGCAATAGATGTGCCGCCGCCGATCATCATCCTTAATCTTGACGATGTTTTCCATGCCCCGATAGACCGTTTTCCCGAGCGTAATCCCCTCTTTTGGCAAATTACTGGGCGCGGGTAACCGTTTGGCGCGGAGCCACCTAATATTAGGGGTTTCCAGTCTGGGAGTGGGTAAATGCCACAAAGTCGTTACTTCTTCGGTGCTAAAAACATCCGGCTTGCCTAAACTAAATAAGCGGAAAATGAATTGCTTCAAGACCTCGGTTTCCGGCAGTTTGGCGATAGTAAATCGATTGGTATCCGAGGTGTACTGATTAAAACTGCTCAAAATATTATTCAGACTGATCTTGGCTTCTTCGCTGGTGGGAGCAGCCGTGACCACCCGCGTCACCATTTCGAAGCCGGGTTTACTGGCTTTTTCGGCGATCAGCTGTAAAACTTTTTCTTGAGAAGGCGTCAGAGGCTTAAATTCTGACTTAGCTTTGTCATCGGCTTTAGTGTTAGCCAAAGATGGGATCAGGAGCCCGCCCAATCCTTTCATTACCCCCTGCGCCAGCGAATCATCAGAAAACTTGCCCGATTTCATCGCGCTGGCGATAAGCTGTCCCCGTTTTTGCCACCGATCGTTGGCTGGGCGTAAAACAAACTGAATACCCCCGCCTTCAGTAGCATCATTGAGCTTACTTAATGCATTGGTTAAAGCATTTAGTGTATCCGATTCGAATTCTTTGTA
>DQGN01000005.1:0-19528 GCA_003524745.1 Patescibacteria group bacterium
TAGGGTTCGAACCCAAGAAGGGGTTTGGCAAGGATTGGTTTTTTGTTGTACAATTTATTTATTGGATGTGTTTTTTACATCTGTACATTAAATGAGACCTTATCAGGCGTTCTCTTATGAATAACCAGCGTACGAGGTTTTCATAGAGTAGCCTAACGATCGTATAATCCGTATCAGTCGACTGAGGAGGTGATCCTTCTCTTTGGTGCCAGGGTGGTGGCTTTATTTAATGTCACCACAAACATCTCATATGTACTTGTTGCTAACTCCTTTGCCCAAGCCATTATTAGAGGCTGGGTTCGGCACAGCAGTTCCCGTTTTGTGATTACTCATCGTTCCTCTGACAGGAGCGAGAGGAAGCTTAGGAGAAAAATATTATGAATGTGTTCAATTGCCTTTTCACCAACACGAGAAGCACCGAAGCCAGGTTGGCCTCCCAGACGACCACAGGAAACGGTTATGGGATCTCCATCCAGAAAAGACAGCACATGGTAGCCGACGTCCTGTAAACCCACATCACGAGGTTCAGTAAGCCGGCAGTGCTGCGAGTTATATGGAGATTTTNNGTGCTATGGGCACCTTGCCCCAAGGTCGACAAATTAGCGGCTCTTTCCCTTCTGGGATGGGGCCGCTCTTTTTATTTATCTGGAAGATTATGCTAATTACTATACTTGGAATTAGTATGTTAATGGTTTATAATTTATATATAAATTATAAATTTTGTGATTTTTTCTAAATCCGAATTATCAGATTTATATATCAAAAAAGGGTATTCTGTTGCGAGAATAGCTCAAAATTATAGTTCTTCAGAACATAAGATAAATTATTGGTTAAAAAAATATAATATTACCAAAAGAAGCATAAGTGATGCTATGTATCTTAAGCGTAATCCAGATGGTGATCCTTTTCGGTTTTCTTATCCCAGCACCTTAGACGGAGTTAAATTGTTAGGCATGGGATTAGGGTTATATTGGGGTGAAGGCAATAAAGCGGATAAGAATTCAGTCAGATTGGGCAACACAGATCCAAGCTTGATTAATAAATATATAGATTTCTTAATTAAGATTTGCCAAGTTAACCCAGATAAGTTAAGATTTGGGTTGCAGATTTTCTCTGATACTGATCCTGGAATAGCATTAAACTACTGGGTTAAGATCATCGGATTTCCCAGGAAACAGTTCTTGCCAAAAGTAATAGTAACCCCCACTAGAGGGATGGGTAGTTATAAGAAAAAATCTGAATATGGTGTTTTAACGGTTTATTTTCACAATAAGAAATTAAAGAATTTGTTAATGAGTATGTTAAATTAGTATCGTAGTCAGGCCGAGGTAGCTCAGTGGTAGAGCAACTCCATGGTAGAGTATTTACTCTCTGCCCACTGACAAAGAAATTTGTTAGTGAATCCCGAATAACGGTTAAAGATTAATGCCAAGTTAAGACCGTGGCGATAAAATCGCCCGAACGACTGACAAGGGAGGCTTCGTCTCGTAAGAGAAATGCCTAAGATACAGTCTAATCCTCTCGTATGGGGCAAGGATAATTAAGGAGAGGTATAAATGAAGGAGTAAGTCGTGAGTTCGAATCTCATCCTCGGCTCCAGGCTTCGCCCTTCGGGCTACGCCTGGCTGTGCCAATTTGGGAAAGCCATAGGCGTATTATAATAAACAGTTATGATTACTACAGTTTTCACCCCACCTTTAGCTGATCGAGTCAGACCAGCCACATTGGAAGGGTTTTTTGGGCAAGAAGAATTAGTGGGAGAAAAATCATTTTTAAGGGGTGTAATCCAAGTTGACAATGTGCCTTCGATGATTCTTTGGGGTCCACCGGGGAGCGGCAAGACCACTTTGGCATATATTATTTCTCGGCAGACCAATGCCGAATTTGTGCAAATGTCGGCCGTAAGCTCAGGCCTGAAAGATTTGCGCCATGTTTTAGAACAGGCCGAATACAATCAGCGTTTAGGCAAGAAAACCATTTTATTTATCGACGAAATTCATCGCTGGAACAAAGCCCAGCAAGATGCTCTACTTCCCTATGTCGAGAAAGGCACGGTCACTTTGATCGGAGCTACCACCGAAAATCCGAGTTTCGAGGTTAATTCGGCTTTGATTTCGCGCACTCGAGTATTAGTGCTCCATAAATTAGACGAAGTTGCTATTAAACAGATTTTAAATAATGCCTTACAAGATAAAACTAAAGGGCTGGGCGAAATTAAATTAGAAATTTCCGGTGATAGTTTGGAGTTGATGGCACGGTTAGCCAACGGCGATGCGCGCATGGCCTTGAATACTTTAGAAGTGTGTGCGGGACAAAATCAGCCAATTACCCCGGAATTAGTCAAGCAGGTGTTGCAAAAAATGCATCTAATGTACGACAAAGCCGGTGAAGAGCATTACAACATCATTTCTGCCTTGCATAAGTCGCTTCGAGGCGGGGATGCCCATGCCGCTCTCTACTGGCTGGCGCGGATGTTAGAAGGCGGGGAGGACCCCATCTATGTGGCGCGGAGGTTGGTCCGGTTTGCATCCGAAGACATTGGACTGGCCGATAATTTTGCGGTGGTTTTAGCCAATAATGTGTTCGAGGTATGCCAAAAACTAGGAATGCCCGAATGCAATGTGCATCTAACCCAATTGGTGATTTATTTAGCGCGGGCGAAGAAAAATATCGTGGCGTATCAGGCATATGGTTTGGCTAAACGCGATGTGGAACAATTTGGCAATTTGCCGGTGCCTTTGCACATCCGCAATGCCCCGACTAAATTAATGAAAGAATTAAATTACGGCAAGGACTACAAATACACGCCCATCGAAGGCCAAACCGACTTGTCGTATTTTCCAGAAGAACTCCGTTCCCGCAAATACTTCAAAGAATAAATTCCCCTCCTGCCGGAGGAGGGGTGAGGGGAGGTGGGAGTATATCGTAGCCCGGCGTAGCTGAAAGCAAAGACGGGTCACTCGAGCATAATCGAGGGGTTACCTTACAATCCCGTCATCCTGAACTTGNNGATTCAGGATCTTAAGCTGGGGCGGGGCTCAAACACCAGCTCCGCCTTAAAAGATTTTCCTCATTTCAGGACGACCCAGCTCCAATGGGCAGACCCCCTAAAATCAAAACCAGATATTGCAGAAAATCATGCCTGGGAGCGGAAAACTCTTTCCTAAAGAGCGGATTTTGTGATATGTTAAAATTATTGACATAGCCATATAGACACCGAGTCAGACCTTTCTGACCGGATTACAGCAGTGGCAAAGAGGAGACACCTGATGAACAAGAAAGATCAAAGTGCTTCTGGGGCTACAGTAGTCGAACCCGTAACTGAGAAACAGTCGGATTCACTCGTAAATCTCACCAAAAACTATCCCGGCGGTAAAGACGGATTGCAGCTGGCTTTGGCTCATCCGGAATGCCGCAGGAGGATTTGGGCGATTCTCGATCAGTTGCGAGATGAGCAGATTCTTCGTTCTCCGCTCATGGAACGGCCCATCTGGAAGCCCATCAAACTGGGTACCGGTCTGAAGAATCGCAACGATTTCGTGAATGCCATCGAGAAGGCAGGCGGTCGCGTCAGAGACTGGGCGAAAGATCTGCTGGGCAGACCTGGGTTCACCGTGAGTTCAGAGTTGACCGAAGTCAATCTCGTTATTGTAACCGGTTCCGATCTCGGGTTCACCAAAGCAATGCCTCGCAAGGATATTTACGAAAAGGCCCTGTCTCTGGGGTACAAGCTTTGCCCACCCGAAGTCGGTCCTCAACTCAGATTGCAGTATATGGATCAACCCAAGGGAGAATGGCTTTTAGTAGCCATGGAACCCATCGTGGATTCCCGTGACGGTCCGTGCCTCTTCGACGTCGAGCACGATGACGATGGCCTGTGGTTGATCTGCTACTGTGACTGCCCCGACGATGTCTGGGTTGCCGGTGGCCGCTGGGTGTTTGTCCGCAAGTAGTTTTGCACTTTGTTCTTTGGTTTTTGGCCCTTTTGGGCCCTTTGAACTTGATCCTTACCCGCTCCGATGTTCTTCGGAGCGGGTTTTCTGTATCTGGTAAACTAAGTATGGAATTAGGCAAATAAGGCCAGTGATCACGGTTGCTGGCGGCCGAACCCAGTATCCTATGCCACACAACAAGCTAATTTAATAACTAAATATATACCCATTAGATGAGGACAAAGTGTCTAAAGAAATGGGTACCCGCCGCTTTGAAAGCGACCCTAATTCTTGCTACTTTTCTAGAAAAGTAGCCAAAAGTCCTGCCCAGTTCGCTGGATCTATTCAATGGGAAAATCTTTAAGCGCTTTCGCTGAACTCGCCCCGCCCCAGTTTACCTTTTCGTCATCCTGAACTTGCCTGCCCCGCGCATACTGGGGATTCAGGATCTTAAGCTGGGGCGGGGCTCAAACACCAGCTCCGCCTTAAAAGATTTTCCTCATTTCAGGACGACCCAGCTCCAATGGGCAGACCCCCTAAAATCAAAACCAGATATTGCAGAAAATCAGGTCTGGAAGCCAAAAACTCTTTCCTAAAGAGCGGATTTTGTGATAAGTTAAAAATACATTGACATTGCCATAACGACACCGATCCCTCACTATGTATAGTGAAGGGACGGATTACAGAAATGGTACTAAGGAGGATGATACCGATGTCTAAAAAACCGACATTGGCTACATCCGTAACTTCCAGAGACCCCAAGGGTCTTAAGGCCACCACCATCTTTACGGATGCTTATGACGGCCTGAAGTTGGATGACGACCGAGCTCAGCGGCTTAATGAGAGTGTGGAGTTTTCCGCCGGTCTCAAGCAGTTGATGATTGAATGCTCGACTCCCGATCGGTTCAAAGACGAGGAGACCAACTCAAACTATGTGTACCCCAAAGAGTACAAAGGTCCTCGGCCAATCATTGAGCAGATCGCTGCGATCGCCAATGTCTTCGACATTGATCCGACCCAGGCGCTTGTATACGCCAAGAATCTGCCCGAACTTCCAGAAAGAGCGGAAGGCTGGTTCGCTGTTCCATCGCTTGCCGCGTTGGCCAAAAAGCACTTCCCCGAAGTGGCTGACCCGGCCGAGCAGTACTGCCGGGCGGTTCAGCTCGTTCATACCAAGATTTCCGATTCGCGGTCATTCTACAATTACCGCGAGGGCGGAATCATTCCAACTCAGCTCCGGCTTCATACCCGCACCGCCCAGGCTTTCGCTCAGATTGCCGAAACACAGCCAGGCGATATCCTAATTATTGCTGCCCAGCTCGGCTTGTGCCACAGAGGCCGAAGTGTCCAACGAGCTCGCGAGGTGTTCATGGCCAACGAATATGGCCTCGGTTCCCTAATAACCGGATCCATCATCCTCACTCATCCCGAACGGCTGGTTCGCTCGGAGGAGTTGGACATGGATTGCTCCGGTGACGAGTTCGCTCCCAGCGCCGCTGGTGACTGGACGCGCTGTCCGGACTTCCACTTCGGTGACGACCAGGTCCGGTTCGATGCCAGCAGGGTCTACGGTGCCCTTCAGGACTTTGGCTCGGTCTCCGGGTTCCTCGGGAGTGTCGCCACTTGAACCTTGGCCACTTGGCACTTTTGTGTTTTTGCTCTTGAATTATGGACGCCCCTCTCGGGGCGTCTTTCAGTTAGCTAATCGATGTTTGTAAAGAATAAAAACCTTTACTGGAAGCTCACTTTTTGGTATAGTCAAAGCAATCAGGTGTACCCTGAAATCTCATATAGAAATCAAGGAGGATGGCTCCGATGTCTGAGAAAACATTGGCTCCGTCTGTGACCCATCGTGATCCGAAGGGTCTAAAATTCACATCCGTCGTTGAGGCCGCTTATGACAAAGCCGTGCTCTCCGATGAAGAAGCTCAGCGCGTTAACGACATGCCGGGCTTGGCCGATTTGATCGGTGATTTCATCACCAAGAATCGTCAGCCGAATCAGTTCGCCAACGAGGAGATCAGCTCGACCTATGGCTATCCCAAAGGTTACCAGGTTCGGCCGATTGCCGAACAGGTGGCTCGGTTGAAAGAGCTCTTCCCGGAGCTGAACGGTGCCAACCTGGAGATCGCCAAGGGCGAACTTCCGGAAGGTGCCGAGGACTGGTTCGCCATTCCGCGCTGGGACAAACTGGGCAAGAGTTACGCCGAGGCCTTTGAGCAAAGGATCATCCCTGCTTTAACGGCTATCTTTCCGAAGTTCTATAACTATCGGAAGGGCGAACTCTCGGCCAAGTACCTGCGTCAGCACCAGCGCACTATCGAGATGTACGAACGCCTCGCCGCTGAACAGGAAGGATATGATATCCTGATTGTTCCGGCTCAGTTCGGGATGAGGCATCGTGGTCGCTCGGTCCGCCGGGTGCGCGAAATGTTCATTGCGAATGAGTTCGGCCTTGGTGTCTTCGCTATCGGCTGCATGTTACTGATCCATCCGGAACGCTTGGTTTGCTGGGAACAGCTACATATTGACTGCGGTGGCGACGAATACGACTGGGTCGCCGGTGGTGACTGGACGCTCTGTCCGTGCTTCCGCTTCTTTGACGCCCAGGTCAAGTTCAATGCCAGCGGGGTCTACAATGCCAATCGGCGCTTTGGCTCGGTCTCCGGGTTCCTCGGGAGTGTCGCCACTTGAACCTTGTTTCCTTGTCTCTTTTGATTCCTTTTGAAAAAATCGCCCCGATGTAACATCGGGGTGTTTTAGTATTACAATAAGAACTGAAAGTAGGTTAATGCATCTGGGCAAGAGCCCAGGTCACCGAAATCGTGTCACCCAAGTATCAGCCGGAGTCCTGGTCAGTTTCTGTTGGCCAGGAGAGAGCTGAATGGATTTATCAAGACACTCCTTGTCTCGCATAAGTTTGAGAGTAAACTCCCCACATAAAATACAGCGAAGATATAGGTTTTATCTCGCAGTGATATAGATAGTGATGAGACAATACTGGAACGCCGATGGTGACTGGACGAACTGTCCGTACTTCAACTTCAATGACGACCAGGTCAAGTTCAATGCCAACAGGGTCAACAATGCCAATCAGAACTTTGGCTCGGTCTCCGGGTTCCTCGGGAGTGTCAATAATCCAAACTCCGAATCCATCCTCCTAACATGCTTCCTATCTCCTGGAGGTGGGATTGGAGTAGAATATACTGCTGGTCGGTCAGAGCGTTAACTTCTCTGGCTAACCTGACCAACAGTTTTATTAGTTCGAGCTTGGCACTGCTGGAAATTAGATTATGTTTTTTCTCGTAGCCTGCCGGTAACTTGCTGGCTAATAACAATTCTTCTAAGAGCCCTAAAGTGCGGGTTTGTAAAAATTGACCCAAAGTGTGCTTGTCTGTCTTGGGAAATCTGATGACCGCTTGATGTAGATCAAAGTAAAACGCGTAAAGTCGATGAACAATCGGAATTTGCTCAAAATTCCCGTGGGGGGGGGGTCTTAAAAGAAAATTTTTCGATCATGTTAGTTTTATTGAAGTAATATCTTTGGAAAATCTGTTTTTGGCTTGGTGGGAATTTCGGAAAGGAAAACGCTCTAAGCCGGATGTCATGACATTTGAATATACTCTGGAAGACAATATCTTTCAACTGCACCAGGATTTAGTTAATAGTGTCTACCGGCACGGGAGTTATCAGCAGTTTAGGATTACCGATCCCAAAGCCAGATTGATCAGCAAATCCTCTGTTCGTGATCGATTGCTACATCACGCCATTTACCGAATACTGTATCCCTGTTTCGATACCACTTTCATCTATGATAGCTATTCATGTCGCAACAACAAAGGTACGCATAAAGCTTTTTCACGGCTAACCAATTTAGCCAGAAAAATAAGCGGCAATTACACCCGGCCCTGTTTTGCCTTAAAATTGGATATCCGCAAGTTCTTTGACAGTGTTGACCACAAAGTTCTAATAGACTTGCTGTCAGACAGAATAGCGGATGAAAAATTATTGGAGTTATTGCAAAATATTATTCAGAGCTTTTCTGTCTGTCATTCCCGTGAAGACGGGAATCCAGACAGCAACAAAAACAGGAGATGTTTCTGTTCTTTTCTGGATTATCCGATCAAGTCGGATAATGACAAGTGTGTTAAAGGCATGCCATTAGGCAATCTCACCTCCCAGCTCTTTGCCAATGTTTATTTAGATCCTTTGGATAAGTTTGCTAAACATCATTTAAAAGCCAAGCATTATCTTCGTTATGCCGATGATTTTGTCTTTCTATCTAGCAATCCGGATGAATTATTGGGTTATCTGGTGGAGGTAAACCGATTCCTTAAAACTGAACTCAAGCTTAACATTCATCCGAATAAGATAATCTTTCGAAAACTTCATTGGGGCATCGATTATGTCGGCTATGTGGCTTTGCCGCATTATGCCATTCCCAGAAAGAAAACTGTCAAACGAATTTTCAAGAAGTTAATCTATCTTGGAAAATATCAGCCAGAGCGAATCCCATTAGCCATGCCGTCTTATTTGGGCTATCTAAAACATGCGGATACTCATTATTTAACGAGCTATTTACTGCAAAGATTTTCCGAATAGTTAAAGATTAATTTGCGGGGTTTTGGGGCGTGGTAGTATGTACCTATACCTGCGGTGGAGGTATGTTATAATCTAACAATACGCTTATGCAACCCCAAGACAAGAAACAAGCCAGTTTGATCAGCTTCAAAAAAGCCCACAGTCATTTGGGGAATATTATCAGAATGGTGGAGCGGGGGGATTATTGTATAGATATTATGCAACAAAATCTGGCTGTGATCGGCCTCCTCAAGTCCGCTCACGCTAAATTAATGGAAAATCATCTGAAAGGATGTTTTGCCCATGCTATCCAAACTAACAGCGTTGCTAAGCAGGCCAAAATGACAGAAGAAATCCTGCGGGTGACCAAGATGTTCAATAAATAAAGGAGAGAGTTCTATGCGCAGACACACCTACTATGTTAAGGGTATGCATTGTGCTTCGTGCGAAGTGCTGATCGAAAAAGAATTGTTAGCTTTTCCGAGAGTAAGATTTGCAGATGCCTCGCTATCTAATAGCCAGGTGAATATAGGATTCAAGCACGAGAGGCCGGGCAGCGAAAGATTGAACGAGATATTTAAAGACAACGGATATGTTTTTTCGGACCACCCCTTTCCTAAGGAAAGTTCAAATTGGCTAGAACCAATATTATGGGTGGGAATCATTATTGTCATTTTTATTCTGTTGATCAAATTTGGTTTGGCGTCTCTGGTTAGTGTTAATTCCAAAAGTTCTCTGGGAGCATTTTTCGCCTTCGGCTTAGTGGCGGGAATTTCCAGTTGTGCCGCGCTGATCGGCGGATTAGTCCTGTCTTTATCCAAACAATGGCTGGAGATGTACGATCGCAATGCCAGTTTAGCAAGCAAAATGACTCCCCACATTTTATTCAATGTCGGACGATTAATTTCTTATTCTTTATTGGGATTCATTTTAGGTTTTTTAGGCGAAAAAATTAGATTTTCTCCTGCCGTTACCGTTGTCATACTGGTCGCGGTCTCAATACTCATGTTGATCTTGGCCTTGCAGATGATGGGGGTGAAGGAACTTAATCGATTTCGCATCGCTTTGCCTAAAAACCTAACTGGGAAAATTTACACCGGAGAGAAAAAAGGCGGCTGGTTTTATCCGGCGCTGGCGGGGTTTTTGACAATATTGCTCCCATGCGGCTTTACGATAATTGCGGAAGGAACAGCCATCTTATCCGGATCTCCTGGGCGCGGATTCCTGATCATGCTTTTCTTTGCCGTTGGCACTATGATACCGCTGATGGCGATCGGGGCGTCGAGTGTCAAGCTGGGGGGCAATCAAAGATCTTCCGAAGTGTTTTTAAAAACCGCCGGCCTTTTGATCGTTTTCTTTATCATCTTTAATTTAAACATTCAATTTGGTCTGGTGCGGTATTTGTCGGGTACTGTCAATGCGTTTATTGCTCCAGGCAATTCAATTGATTCCGGTATCCTGTCTAACCAGGACAATTCATCAACAGCCGATCAGACCCAATTAGTCCAAGCGGTTTATTCAGATAGTCAAGGTCTCGTGCCCAGCGTGTTTAATGTTGGGGTAGGGAAACTAGTGCGATTGGAAATTGAAGTGCAAGATAATGTTTATGGTTGTATGAGCACTATTCTGATTCCCGGATTATGGGACCGGCCTGAATTAATGCGCAAAGGCAAGACCGTGGTGATGGAATTTACGGTTAGCCGATCTGGCACCTTCCCCCTCACTTGTGCTATGGGTGTGCCTTGGGGAACTATTAATGCCAGTTATTAATAAGGCCTCTTGGCTGAGGCAACCATATTGTTGTTTGATATCCCCCGAGCGGAGCCTCGCCCAGGGCGGGCAGAGTCGAGCCTGCCTGCCGGTAGGCAGGGGGTTACCATAAAGGTACTTCTCAATTCCATTCGAAGAATAAACTAATACAATATAACTATGGAAATGAAATTCGACATCAAAGGTATGCATTGCGCCAGTTGCGCCAGTATCATCAAAAAAGAAATTGCGGGTTTAGTTGGCGTGAAGAATATCGATACCAATTTTGCCACCGAAACGGCGGTGATCGATTTTGATGAAAACCAGGTCTCGATTCAAGATATGAATGATGCCATTAAAAAACTCGGCTACGAATTAGTTGGGGATCAAGGGCACGACTACGATGAACATATGGACCATATGGCGCACGGGGGGATGGCTCCATCTAAAGCTGATAAATTACGCAGTTTAGAGCAACAAAGAACCAAGGTCCGATTCGCTTTGCCGGTGGCGTTGGTGGTTTTTGTCTTGATGATCTGGGATATTATCACTCAAATTTTCCCGGGACTTCCCGAATTACCCATCCCGACGGAACTCTTTAATATGATGGCCTTAGTGGTCGCGACCATTATGATGTTTTGGGTGGGCTCCGCTTTCCTTTTGGGAGTAGTTCGGTTCATCAAATACAGAGCGGCCAATATGGATACTCTTATCGGTATCGGCACGCTGACGGCCTACATTTATAGCGCGGTCGTTACTTTGTTCCCGCAAATCATCACCACATTAAAATTACCCGAATATACTTATTTTGATGTCACCATCGTGGTGATCGGTTTTGTAATTTTGGGGAAGTATTTAGAAGCTAGATCGAAACTCCAGACCGGCGAGGCCATTGAAAAATTAATTGGCCTTCAGGCCAAATCAGCTTTAGTTGAGAGGGATGGTAGGGAAATGGAAATCCCGATTAGCGAGGTGAGAATCGGTGAAGTAGTAATAGTCAAGCCGGGCACAAAAATTCCGGTAGATGGCGTGATTAAAGAAGGCCAATCATCCATTGATGAATCTATGGTCACCGGAGAGCCTATCCCAGCCGATAAAAAAGTCGGCGATGCCGTGATCGGAGGAACAATCAATAAACAAGGCGCTTTTAAATTCACCGCCACTAAAATTGGGTCAGACACCATGTTAGCGCAAATTATCAGAATGGTAGAAGAAGCCCAAGGTTCCAAGGCGCCCATCCAAGGCGTGGCCGACACCATTTCCAGTATCTTTGTCCCGACCGTATTAATTATTGCCGTAGTTACTCTCGCGATCTGGCTAACTATCGGAACATATTTTTTGGGGTTTTCTGCGGCGTTGTCGTTTGGTATCATGGCCTTTGTCGGTATTTTAGTCATTGCTTGTCCCTGTGCGTTGGGCCTCGCTACCCCTACCGCTATCATTGTGGGCGTGGGCAAGGGAGCGGAACATGGCATCTTGATTAAAAATGCGGAAAGTTTAGAAAAATTAAGCACGGTTGGGGTCGTGGTTTTCGATAAAACCGGCACTATTACTAAAGGTAGTCCCGCAGTAACCGATATTATTTCTATAGATAAAACTATGACGGATGCGGATGTTTTAGAGTTAGCCGGGAGTTGTGAAAAATATTCGGAACATCCCTTAGCGGAGGCGATCGTGGCTGAGGCCAGCAAAAAGAATCTAACGCTAATTGACCCGACTGACTTCAAGGCCTTAGAGGGCGTAGGAGTTCAGGCCAAGGTGCACAATGCATTAGTGCTGGTGCGCAAACCCAATCCAGAAGAAACGGATATTAAAGAAGTCAGTTTATTACAGAAACAAGGCAAGACGGTAGTTATTTTAGAAAAAGATGGCATCATTAGGGGATTGATCGCTCTTAGCGACACGATTAAAGACAATGCCCAGGAAGCCATCGCCCGGTTGCACCAAAAAGGCATTAAAGTGATTATGCTGACCGGCGATAACCAAGCGGCGGCAGAATATATTGCCGCCCAAGTTAATATAGATGAAGTGATGGCGGAGGTGTTACCTCAGCAAAAAGCGCAAAAAATTAAAGATTTGCAAACCGAAGGACACAAAGTCGCAATGGTGGGGGATGGCATCAACGATGCCCCCGCTTTAGCACAAGCCGATGTAGGAGTGGCAATGGCTACAGGGACGGATGTGGCGATGGAATCTGCCGGCATTACTCTCATCAAGGGAGATATTCAGAAGTTGGCGGAATCGATTAGTTTAGCCAAAGCGACGATGAGCACTATCAGACAAAATTTGTTTTGGGCGTTTATTTATAATGTTATCGGCATCCCGATCGCTGCGGGAATTCTGTATCCCATCTGGGGCATATTTCTTAACCCCATTTTTGCCGGGTTGGCGATGGCGGGCAGTAGCGTATCGGTGGTCGCAAATTCGTTAAGATTGCGCGCCAAGAAGATAAGCTAATCTTAGTGACAAACGATCCAATGAATATAAACTATGCCATAATTGTGATATGAAGAAATGGTGGGTCATACCGTTTGTGTTTGCAGGGGGTGGGTTAGCTTTTTTAGCGCATGCCTTTTGCCCAGTTTGCGCGGCAGCTGCTGTAGTAGGTTTAAGCGTGTCTCGTTATCTGGGAGTGGACGATAGCGTAACGGGGGTATGGATAGGCGGGCTTTTAGTGATGTTAGCTATTTGGACAATCGTTTGGCTAAAGCGAAGGTTTGTTAATTTCAAAGATTGGTGGCAAGGGGTAGTCATCTTAGCTTATTATTTGGCGGCCTTAGCACCTTTGTGGTGGCTGGGTAAATTAAATCATCCCTTAAATAGGTTATGGGGCGTAGATAAATTAGTTTTAGGGGTTACCTTCGGCACCCTTATGATTATATTGGCGCTAAAGTTGCACGATTGGTTAAAAACTAAAAACACCGGTAAATCATATTTCCAATTTCAGCGCATGATTATGGTTTTGGGTGGTTTGATTATTATGAGCGCTATCTTTTATTTTCTAAGTAAGTAGTTAATTACGTAATTTAGTAAGTAATAAAGTAAGTAAATATGGCAGATAAAATTCAAAATCTGGATGAGTTTGTCCAAAAAGTGGATGCGATGAAAAAAGAAAATAAGTTAGATTTATCTTCCGACCAGGATTTGAGCATTGCCATTATGAATTTGGTGAGCTTGGAAGAACATTTCTTTTTTACCGCCGCCAAAACCGACAAAACTAAATATTACGATTTTATCGGCGAGATCAGAGAAATGCGGAAATCTTTGATGCAGAAAATCGTTAAAAACCCCGAAGGGGAAATTTGGTGCATTTCTAAACACTTGTTAGCGGCTTCCATGCGCCTGTTGGAAGTAGGGAATAAACAATTAAACTTGGAGCGAAAAGAAGAGGCCTACGATCTATTCCAAAAATCTTATCAGCTCTACAATCTCTTCTGGGGCCTTAATATGAATTTGATCGATGTCGGGGAAATCAAGAAAATCGACGAGGGAGCTCTCAATAAGTCCGATACCGAAAGAAAAGGTTTCTTGGGGAAGCTCGGGGATGTTCTAAAAAAAGCCCTCGACTGTTGTCGGGAGTAAACTTTTTCTGTTACTTTTCCGAGAAAAGTAACCAAAATCTCCGGCCAGTTCGTCGGGATTATTCATTGGCCAAATCCTCTTACCGCTTATAGTCGAAACTCGGCCGATAGCATATCGGCCTCAAACATCTCCCCGCGCCGAGGATTTAGCTCAATTCATCACATCCCTCCTCCAATGGCCGGTTTAGACACAGGGGACAAAAGTTCAAACTCCATAGAATGAGCAAGATTAATATTATCTAACCATGGCTTGACAGATCAGGTTGAGTAGCTAATAATATGCCTTATGGCTAAGAAGATAAAAGCTAAGGTGAAATTGCAAGTCCCGGCAGGCAAAGCTAATCCCGCGCCTCCAGTCGGCACGGCCCTGGGCCCCCATGGCATCCAGATCATGGAATTTTGCAATCAATTTAACGAGAAAACTCGGGAATTTGGTGATGTCATTATTCCGGCAATTGTCACGATTTACGAAGATCGGACTTTTAGTTTTATCTTGAAGCAGCCTCCTATGTCTGAATTGATTAAAAAAGCAGCTGGTATTGGCAAGGGATCGGGCAAACCAAACAAAGAAAAAGTAGCCAAGTTGACTTCCGCACAAGTACGAGAAATTGCTGCTAAGAAAATGTCCGATCTAAATGCTAACGATATCGAAGCAGCGGCTAAAATTGTCGCAGGTACTGCTCGGAGCATGGGAGTAGACATTGAGAAATAATCTATTAACTCCACCCCGTTAGAAGTGCTCCGGTAAAAGTATCACTAAAGTTTATTAACAACAATTATATAAGATACCCATTAGTAGCGAGAGTATTAATTCTTCACTTCTAACGGGGTAAATTGTGGGACCCAGCCATTTTGCGGATAGTTTAAAGATCGAACCAAGTTATTAACATTGTGCTGGATAATTTGACAAGCGATACAAACTAACCTTAAAATGGCTGGGGTTTGTACCACGAGGAGGCAAGATGGTAGCAGAAAAGAAGAAAGCTAAGAGTAAGAAAGTAGCCCCGAAGCAGAATTCGGAGCGGTCTTCCAGGAAGGAAGCCAGAAAAGTTGCCCCAGTCAAAAAGATGGGTCGCGGTAAAAAGTATTTAGAGGCGATTAAGTTGGTAGATAAGAATAAAATATATGCGCTGCCCGAAGCGATGGATTTGTTGATCAAAACTTCGCCCGTCAAATTTGATGCCACAGTCGAAGCGCATATTCAAACCGGCTTAGATCCTAAAAAAGCCGATCAGAATATCCGAGGAGTGGTAGCGATGCCGGCTGGTTTAGGCAAAATGGTGAAAATTTTAGTTTTTGCCGTAGGCGAGGCGGCCATGTCGGCCAAAAAAGCGGGAGCTGATTTTGTAGGGCACGAAGATTTGGTGGAAAAAATTAAAGGTGGTTGGCTGGATTTTGACATCGCCATTGCGACACCAGATTTGATGCCTAAGATCGGCCAGTTAGGGAAAACATTGGGAACCAAGGGTCTGATGCCTAACCCTAAAAGCGGTACTGTTACTGCTGATCCTGCCAAAGCGGTAGAGGAATTCAAAAAAGGAAAAGTTGAGTTTAAATTAGATAAGGACGCCATCGTGCATTTGGGGTTTGGCAAAGTTTCTTTGGGGGTTGAGGGGATAACCAATAACTTCCTGGCTTTGTATAAGGCGATTATGACTGCTAAGCCAGCGGGCGCGAAAGGCATTTACCTGAAAAAGATTACCCTGTCTTCGACAATGGGGCCCGGTATCAAATTAGATTTGTCGAGTTTATAAACTAACAGGCTTGTCATTATCCAACTTGATTGGATAATCCAGAAAAGAAAATAAATTTTTTTATGTCTGGATTCCCGTTTTCACGGGAATGACAAGAAAACGGGGAAATATGCAAGTAAAAATTAAGCGTATCGACAAAAGCCTACCTTTACCCCAGTACCATACGGAGGGGGCGGTAGCTTTTGATCTCTACGCCCGAGAAGATACTATGATTGCCCCGGGAGAGATTTGGCGCATCCCCACTAACTTTATTATAGAGACTCCAGTAGGTTATGTTTTGCAATTATCTCTTCGTTCTGGTGCTCCCAAAAAGAAACCAGGATTGGTTGTGCCACATGGGGTAGGGTTGATCGACCAAGATTTTTGTGGGCCGGAAGACGAAGTGCTAATGCAGGTGCTTAATACGAGCAATCAGATCTTGGGAATCATTCGGGGCGAACGTTTTGGGCAGGCAATGTTTGTGAAGATTGACAGGGCAGAATTTGTGGAAGTGGAGGCTATGCCCAAAACTACTCGCGGGGGGTTTGGTAGCACAGACAAAGCTGCCGAACTGTCTCTTAAAGAGTCCTAACAATTATTTGTATTAGAATAGTCTGTAAAATAGATAAATTTAGCATACAATAATAATAGTTGTGCTGAATAATTTTATTTATATGGAATCATTAAATAATTCTCCTTTGCCAAATAACTTGCCGCCGGATATGTGGGAAGATCATCCAACTACTCCGCCATCTCCTGCGCCTACACCAATGTCTGCTCCTCCAACTATGTCGCGCCCAGCTCCTATGTATACGGTTCCGCGCACAAGTTGGTGGCGGTGGTGGTTAACTCTCATTATTATTTTAGGGATAACGGGCGGGTTTGGTTATGTGGCTTCGCGTTATTGGACAGATGTGGCAGTTTGGGTAGCTAATTTAATTAAAACTGGCCCTGCGACCATTATTGATAACAGCCAGAGTGATAATGTAGATGATCAGGTGGCATGGCAACAGAGGGAACTTATTGGTAGTCTTAATCTGATGAAGCCGGTGCTGACCTCGCCGGGACAACCGCAACCCAGCGAAACCCCCAGTAGTTTGGCCCGATACTACAAAGTCGGTCAGTTTGTGAGTGGCCCGTATCAAGATCAGGATTTAGTGATAGCAGCTTTAATTATGTTTAACGACCTGGGGGGGCCAACCAGATTTTATTATTTTGCCAAGAACAGCCAAAATAAATTAGCGCTGTTAGCTAAACATTCTCCCGAACTATACGAGGAGGATGGGATAGATCACAATAAATTTACTATTGATACCAGCTATCAAATTGCTCGATTATTTTTCCCCGATACCGTTAAGAACCCGCGTACAAATAAGGAACCTTTGGTGTTGGTTTCTGCCAAACAGCGTCTTAGCAGCGATCAGTGGTTTGACGAACTGAAAACCAAACTTAACTGGCAAAAGGTGTTTATCGACCAGATGTGGGGAGATGTTTATACCGATCCCATGCCAACAGATATATGGACACAAGAGGACGGGTTACTCCCGACCTATGGGTTTTATTTGGCAGCTCCCGATGGCACGGTGAGAATCTATAAATTAGTTGCCAGTGTGTTAAGTAGTCAAGCCAATGAGAATATTCCCTTCTTTTCCTGGAAAGACGGATCATCGAGCACAGATGCATACATTATGTTTGAAATGACTGGTTGCGGGGCCAGCAATCTCGCAGCAGTCATGCCGCCGTTACTACTGGATGAGTTAGCGCCGGCCACCAGCCCAAGCTATCCTCTAAAGGTTTATGAATTAAAAGATAAAAACCATGACCTGCTTAAAGATTTGTTTGCAGTAGCGCGGACTCGGTTTGATAACAAAGGTCTCACTTACCAGAAATTTCTGAATAATCATCCGATCTTTTTCTGGCAAGATAGTTTTGGGAGATTAATTAAGTTCCAAAACAGAAAGTATGTGCCTTTAGTTGATGGATGCAGTTAGTTGGGATTGCCTGGTGTTTTAGACATCATTCTGATATAAAAAGATTAATCACAATCAAAGGAGGGCGCGATTATGCGCGGTTTGTTCTTTGTTTTTGAGGGGCCGGACGGGGCAGGAACTGGTACGCAGATTAGTTTGTTGTCCGATCGGTTCTTTGCCCAAGGACTTGTTGTTCACCAAGAAGAAGAGCCGACATGCGAAGACCCCAAGCATCGTCCGTGGGGGCTTAAGGCAGACAATGTGCTTAAACACATTGATCCTCATCCTGGAGCTAAAGCATTGCAGGAACTGATGGTCAAAGATCGGGAGGACCATGTGAAACAAATCCAGGAGTGGTTGGGTCTGGGTCACATTGTTATCTGTTCAAGATATATGTACTGCACCTTGGCCTATGGTGAAGCCAGCGGGGTATCATACGCTGAATTATGGGAAATGAACAAGGATTTCCCTCGGCCGAATCTTGCCATCTATCTGGACATTTCTGCCGAAGAGGCAATGAAGCGTGTCCAACAGCGATATGCATCTAAGGGTTCACCCTATGAATATTTTGAAAAATTGGAGATTCAGGCAAAAGTTCGTAATTTTTACTTGAAACTAATTGATTCTCCAGATTTTCCGGAATTTCAGAAGGTAGATGGGAGTTTGACGCCTCATCAAGTTCATTCAGAAGTCGTGGCTCTAATCACCCCACGAATGGAACAGCACAGATGGTGAATACAAAAAACCCGGGCATTACGCCCGGGCAGTTTTTTATGAAGGGTCTGGATCAGGTGTTTCTTTGAGTGTCCACAGTTGTGAATAAGGACACGCATTTTCCATAATGCTTAAGAAGTCCCGCCATTCTTGTAACTTGTGTTTCTGGCGCCAGCGATACATATTAGCCAGCACCTCGTAATTAGCCGTGCAGGTTCTTCGGTACTTGTAAGCTCCAGAGATGTGTTGGAGTAGCTTTCGCCACTCCGGCGTGCGTTTTTTCTTTCCTGAATCCCACCATTCTCGGATGAGACGGTTAATGAAATTTAGGTAATTTTGCGCATCGTCGTCCCAATCATCGAAAGCAAAATCATTCTGGGTGAGCAACCGAGAGCCCATTTTAAACATCTGGCTGGTGCTGTTCTCAACCGTGCCGACTTGGTAGGTCTCGTATTCTTTCCAGAATAACCAAGGGGCAATTAAGTCATAAGAAACATGGATTTGCCGGCGATATTTAGCATGAGGACCGCCGGATTTGGCCAACTCCATTGCCAAACCGAGATCATTGGGGCCAATAGTGGTGATTGTCATGCTCGTGGCTTCATCAAGCGTCTCTGTGGTGTCGCTTTTTTCCCAACTTTCCAGCGGGTTGCGCATACCCCTTAAGGCATCTTTAATTCCCGATACATGGATGTGTTCGATCGTGACAGCAGGTATCATTGATAACTCCTTTGTGTTGCTGATTGTCAAAGACCAGCAAGTCAGACATCTTATTGTACAAGAAAGGACAGTTGACACCAAGCCAGGGGGGTAGTAATATCCTAAGAGTATCCTTTGAAGACCGTAGGNNGGTTCGTCTCGGAGAGAGACGATTTTTTAATTTTAAGGAGAAAAAAGTGCCTAAGACAAGAATGCAAAAAACAGCGCAGTTAACCAAGTTGGTGGATAAACTCCAGTCCAGCAAAGCCGTAGTCCTAACTGAATTTACTGGCCTGACGATGGAGAATCTGGACAGCTTACGGGCTAAGGCCAGAAAAGAAGGTGTGTCTTTCCAGGTCGCTAAAAATACTTTATTAGATAAAGCGGCTAAAGAGGCCGGTATCGAAGGATTGATTACGCAAAAAGCGGGCAAGCAAATTGCTATTGCAACTGACGGAAACGACGAAGTGGCAATTTCTAAATTAATTTATCAATTCGCCAAAGATAATTCCGAAAAAATTAAAATTTTTGCGGGAATACTGGAAAAGAAAATGGTGTCGGTAGATGTG
>DQGN01000005.1:19551-21701 GCA_003524745.1 Patescibacteria group bacterium
AAAAGAAAGGAAATATATGGCAGATGAAATGCAAAATTCTGAGGGGGAAAAGGCTGTGGACACCAGCAAGTTAACCAAGAATGCCACCCAAGTAGTGGAATTGGTCGAAAAGATGTCCATCTTAGAATTGGCTGATTTGGTGAAGGTAATGGAAAACAAGTTTGGGGTGAGCGCAGCTCCCGCCATGATGATGGCTGGTCCTGCCGCTGGTGGAGCCGCCGCTGGCCCGGTCGAAGAAAAGACCGAGTTCGATGTGCACTTAACTGGTGCCGGTTCGAATAAGATCGGCGTCATCAAGGCCGTGCGGGAAGTGACAGTATTGGGCTTAAAGGAAGCCAAGGACTTAGTAGAAGCGCTGCCTAAGGTTTTGAAAGAAGGCGTCAAGAAAGCTGAAGCCGAGGAAATGAAGAAAAAACTCGAAGAAGCTGGCGCCACCGTCGAGTTGAAGTAATTGTAATCAAAAACAACCAAGACCCGCCTTACGCGGGTCTTTTGGTTCCTACCCACCGTCATTCTGGTAAGCTGACGATGTTTACCTTTCATCGTCATTCTGGCTTCGTCCAGAATCTTATAAATTAATCCATACGATTCTGGACAAGCCAGAATGACGAGTATAAGGTATTGGTTATGGGAATTAAATTCGATATTTTAGCCAAAGATGGCCAGGCGAGGGCGGGGGTGATAGAAACAGATCATGGAGAGGTGCATACCCCGACGATGACGGTCAATTTTACACCGGCTCTGCTACGATCTGGTTTATCGCCCAACCAACTGCCAGCACTGGGCGTGGAAATGATCCTGGTCAACACTTTGCATACCATGATGGAAAGTAAGCAACAGGCACCGGATATTCATCAACTATTAAATTGGTCGGGTCCAATTTTTGCTGATTCCGGCGGTTTTCAGATGGTCAGTTTGGCTAAAAAAATGCGCGTAGAAAAAGACGGCATCAAATTTAATTGGGATGGCATTGCGCATAAAATTACTCCGGCGCAGGTGGTAGAGTGGCAGAAAAAGATGGGAGTAGATATTATTATGCCATTGGATCGAGTGTGGCATCTAAGAGTTAAAAATCCACTGGCTTATTTCTTATCGGTGTTAACGACAGAAAAGTGGTTTAACGAGTCGGCCGAGATTAGTCCTAATATTTTCTATATTTTACAGGGAGGGTTAAATAAACTAGCCCGAATATTAAGTTTGAAATACGCTAATCAACATTTGAATACTGGTGTGGCAGGTATCGCCATCGGGGGATTAGCTTTCGGCGAAGCTCGTCCAAAAATGTATAGAATGATTGAATTTTGCACCCAAAGATTACCGGAAAATAAACCCCGCCATTTATTGGGCGTGGGTGAACCAGTAGATTTATTGGAAAGCATTGAGCGGGGGATAGATACTTTCGATTGCGTGTCATACACCCGGGAGGCCAGACATGGCCGGTTGTTAACTAAACATGGTTATTTGCGACTTAAGCGCTCGGAATATATTAATGACAATTCTGTTATCGAGGCGGATTGCGATTGTCCCACTTGCCTCGCCGGAATCAGCCGGGCCAATCTGCGCACGGGGATGAAATCGATAGATTCCGATATCCGTCAGCAAACACTGATCAATTTAATGCTACATAACATCCGTTTTACTCTCCGCTTGATGGAATATGCCAGGGAAGCCATCCAAGTTGGAAAGTTTCAGGAATTCAAACAAGAGTTTCTGATAAGCTTCCGCGCGCAATAAAAATAATCAGATTCCACAAGTTTTCTATTGCCAGACTGGATATTTCTGATATATTGGGGGCGCACAGCGTAGTTCTTTACTATCCTGTGACTAACCTTGAAAAGGAGAGTGAACCTTCCATGTCTAAGATTGCCTTGCCCTTTGTTCTCATCCTTATTCTGGTCGGCATTGGGTATTTTCTGGGAGGGGGGGCTGATTGTGATGGCAAAGTGGTCTTTGCCGATTCCGGTCCGGATATCCCACCCGGCGATGGATTAAATTGGCTCGATTTAGGCAATGGATGGATCGGGCTAGATAACAACCCCGAGGTTGACCGGGCAGCTTATACGATTAGCGGTTGGCTGGGTTACGATGTAATCTGTTATATTGATGAAATTGATAATTATCAATTTCTTAATTTAGTTGGTGATACTGTA
>DQGN01000001.1 GCA_003524745.1 Patescibacteria group bacterium
TAATAAGCACGGTTTGGGGATCGAGAGCATCCTGCCCCACAAGGGTTTGCTCCCGAGATGAACCAGCCGGAAGAATAAGGAGAATATGAGTAAAAAAGTTACAGTAGAGCAGATGTTGGAGGCGGGGCTGCACTTTGGGCACCAAACTTTTCGCTGGCACCCAAACATGAAGCCTTATATTTTTGATAGTCGAGACAATATCCATATCATTGACTTGACTAAAACTGAAGAGAAGTTAAAGGACGCGCTCAATTTTGTGGAGCAATTAGCAGAGAGTGGCGGTATGCTGATGTTGGTTGGCACTAAAAAGCAAGCCAGTGCCACCATCGAGGAATTGAGTAAGTCGGCTAATTTACCGTATGTGGCCAAGCGGTGGTCTGGCGGTTTGCTGACTAATTTTCCTACCATGAAAACTCGGATTAAATATCTAAAGCAATTAAGAGAAAAATTCGCCAAAAAAGATTTTGGTGATCTGACTAAACAGGAGATTGGTTTATTGGAAAAAAAGATGGCTATTTTAGAAGACTCATTTGGCGGATTAGATATGCTCACCGAAATGCCAAATGCGTTATTTGTCGTGGATATCCTGCGGGAAAAGATCGCTGTGAAAGAGGCGTTAAGATTGCATATCCCAGTGATTGCCATGGTGGATACTAATGCTAATCCAGAGGACATCGCTTTCCCGATTCCGGCTAACGATGATGCCAAACAAGGAATTAGATTAATTACTGAAGCGATCGTGTCTGCTTATGTGGCCAACCGCGCGCAAAAAGCAACCAGCGTTAAAGCCGATGCCCAAGAGGGCGATGAAGCGGTGGTAGTAGACGAGGCAGAATTAGAAGAGGTCTTACGCCAAAAAGAAGCTGCCCTGGCCATCAGCAAACAAGAAGAGGAAGCAATGAAGCAAGCGGAAGAAAAAACCAAAAAAACGAGTGGTAATAATTAATCTAATAAATTAAAGTAATAAAACTATGGCCATTTCTACAAAAGATATCAAAAAACTGCGTGCCATTACGGGAGCCGGTTTATTGGATGCCAGAAGCGCCTTGGAAAGCACAGAAGGCGATTTTGACAAAGCCACCAAAATTTTGATGGAAAAAGGGGCGCAAATAGCGGAAAGCAAATCAGATCGTGATGCGCTGCAGGGTATCATTGTCAATTATATTCATCCCGGGGATCGGATCGGAGTTTTATTGGAATTAAATTGCGAGACAGATTTTGTGGCACGCAACGAGGATTTCAAAAAATTAGCGCATAACTTGGCGTTGCAAGTGGCGGGAATGCACCCAATTTATATTGCGCCCGAGGATGTCCCCATGGATGTGTTGGATAAAGAAAAAGAAGTTTATTCCGCCCAATTACAAGATAAATCTAAAAAGACCGCCGAGAAGGCGATGCAAAGCAAACTGGACACTTTCTATGAAGCAGTTTGTTTAATCAAGCAGCCATTTGTGCTGAATCCGGAATTGAAAATAGAAGAGTTGATCGCGGAAACAGTGGGTATTCTGAAGGAAAATATTAAAATTGCTCGGTTTGTCCGCTTTGAAGTAGGGAATCGGTCATAATGGAAGAGATCAAACAAATACTACAGCATAAGCTTGGAGCGATAAAACAGCATTTATCGGAAGAGTTTAGCGGTATTCGCAGCGGTCGGGCTAACGCTGGTTTGTTGGATAAAGTGCAGGTTAATGTTTACGGACAGATAATGGCGATTAATAATTTAGCCACTATTGCTGTACCTGAAGCTAAGCAATTATTAGTGCAACCTTGGGATAAAGCCAATGTTGGCGCGGTAGAAAAAGCGATTATAGAAGCTAATTTAGGTGTAGGGACGGTCAACGAGGGCGACAAAGTGCGCGTCACCATCCCGCCTTTAAGCAACGAGCGGAGAGAAGAATTAGTCAAATTAATTCAAAAAGTCACCGAAGAAGCCAGAGTGGGGGTACGCAATCTTCGTCGGGAAGCTATTGATGCGATGGAGAAGGGAGCCAGCCAAGGCGGGGTGAGCGACGATGACAAAGACCGGTTAAAAAAAGATTATCAGGCTGTTATTGATGCAGCTATCGCTGAAATCGATAAAATGGCCGAAACCAAAGCTGTCGAACTCCGAGCAGTTTAATATGTTATGACAACCACGATAAAACATCTGGCTATTATTATGGATGGTAATCGACGGTGGGCGCGCCGACGGGGCTTGCCGATTTATCGTGGCCATGCTGCCGGCGTGGTGGCCCTAGAAAAGCTGATTAGAGCTTGTGTGAAGAAGTCTATCCCGTATGTCACAGTTTATGGTTTTTCGACGGAAAATTGGGGTCGATCGAAAGTAGAAGTAGCGGGCTTGATAAAGATTATTAACGCAGCCATCATTAAATATACAGGTTTGCTGGACGAGGTGAATTGGCGCATCAAATTTATCGGTCGCATCAAAGATTTTCCCAAAACTCTCCAAAGTACGATGGCGAAAGCAGAACAAAAATTACAAACCAATCAAGCCGGAATGCTGGTGGTAGCTTTAGGCTATGGCGGGAGAGACGAACTAATCAGAGCTGTAGCTAAAGCTAACCGCAAAAGTCGGGTTAACGAAAAAGAGTTTAGCCAATACTTGGATACCACCGGCATGCCTGACCCGGATTTAGTGATTCGCACAGGCGGAGTGAAGAGATTAAGCAATTTTTTGTTATGGCAAATTGCCTATAGTGAATTATATTTTACTAACACATTTTGGCCGGCTTTTACGCCTAAGCATTTAGACGCTGCTTTGCGTGAATACAGCCACCGCCAACGTAATTTTGGAAAATAATGGAAGAAGCTTTTACTGCAGCCTTACGGCACAACGGACAACTTGTCACCGATTATCTGCTCGATTATTTTAAGAAAACCGATATTACCCCGGATTATTTACGGGAAGGAGTTAATTTTTATGTGCGCAAAGGCGGGAAGCGGTTACGTCCGGCGGTGGTATTTTGGGCTTGTGAATTAGCCGGGGGCGATGCTGCCACCGCTCTCCCAGCAGCTGCCGCCATTGAACTGATGCATACCGGCACTTTGGTGCACGACGATATCATTGACCGGGACTATATGCGCCGGGGGGGGCCTAGTATGCACGCTCATTTTCAAGATCATTTTAAAACTCAAATTGCTTTAAATTTATTGCAGCATTTTTCTAATAGCATCGCGATGTTAGTCGGTGATATTCAATATTCTTTAGCGATAGCCATGATGAATGACCTGCCCTTATCGGTCGATCGCCAAGTCGTGCAATGGCTGATCCATAATTTGTCGGCTCACTGGGTGCCGGAAGTCATGAGCGGGGAGACTTTGGATGTACAATATGCGTGGCAATCATTAGCGGAAGTTGATGAGGCTATGATTCTTGCTATGCTCAACAAAAAAACTGCCTCCACTTTTGCTTTGGCCGGCAAAACGGGAGCTTTGATCGGTCTCAATAAATTAGATTTAGAGCACCCCATGGTTACACAACTCGAAGAATTGTGTCGTAATGCCGGCTTAGCCTTTCAATTGCAGGATGATATTTTAGGCATCATTGGTGATCAAGACGAATTAGGCAAGCCGGTGGGTTCCGATATCCGCGAAGGCAAAAAAACCATTTTAGTGACGCATGCTTACAACAAAGCCACTCCCACCCAACGCCAAATCCTCGAAAATATCTTAGGGAAAAGCGATGCTACCGGGGCGGAAATCAAACAAGCGGAACAATTATTAGTGGATCTGGGAGGAGTTGATTATGTGCGCGGGTTAGCTGATAAATATATTAAATTAGCGCAAACAGCTTTAGCCGCCTTGCCGGATCACCCCGTTAAGCGGTATTTTAAAGATTGGATAGACTTTATGATTAATCGCTCTTGCTGATGTTGGTTGCTATCTTAGTATTTATTTTAGTTTTTAGCATTGTCGTGTTTGCCCATGAGTTAGGGCATTTGTATTTTGCCAAGAAAATGGGTGTTTTGGTAGAGGAGTTTGGGTTTGGCTTGCCTCCCCGCATTTGGGGCAAGAAAAAAAACGGCACTATTTATTCGATTAATTTAATTCCTTTTGGCGGGTTCGTCAAGTTGTACGGCGAGGGGGATGGGTTTGGCGATGACCAACGCGCTTTTATCAATAAAAAGCCCTGGCAAAAGTTGCTGATTGTCACCGGCGGGGTACTGATGAACTTTCTGTTAGGTTGGGTGGTCTTGATGATCGGTTTTTGGTTGGCCATGCCCCCCTTAGTAACTTTGCCGGAACAATACGGCATAGCAGTCAGAAAAATTGACGCCAAAGTAGTAGTGGCCGAAGTTTTGGCCGGGTCGCCGGCTGAACGGGCGGGTATTTTAGCCGGTGATTATATTTTATCTGTCGATGAGGTGGAGGTAAGTTTGCCGAGCCAGATCAAAGACTTATTGCAGGCGGATGTCAAGCGCTCGGCCACTTTATTAATAGAACGGGAAGGTGCGCCACAAGAGGTAGTAGTGAGACCAGTGGTCAAAGATGCTGGTGTGGAAATGGGGGTATTGCTGGATCGCGAGATCTCAAAAGTGCATTATGTCTGGTGGCTGGTACCCTGGTTGGCTCTGCAAGAAACTGGCAGAACTCTGCTGGTGGTGTTCATCAGCATTCTGGGGTTGCTCAAACAAATCTTTACTACGGCCAGTTTGCCGGCCGATTTATCGGGGCCAGTCGGGATTGCTCGGGTAACTGCCGATGTAGTTAAATTGGGATTTTTACGAGTACTGCAATTTATCGTTTTCTTATCCTTGAATTTAGGCATTATTAATTTAGTGCCATTTCCGGCTCTGGATGGAGGTCGGGCGGTCTTTGCGGTAGTTGAATGGCTCCGGCGGGGCAAGAAAGTATCATCTCGAATAGAAAATGCCGTTAATGCGGTTGGCTTTGTCGTCTTATTGGGAGTATTATTAGTGGTAACCTATAAAGATATTCTCAAATTATTATCATGATTTGGTTGGATGGCAAAAAATTAGCGGAAAAGCAAATTAAGCAATTGCGCCGGCGCATTGATGCTTTGCGTCACAAAAAAATTATTCCAACATTGGCGATTATCTTAATCGGCGATCATCCGGCATCCAAGATTTATGTGCATAATAAACAAAAATTATGCGCAGAAATTGGCGTCAAGTGTGAGGTCATTAAATTATCATCTACTGTTACGGCTAAAGCGGTCAAAGATAAAATCAATCTCCTGAATCGCAATAAAGATCTGCACGGAATTATCTTGCAATTGCCTTTGCCGAGTAAATTAAATACCCAAGACTTAGTGACTTACATCGATCCCAGCAAAGATGTGGATGGTTTGCATCCGTTGAATGTGGGCTTGTTGGCGTTAGGCGAGGAAGTATTCATCCCAGCTACCCCCAAGGGTGTTTTGAGTTTGCTCAAAGAATATAACATACCTATAGTTGGTAAAAATGTGGTTGTCGTCGGCTATGGGGCAGTGGCGGGGGCGCCTTTAAGCCGGTTGTTAGCCAGAGCCAAAGCGACGGTGACGATTGCTCAAGATAAAACCAAAGATTTGCGCCGAGTGCTGAAATCGGCCGATCTAGTGATTTCGGCAGTAGGCCAGCCCGGTTTGATTACCGGAGCAATGATAAAATCCGGAGCAGTAGTGGTAGATGTTGGTATCACCAAGCAGGGTAAAGATTGGGTCGGCGATATCGAGACCAAAACTGTGGCCAAGCACGCGGGTTATTTAACGCCCGTCCCCGGGGGAGTGGGGCCGTTGACGGTCAGCGCCCTCATCGAGAATGTGGTTTTAGCAGCCGAACTTTCAGGCAGGCCCGCCAGTAGCGCTATGCGCAACATTTCGGGCAGGGGAGCGTAAAATTTTATATCTTCCCTTGACAAGAGTCGCATCATATATTAAATGTATATGTAACTCTTATGAGCCTCATTTTATATTGGTATTAATAAAATTATGTCAGGTCAAGAATTATATGTTTCCAAGACTGGTTTAGAGGAGTTGAAAACTGAACTCCAGGGATTGTTAGGGGAAAGAAAGAATATTGCCGAAAGGATTAAAGAAGCCCGCGAGTTGGGGGATTTGTCGGAAAATTCTGAATATATCGAGGCAAAAACTAAACAGTCTTTTACGGAAGGGCGCATTGCTGAAATTGAGGCGATGCTGAAAATTGCCAAAGTTATTGACGAAAATAATCGGTCCAATGGTCGCGTGGCTTTAGGGTCTAAGGTCAAAATTGTTGCTGATGGTAATACTCGGGAATATGAGCTGACCGGGTCTAATGAAGCGAGTCCCTTGCAGGGTAAAATTTCTAATGAATCACCTATTGGCCAAGCGCTGATGGGCCATAAGAAGGGCGATGTAGTGGAAATTAATACCCCAGACGGACCCAGGCAATACACCATCACCGAGGTTAAATAGATGATTTTGCCACCATTTGTTCCGGCAAACGGTGGCGCCAAACCGGCCGGCAGTCGCTTTCGCTACGGCTCTAATAAAATTGCCTTTCTATTTCGCCAAACTCCCCCGCTCCAGTTTTTTATTTCGTCATCCTGAACTGACGAAGTCTTCCTTGCTTCGTCATTCTGGCCTCGTCCAGAATCGTATAATTGATTCAGGATCTTAAAACTGGAGCAGGATTCGTACAGTTGGCTTCATAAGCGACAATTTTATTGAGCCATAACACTCAAGCTCCAATGCCGGTTTTTTATGTAAAAGCTTCTTAAAGTAAATTTTGTAGATGATTCGGTGGTTTACTAAACCATCCAACAGGTATATACTATCGGCGTAGAGCGGATTTTTTTATATAAAGTATTACTAAAAATATGTTCAAAATCATGAAGTTAATCTCGGGGTTGGTGTTAACTGCTATGATCGCAAGTTTTGTTGTGGTGCCCACGACACCAGTATCGGCTGCGACTATATACAAATATGAATGGGTAGCCCAGAGCGGTACGATCAGCCCAGATGGTTATGCGCACCAGTATACTAATCTCGTGCCAGGGCAAACCTTAGATTTATGGCTGACTTTGACTAATCGATCCGGCAAGACCATTGTAGGGAAGTCGGGGTTACCCATAGAGCCAGGTAAACAGGTGCCGGTGGGTGCTTGGGGGATTGGTACCCAAAATCCCCAAGACGGCACGCCTTATTTTTTGGATACGAGTAGCTTTATCTTAAACAATAATCGGTTTGTTTATTATGACAACGAAAACTTGGGCGATTGGGCTGATGGACAAAGTCGAACTATGGGTTGGACTATAAAATTAGCCAATAATTTAGCTGACGGAGTTCATGATTTGTATTATCGTCCAGTCTCCGAGTATTTAGCTTGGACACAGCAGGTGAAAAATGGCTATACTTTACCAGGAACTGATTCAGATATTTTTACCAGATTGATTGTCGGCAGCGGTGTAAGTAGCACTTACCTAACTTATACCAACCAGCAGTACGGGTTTAGTTTTGATTATCCGCAACCGATTTCACCTGCACGGCTGACTGTAAATACAGATAGATCACAAATAGGAAATGATTTACTCGCAACTATTATTGTTGGTGTGCCAGATACCGGTAGCGCGAGTGCCCGAGTTTTTGTGTGGTCCGATAGTAATTTGAACAATGTTGTTGCTAAAGTTGAATCACAACATCCTGGGTATGCCGTAAGTTATTTAAATTTAAATAATATCTCATGGACAGTCCTCAAAGGACACCAGGATTATGCTGATGCAAATTATGAGGTAAGAATAGGGAAATTGCCCAATGACTATATAATTGAATCGCTAGCTGATGGATGGTTTAGTACTTCGCCCGACCAAAGATTCCTTAATAGTCTTAAATCATTAGGCGATAATCTCTTAACTTATTCGGACTATACGAATAAGTATTCTATAAAGTATCCATCAACTTGGGTGTACAACAATATCGATGCAAATCATACTGTTTTCTACGCAACCTTGGGAGATATAT
The DNA here is from genome assembly GCA_003524745.1 of Patescibacteria group bacterium. Lineage (GTDB taxonomy): Bacteria > Patescibacteriota > Kazan-3B-28 > Kazan-3B-28 > UBA10110 > UBA10110. The sequence goes on from DQGN01000001.1 coordinate 7,940, forward strand.
GGGAATTTGATATAAAAGTAAACACTACATCAAAAACCTTACAAGAAAATGTTAATGTTGAAATAATAGATAAAGTTAACGGAGGCTATACCGTTACGACCCAAAATATAATAGTAAGTGGAGAGCCTGCTGTTCAACTTTTGTTTCAGGATGAGTCCCAACATTTATACGGCAATAATGAAACAATGATTGTCCATGGTGGTAAATTATATACACTTTTTCAAGGCACGGGCGACAACAATCAAACAAGAATGTTCAATTCTTTCAATTTTTTATAATCTTTTTGCGATTCCATAATAGCTTTAGCTACCAGATAAAAACTGGTATAATTTGATTTGTATACTAGTTAAATGCAATCAAAAATAGTATTGACAATATAGCGAGTTCGTTATATCATAAGAATGAAAGTATTTATTGATCCCAAGTTAGCTCCTTTCCTTAAGGATTTGCCGTCGGATCTCAAAGTGGAAGTGGATGAATACATAGAAATATTCAAAGGTAGTGGCTTTGCGCTTTTCCCACCTATTCTGAAAAAGTTATCAGGTTATAATCTTTGGGAATTGCGACCCAGCAATGTGCGCTTGCTACTTGGGAAAATCACGGGTGGAGCAGTAGTGATGGTAGGATTCTATAAGGCTTCTCGTCAGACTCCTAAGAAATATATCAAGTTAGCACTCAATCGACTAAAATTATGGCAAAAAAATTAAAATTGATTCCTTTTAGCGAAATTGAAAAGGAATGGATGAAAGATCCCGAGTTTAGACGCATTCGTAAAGAGCGTGAGCCCTATTTCCGCATTGTTAAACAATTGATTGAAGCGAGAATCAGACAAAGAAAAACTCAGACGGAAGTGGCGCATAAAGCCGGGCTAACGCAAGAGGCCATATCGGCCTTAGAATCTCTCAAACGAGAACCTCAACTTTCTACGCTATGTAAGGTGGCGACGGCTCTGGGTGTGAAAGTCCTCAAAATTTCCTAAGAGATAAAGTGAGGAGTTCATATAGCTTGTGCTTCAGGAGCCAGGTAAAAACTGGTATAATTTGATTTGTATACCGGTTAATCATGCCTATGAGCGAGTTAGATGAATTAAGAGAGGTTCGGTTAGCAAAGCTACAGACTTTAGTGGACAAAAGAATTGATCCCTATCCAGCCAAAGCCCATAAAGCAATTACCAACCAAGCAGCCGCTAATAAATTTGACGATTGGGCCGCTAAACAAAAGAAAGTCACTTTAGCCGGGCGCCTGATGTCAAAAAGAGAACACGGGGGGTTAGTGTTTGGCGAGCTTCGAGATTTTAGCGGTGATTTTCAGATTTTATTCAAGCAAGATGTTTTGCCGGCAAAGAATTGGACTTTATTAAATGAGCTAATTGATATTGGTGATTTTATCGAAGCAAAAGGTACGCTGTTTTTGACTCAGAAGCAAGAAAAAACTCTACTCGTAGAAAAATTTAGTATTTTAGCCAAATCGCTACGCCCTTTGCCGGAGAAGTGGCATGGGTTGGTGGACACCGAAACGCGCTATCGGCAACGCTATCTCGATCTCCTCATGAATCGAGACATTAAAGATCGTTTTATTATCCGCCATAAATTGGTCCAAGAACTGCGTAATTTTTTAATTAAGCAGGGTTTTTTGGAAGTAGATACCCCGGCTCTGCAACCGTTGCCGGGTGGAGCTTTGGCTACTCCGTTTAAAACGCATTATGATGCGATCGATGCGGATGTGTATTTACGCATTGCCCCGGAGCTTTATCTCAAACGCTTGCTTGTGGGCGGATTCGAAAAAGTATTTGAATTTGCTCGGGTTTTCCGCAACGAGGGCGTATCACCCCAACATCTACAAGATTTTACCATGCTGGAATTTTATCAGGCCTACAGCGATTACAAAGATCTTATGAAATTAACGGAAAAGATGTTAAGCGGAGTGATCAAAAAAGTGTTAGCTACTGATACAGTTCAGTTGGGTGATCGGACTATCGATTTGCGTCTGCCTTGGTCTCAACAAACCTTGCGCGCGGCTATCTTAGAGAAGACCAGCATTGATATTGACCAATGTCCGGATGTTGCATCTTTGCAATTGGCCATTCAAGCGCAAAATATTCGCATGACTTATACTGGTAAGACGAGTCGCGGGAAGTTGATCGATGAACTTTACAAAGAAGCGGTCAGACCAACACTAATTAATCCGATATTTATCACCGATCACCCGGTGGACTTATCGCCTCTGGCTAAAAAACAAACTAAAACATCGGATAAGGTTCAGAGATTTCAGTTGATCATCGCCGGGATGGAAATCGTCAATGCTTTTAGCGAGCTGAATGACCCCATTGATCAGCAGGCACGGTTTGATCAGCAAGCCCAGAGCAGAACTGCGGGAGATCTGGAAGCTCATGCGATGGACAAAGATTTTGTGAAGGCCTTAGAATACGGGATGCCCCCTACGGCGGGGTTCGGGATGGGCATTGATCGGTTGGTGGCCTTACTTACTAATGCAGACTCCATTCGCGAAGCNNGGAGGAGGGAGTATTAATTAAACACTCCCCACCTATCCTCCCCTCCGAAAGGGGAGGAATTATATATTAGGGACTATGTAATTAAGTAATATAGTAAGTACTAAAGTAAGTAATTAAGTACAATGAAATTAAAGAATTTTTTAGAATTAACTCCCAAAGAACGCGCTAAGTTAGCTGAAAGATTGGCCCTAAAAGGCTACGCGGGCGATTTAGAATATATTACTGAATTAGCTAAAAAGCATAACAGTTTAGCGGCTGAATTAGATCAAGCCAGAGCCGAACACAACCGGTTGGCCAAAGAGCAGAATATCGAAGCAGGTAGAACCGCTGCCATCAAGGTGGGTGAATTAGAAGCTGAATTTAGGCAGGTGTTGGGTGAATTAACACCATTATGGCAAGCCATTCCTAACCCGCCCGATAAAGACGTGCCGACGGGTGGGGAAGAAAACAACCAGGTTATCGGCCAATCTAAATTACAACCAACTCCTTTGGCGGTGCCGAAGGATCATGTTGAATTGGGGGAGAAGTTAGATATCATTGATATTGAACGGGGGGTCAAAACCTCGGGCTCGAGATTTTATTTTTTGAAGAACGAAGGCGTAGAATTAGAATTCGCCCTAATTAAATGGCTGTTTAAATTATTGCGTAAAAAAGGTTTTGATTTGTTAGTGGGGCCACAAATTGTTAACGAAGAAGTGATGGTCCGCGCAGGTTATATCTCAAAAAGCGACCGCCACGCCGGAGAAGTTTATCGCATTGATAATATAGACACTCCCGACCGCACCCAATATCTAATTGGTACCTCCGAACAAAGCATGTTGGGATACCATATGGACGAAATTATCGATGTGCCAAAAAGATATGCAGCTTTTTCAACCTGTTTTCGTCGGGAGGCGGGTTCTTATGGCAAAGATGTGAAGGGGATTATTCGCACTCACCAGTTCGACAAAGTAGAAATGTTTTCTTTTGTGCGTCCCAATGATTCAGACAAAGAATTAAAAAAATTAGTTGCCATCGAAGAATTTATTCTCAAGAAATTAGAATTGCCCTACCAAAAGGTTTTAATTGCAGCTGGAGATTTGGGCATGCCGGCAGCTAAAAAATTTGATTTAGAATGTTGGCTCCCCTCGCAAGGATGTTACCGGGAAACCCATTCGTGCAGCAATTGTACGGATTGGCAAGCAAACCGGGCGAATATCCGTTATCGTGATGAAAAAGGGGAAACGGCATCGGTACATACCTTAAACGGCACGGCTCTCGCCATCGGTCGGATATTAGTAGCAATTTTAGAAAATCATCAGCAACCTGATGGCAGTATTACCATCCCCAAAGTATTGCAGTCTTATGCTGGTTTCAAGGAGATAAGAGTAAGAGATAGAAAATAAGCGTTGGTATAATTCCCCTCCTGCCAGAGGAGGGGTTAGGGGAGGAAGGAGTATCAATCAAACACTCCCCACCTATCCTCCCCTTAGCAGGGGAGGAACTATCCAGTTGATACACTAATTTATGAAATTCTTAGAAAAATTTCTGGGGGATCCTAACCAGAAGATCATGCAACAGCTATCAAAGAAGGTAGTCGAGGTTAATAATTGGGAAAGCCAGATCTCGGCTCTTTCTGACGAAGCTTTGCGGGCCAAAACTGATGAATTTAAGGAGCGGTTAGGGCGAGGCGAAACCGTAGACGATTTATTGCCGGAGGCTTTTGCGGTAGCGCGGGAAGCGGCCAAGAGAGTGCTCGGAGAACGGCCTTACGATGTGCAGTTGATGGGGGGCATGGCATTACATCAAGGCAAAATTGCCGAGATGAGAACGGGAGAAGGTAAAACGTTGGCTGCCACTTTGCCTGTGTATTTGAATGCTTTGACGGGCAAGGGAGTGCATGTTATTACGGTAAACGATTACTTGGCTAAACGGGACTCGGAATGGATGGGGCAGATTTATCAATTCTTAGGCCTCTCGGTGGGGGTTATCTTGCATGACAAAAATACGGAAGAGCGCCGGGCCAGCTATCTTTCTGATATCGTTTACGGCACCAACAACGAATTTGGGTTTGATTATCTGCGGGATAACATGGCACCGAATAAAGAGAGCTTGGTCCAGCGGGAATTAAATTATGCCATCGTTGACGAGGTCGACTCGATTTTGATTGACGAAGCCAGAACGCCATTAATTATTTCGGCTCCCGACGAAGAATCGACTGATTACTACAAGCGTTTTTCGCAGATCGTTCCGTCGCTATCGCCGAACGTTGATTACAATATTGATGAAAAAATGCGTACAGCGGTTTTGACAGAAGATGGTATTACTAAAGTAGAGCAGCTGTTGGGAATCAAAGATATTTATGAAAGCGGGGATGTAACTTTGGCACATCATATCGAACAAGCTTTGCGTGCCCATGCTTTATACAAGCGAGATCGTGATTATGTGGTCAAGGATGGCGAAGTAATTATTGTCGATGAATTTACCGGACGCTTGATGATCGGCCGGCGGTATAGCGAAGGTTTGCATCAGGCGATCGAAGCCAAAGAAGGGGTGGAAGTGAAGCGGGAAAGTCGGACCTTAGCCACTATTACTTTCCAAAACTATTTTCGGCTGTATGACAAATTAGCCGGAATGACCGGTACGGCTAAAACCGAAGAAGAAGAGTTCTACAAAATCTACGGGTTAGAAGTAGCGGTGATACCTACCAATCAACCCATGATCCGGCACGATCTTAATGATCTGGTCTATATCAGCGAGGTGGCTAAGTTTAAGGCCGTAGTCAGAGAGATCAAAGACCGCTATGCTAAGGGTCAGCCAGTTTTGGTCGGCACAATCGCCATCGAGAAATCCGAGCTCCTTGCGGATATGCTCAAAACCGAGGGCGTACCGCACAATGTGCTTAACGCTAAACATCACGAGCGGGAAGCCGAGATAGTTAAAGATACCGGGCAGAAAGGGACGGTGACGATTGCCACCAACATGGCTGGGCGGGGCACAGACATCAAATTAGGCAACGGAGTGCGCGAATTAGGGGGGTTACATATTCTAGGCACCGAACGACATGAATCGCGCCGGATTGATAACCAGCTTCGGGGACGAGCTGGTCGGCAAGGTGATCCTGGGAGTACACAATTTTTTGTTTCGACCGACGATGATTTGATGCGCTTGTTTGGTTCGGACCGGCTTAAAAATATGATGACGGCGCTTAAAGTGCCGGAAGATCTACCCATCGAACATAAAATAGTAAGTTCCAGTATTGAAGCAGCCCAGAAAAAAGTCGAAGGCCACAACTTCGATATCCGCAAACATGTTTTGCAATACGATGATGTGATGAATCGCCAAAGAGAAGTTATTTACGGTAAGCGGAGACAAATTTTGTCTAATGATAATTTGCGCGATGAAGTTTGGCAGGATATTCGCGCTGAGATCGAAGGGTTGGTTAATTTTCATTGCGCCGGCAACGACAAAACCACTTGGAATATCAAAGAAGTGATCGAAAATATTAATACGATCTTCGTTTTACCGAAAGAAGACGAGGAAAAGATTAGATCACTCGAATCTCCCCAGCAAATAATTACGGCTATCGTTCAGCGAGGGGAGGAATTATATAAGCAAAAAGAAAAAGAATCTAGTGAAGAAGCTTGGCGCCAAGTCGAGCGGGCAGTTTATTTGAGAGTAATCGATGTTTTGTGGATGGATCACTTGGATGCGATGGTGCGGATGCGCGAAGGCATTGGGTTGATTGGTTATGCGCAAAAGGATCCTTTGTCGGAATATAAACAAGAGGCCTACACTATGTTTCATAGGTTATTGGCCGCTATTGCCGCCGATGTGACGCGCATGATCTTTAAGGTTAGAGTAACTCCGTCAATCCCACGATCATCTGCTGAAATGGAAGCAAAAAGAAAAATGGCGATGCGGGGAGCCGACCCCGAACTACTCGGAGCCAGCGAACCGACCGGAGATTTTGCAGATGAAGCCCAGGAGTTAGCAGGTCAGCCCCAGCATACGCGGGGCAGGCAGGTTAGCCCCAGCATTCGCGGGGCAGGCAGGTCAGAAGGTTCCCCTCCTGCCCGAGGGGGACAACCACCATATTCCTCCCCTGCCAAGGGGAGGCAAGGAGGGGACAAGATTGGGCGGAATGACCCTTGCCCATGCGGCAGCGGTCTTAAATATAAAAAATGCCACGGGAAATAAGTTATCCACAGAGCCGGAGGCCAAGTTTTATATTAGGTGTAAAATACTTGATTTCTGGTAAATATTGTGCTCTGGGAGCTAAAAATGGTATTGACAGCCCACTTGTTTTGGTATAAGGTAGAACTACTTTTGTACCTTGAGCGTCTAAGTTACTTGGTGGTTATCCACACCTTGGACCGCGAGAGGAAATACAAAAACAAACCCAATTTAGGAGGGGAAGCAGAGCAATCTGCTGGTTTATTGTCATCCCTGTCTTTTTTATCGTCATATCCGTCATTCTGGTAAGCCCAGAATGGGCGCATCTGGAATCTTATAAGATCCTACCTGCTTGCCGGTAGGCAGGGACAAGCCAGGATGACGAAAGAAAAGACAACAAATGGCACTAAGTTTATTAGGTGAGTTTTTATGTGATATTGCGGGCAGAGTTCTGGTGGTGCAGAGGTCGTCTGTTAACTGATTGTACCCTTTGATATTAAATTAAGGGGGTTTGGTTGGCAGCCCACTCTCCACTGGAATTCTGCCTGCAAATAAATCGATGGACATGTAGGCGAGAAACGAACTATAAGCTTTCCGGGGATGTGCACAACTCTGGAAAGTTGCCGGGAGAGCCCCGGCAAAGGAGAGCTATTATGCTTACAATGAAAAGTTTGGTGCACGCCGGGGCTCTTCTGGCTCTGGTCGTTGTTATCCTCTTCGGAATCGGTTGCGGTGGTGGGTCAGGCCCAACTCCGATTATCCCGGACCCCGATCCGCAGGTGAATATCGAATATCGCCTGTATGTGATCGAGAGTTGGGACGGTGGCGTTGCCACTAACTCCCTTGAATGTCGTCAAGGTGCTCTCACTCCGTTCGAAGTGAGGTACGATTTTCGTACCCCCTCCATGGCTGGCAACTGGTCTCCTGTGGCCCAAGAAAGCATCCTCGATATTACAATTGAGGGCGCCCCATCAGGCTATAAAATGCCTGACATTGGGTTAACGGGTGGTCAGTACCGTATTAGGACTGGCACCTGTCGGTTGGAGTTTTTCCCGCCGGTAGGTGGCCAGGCCGGGACTACTCATTTGGTATTAAAGGTCCGAGAGAGCGGAGCCCAGGTGAGAGTGGCAATAACTATTCTGCCGAAATCTGGCGATAGTAATCCGCCTCCTCCGCCACCTCCGACTTGTCGTGATTTGCATCCTACCAAGGAGGCCATAAATGGCTACTGGTGGGATTGCGTCGATGGCGTGTGGAGTGATACAGGTGTTCCGGTAAATCCACCACCACCCCCACCAGACAAGGATCTGTTTCCATCAAATGGCAATCCTGCCGGATATTATTCCGGCCAGGGGCAGCAATCGCTGACCTTAGAACTCCAACCTGTCCCTTCGGGAGTCGGATGGATCAACTGGGAAATTACCCAGGGTCCATCAGGGGCCTTTACGGTTCCCTTGGGGATACCTCAAACGCAGTGTGAATTTTACTATACTGCCGTCGGTGTCTACTCGGTCAGGGCTACTCCGTTTGCATCGGAGTCTAGTTTTGATACAGGTGGGGCACCAGTTGGTAATTACGCCACCTTCACGGTGAGTATAACTGCTGGTTAACGATTTTTCACTTAGGCGATTCAATTATTAGACAACTGGCAGGAGCTTGTTTTTTAGCTCCTGCCCCCATCCCTGGTCGTTTCTTGCTTCTATCATGGACACGGTTTCCCCCAAGCCTGTCCATGATAGAGTAAAGAAGCGGTCAGAGATGGGGTTAATAATTTATTTCACTTAGGAGGTGATAATGTTGTTTCTCAAAGGTCTTAGTTTGGGTATTTATTATCGATTGCGTCGAATGAACAAAGCGTTCAAAAATTGGCGTAAATTTGGCATCGTTATTTTTGGTAGTTTGTTTGTCGCCACAACCTTATTTCCGTTACATGTAGTGGCTGACGATCTTAGGGTAGAAATTTATCAAGGTAATTTAGCTGTTTCCAGCTTGACTATTGATAGCGACAACACCAAGCAATTTGCTGCTCGGGCTTTTGTTGGCACTACTGAAGTTACTGATACAGTTGATTTTATCTGGTCTCTGGACGGTAAGTATCCTGCCTCTCAAGTCGGCAGCATTACCCAAACTGGTCTCTATACCTCTGGTTCTACAGCTGGTTTCTATTCTGGTGCGCTTAAACTCACAGGCACTCTTAACGGCAAGTCTGATTTAGACCTCGTGAG
>DQGN01000030.1 GCA_003524745.1 Patescibacteria group bacterium
AGAAATTTGGTCTTGTCGGCGAGTATCAAATAGTTAGATCCGGTTACCATACCGGTAGCGCCCAAGAATTGGATGGAAGTATTCATATTCCCAGTATAGCTTGATAAGATAGAGATTGTCAGCTATCCTGTCTTTGTCATCCCGAGCAGGGTCGAGGGATCTTATACTACAGAGGGGCCGTTAGCTTAGCTTGGTAGAGCGCTTGCATGGCATGCAAGAGGTCACCGGTTCGAATCCGGTACGGTCCACCAAAACGCGAAATCCCCACAATGGGAGTCTTTGCTATAATAAACTATCACTACATTAGATGTAGTGTTGTTTTGACATCAATTCACTGTGAAGGAGAAAACTAATAATGGACGAAGATCACAAAAAGTATGTGACTCCTTTGGTGGGTCGCTATACTTCTAAGAAGGCGCAACAAATCTGGTCTGATCGTAGGCGACATGGTCTATGGCGTCGGTTATGGCTCAGTATTGCCAGAGCGCAACGTGAATTGGGGGTGGATATCATTACTGAGGAAATGCTGACAGAAATGGCTGAGCACCTCGATGATATCGATTACTCACAGGTGGCCGAATTGGAAAGAGAATTTCGGCATGATGTTGTGGCACATTCTCGGGCTTTCGGGGAGGTTTGTCCATCAGCAGCCGGGATCATTCATCTTGGATTGGCCAGCATGTGTATTTGCGATAATGCCGAGTTGATCATGATGAAACAGTCGATGATTCACATTCGCGGCTGTGCCATCCGGGCGTTGTCGGGCTTTCGAGACAGAATCCTGCAGTATGCCGAACTACCTATTGTAGGCATGTCACACTTGCAGGCCGCTCAACCCACCACTTTGGGAAAGCGACTGACAATGTATGCCCAGGATCTGACCTTCGATCTCGCCAATATCAATCGTTTTATCGAAGAGTTACCTTTCCGGGGGATTAAGGGTCCGGTGGGCACCCAATACCCTTTGCTGAAGTTATTCAAAGGGGACAGGGGCAAGGTCTCCATACTCGAAGAGCGAGTAGCAAAAGAGTATGGCTTCAGCAAAATCCTGCCTATCACAGGCCAGACTTATACTCGGAAGATCGATTCTCGCTATGTGTTCGTTTTCGCGGACTTGGCAGCCACTTTATACAAGTTTGCTCAGGATGTTCGGATCATGCAGTCGCGCAAAGAGGTGGAAGAGCCCTTCGGATCTCAACAAAAAGGATCTAGTTCGATGATCCACAAGCGCAATCCGATGAAAAGTGAACGCACTGATTCTCTGGGGCGGGAACTGATGGTTGCTACGCTCAGCCCGCTTCTCACTCATGCATTGCAGATGCTGGAACGCACATTGGACGACAGCGCTGCTCGTCGGCGATATTTGGCCGAATCATTCCTGTTGGCCGAGGCCATGTTGATCCTAGTAACAGACATCATCAACGGCTTGACGGTGCACGAAAAAATCATCCAGAGAAACCTGGATCAGGAAATGCCGTTCTTGGTCGCTGAGGATATTCTGTTGGCCATGTGTGAACATGGGGCGAACCGACAGGGATGCTATGATCGGATTTATAAGCATGTTCAATTGGCTCATAGCCGAATCTATGACGGCGATGGCCTCAATGATCTGGTCGACAGGCTAAGAGGTGATGAGTATTTTTCACCCATCCATGATGAACTAGCTCGCATCGTGGATCCAAGGGAAATTTTTGGAGATGCACCTGCTCAGGCGATAAACTTTGTCCGGAGGGATATTGATCCTTTGCTAGACAAGTTCAAATCTGATTTTCAGGACGAAACTGCCGAGCTCACAGTCTAGCTTCTCTTGTTGTTTACTAAAATATCACAGCCGCTCGTAGTTAGAGCGGCTGTTTTCTGGTTGTGTTAAAATTAAAATACTCCCAGAGGAGTTAATTTTAATGGTATGGCAGAGATAAAAGACAAATACGATCACCAAGCACAAGATGCCAAGTGGCAAAAGTATTGGGAGAAAAACCAGACTTTTTCTACCAAAGAAAAAGGTAAGAAAAAATATGTTTTGGATATGTTTCCCTACCCGTCTGGGGATGGTTTGCATGTAGGGCACCCCAGAAGCTACACTGCCAGCGACATCTTGTCGCATTACTACCGATTAAACGGGTTTGATGTTTTGCACCCAGTCGGATTCGATGCTTTTGGTCTGCCAGCCGAGAACGCTGCCATTAAAAAAGGTATCCCGCCGGCTGAAAATACGGCTAAGAATATCCAAAGGTTCAGCGAACAACTGAAAATGTTGGGCATTTCTTATGATTGGAGTCGGCAAATTGTCACTTCCGATCCAGACTATTATAAATGGACGCAGTGGCTATTCTTAGAGTTGTATAAAAATGGCTTGGCTTATCAAAAAGAAGCTTTTGTGAATTGGTGTCCCAAAGATAAAACCGTATTAGCCAACGAACAAGTGGTGGGGGGGCGCTGTGAGCGCTGCGGCACGGCGGTAGTCCAAGAAAAGCGCACCCAATGGTTTTTCAAAATCACTGATTTTGCCGAAGAACTTCTCTCCGGGTTAGATAAATTAGATTGGCCGGACAGCACTAAAGAAATTCAGCGCAATTGGATCGGAAAATCCGAGGGGGCAGACATCGAATTCGCTGTTAAAGACTCGGATGTCAAAATTAAAATATTCACCACTCGGCCAGATACTTTATTCGGCGCAACTTATATGGTGTTGGCTCCAGAATATGTTGGTTTGGATCAAATTGTGACGGCAGAACACCAAGATGAAGTTAAAAAGTACCAGGTAACTACCGCCAAAAGAACCGAATTAGACCGTATTGCCGAAACCAAAGATAAAACCGGTGTATTTACGGGGGCGTATGCCATCAATCCGGTGAGTGGTGCCGAAATTCCTATTTGGGTAGCCGATTATGTGTTGGCCGGCTACGGTTATGGAGCGGTGATGTGTGTGCCAGCACATGATGAGCGTGACTTTGCTTTTGCCCAAAAATTTAATCTGTCTATTCAACAAGTAGCAGCTCCGCTTTATATTACTGATCAAGGGGCGGATGCAGTTCGACCTGACCAAGAAGATGTACGTCGCAAAATAGTAACAGTTATTTTAAAACACTGGAGCGAAGATAAAGTATTTGGTTTAAACTGGGAAAAGCTTAACTGGAAATCATTTATTCTGGGGGGAGTGGAAGAAGGCGAGACCTTTGAGGAGGCAGCTATTCGAGAAGCGGTTGAAGAGTCGGGATATCAAAATATAAAGTCAGTCAAAAAGATTGGGTTCGAAACGCACAGCCGTTTTTTTGCTAGACATAAAGATGTTAATCGGTACTCCGTGTCTGAATGTTGTGTTGTGGAATTGACTGATGGGAAATATATAGAACCTGCCGAAGAGCATGTTAAAAATCATCGGGGTGAGTGGATAGATACGAAGACAATAATTGGGTATGTCAATCTGAATAACAATATTTATTATGCTGATATTTTCTTAAATGGTGAGAAACCATTTGTGGGACAAGGAGTAGTGATTAATTCCGGTAAGTTTAATGGGATATCATCGCTAGAGGCAGGAGAAAAAATTACCAAACAGGTGAAGGGGCAAATGACTACAAAATATCGGTTGCGGGACTGGTTGGTTTCGAGGCAACGCTATTGGGGGACGCCGATCCCTATTTTGTACGACAAAAATGACAACCCCATTCCAATCAAAGAAGCGGATTTGCCAGTACTTTTACCGACTGATGTAGAATTTCGTCCTACTGGCGAATCACCTTTAATTTATTCTGAAGCATTCAAGGCCTTACCTGCAGGCTATCCCGAAGCGGTTCGCAGGGAATACGATACACTGGACACATTTGTTTGCTCGTCCTGGTATTATATGCGCTATGCTGATCCCAAAAATGCCACCAGATTTGCCGACAAAAATAAATTAAAATACTGGTTGCCGGTAGATACATATATAGGTGGAGCCGAACATGCCACGGGGCACCTAATCTTTGCTCGGTTTATTACCAAAGTATTACACAAACTTGGATATATCGATTTTGATGAACCATTTTTGAAATTGTGCCACCAAGGGTTGGTTTTAGGGGAGAATGGCGAGAAAATGAGCAAATCTAAAGGGAATGTCATTAATCCTGACGAAGTTGTGGAGGGGTTCGGGGCCGACGCTTTGCGTATGTACGAAATGTTTATGGGGCCGTTTGACCAATCTATCCCGTGGAGTACTGCCGGCATTGAAGGCATCAAGAAATTCTTGGATCGGACCTACCGATTAGTGCAAAAACGCAAGTCTATGCCAAAAGATACCAGCCAAGATAACGATCTCCATCGATTGATTATCAAAATCACCCAAGATATTGAAAGCTTTCATTTTAATACCGCAGTAAGTGCCTTTATGATTTTCGTGAATGAAGCTATTGCTAATGGTAAGAGCAGTAGTTGGGTCGAAGATTTTGTGATTTTGTTAGCTCCTTTTGCCCCGCATTTAGCTGAAGAGTTGTGGCAACGAGTTTTAGGCAAAACCACCAGTATATTTGTAAGCACTTGGCCCACAGCTGACCCAGCTAAGGCTAAATTGCAGCAAGTTGAGATTGTGGTACAGGATAAAGGTAAGAAAAGAGGCATAATTAGTGTGGCAGCTGGCACCAGCGCAGCGGAAGTAATTGATAAAATTAAGCAAGATAGCAAATTAGCGCCGTTAGCTGTAGCAGAAAACTATAAATTTGTGCCCGATCGCATTATTAACTTCTTTTAAGTATGGAAGATATCTTAGAACCCAATCAAAATCAGGAAATTGAACAAGAGGAGATTGTCATCGAAAAGGAATGGGACCGCATCGAGAAATTGTTGGTACAAAAAAATAGAGCTGCCTTAAATATGGCGGTGGTCGAAGCCGATAAACTCTTTCGGGAGGTTCTGGGTATTATTAGTTTCGGCGACACGGTGAATGAAGCGATTCAAAATTCCTCCAATTTGTTTTCTAACCTGAAAGGGCTATTGGAAGTACGCAAAGTTTACGAAGATATTGTGGAGGTACCCGGATTTTTTGTGGATCAAAAAATTGCTAAAGATACGACTGCCATTTATCTCAAAGCGATCTTAGATATGATGGGCAAAGATTATCAACCCAAAGGAGCTTTTCATGCCATTTGTAATGAGCTGGCTTATTTTAGCGAATCCCGGCCGTATTTGTTGAGAACAATCTTTTTAGGCGTGCTAATATTTTTGGTCGGTGTCTGGTTTTTGGCTGATACGGCTCCGGGGCAGCTCATTGTCAGCGCTGCCGTGGGTCTAACTCATTTTGTGCTGAATTGGGTGTGGTCTCTGGTCATTATTTTGGCGATTATTTTTGCCATCGTCTTGTTTAGCTGGCTGTTCTTTGAACGGCGCAAACGATGAAACAAAACAGGAAAGTTTGTTAGAATAAAAAGTACGTTATTTATTTTGGCGTAGGAGGAAATTGATCCATTTGCATGTTCACAGCCACTACAGCTTATTAGATGGTCTGAGCAAAATCCCAGATTTGGTTAAGTTAGCCAAGCAACAAGGTAGCACAGCGCTGGCTTTGACCGATCATGGGGCTATGTATGGTGCCATCGAATTTTACATGGAATGCAAAAAACAAGGCTTAAAGCCGATTATCGGCTGTGAAGTCTATGTGGCTAAGGGTAGTCTGGAAGAAAAAATTACCACACCTGGCAAAAAAGGGTATTACCACCTGACTTTGTTGGCAAAAAGTTATTCCGGGTATCTCAATTTGCTCCAAATTACCACCAAGGCGCATTTGGACGGGTATTATTATCGTCCGCGCATTGATCATGAGTATTTATCCCAGCATGCCGAAGGGTTGATTTGTCTGTCTGGCTGTTTGGCGGGTGAATTAGCCACAACGATTCGCGAAAAAGGTAAAGAAGCAGCCAAGCAAGTGATAGCCTGGCATCGTAATTTGTTCGGCGATGATTATTATTTAGAAATGATGCCGCATTTTAATATTCCCGAACAAATACAGGTCAATAAAGTGATCAAAGAGCTGGCGGCGGAGCTTAATTTGCCGATGGTGGCCACTTGTGATTCGCATTATTTACGACCCGACGATGCCGAAGCCCAAGACGTGTTGTTATGCGTGCAAACGGGGGCGAAAATAACTGACGAAGATCGTTTTTCCATGAAAGGGGAAGTGTTTGATTTGAAAACCCCAGAGTTTATGCAACAAGCTTTCGCGGATGCCCCCGAGGCTATCATTAGCACCGAGAAAATCGCCGAGCTGTGCAATATGGAGATTCCGCTGGGCAAAATTATCATTCCCAGTTACGATTTGCCGGCCGGCGAAATCGATGCAAAAACTTATTTGAACAAATTGATCCAAATCGGCATTAACCATCGGTTTGGCGATCATCCGAGTGAAGCGGTCTTAAAGCGCATCGAGTACGAAGTTGGCGTAATCAACCAAATGAATTACGAATCGTATTTCTTGATCGTTGCGGATATGGTGCAGTGGGCCAAAAGTCAGGGGATTGTGGTCGGGCCAGGCCGCGGGAGCGGGGCAGCCAGCATGGTATCCTACGTTTTATCTATTACCGATTTAGATCCCTTGGAATACGGGTTGTTTTTTGAAAGATTTTTGAACCCAGATCGTATCAGTATGCCGGATTTTGATATCGATTTTGCCGACGACAGAAGAGACGAAGTAATTAAATATGTGGTTGATAAATATGGCGAAGCCAGAGTGGCACAAATCATTACTTTTGGCACGATGGCTGCCAGAGCCGCCGTGCGTGACACCGGTCGGGCTTTGGGTTTTGCCTACATGGATGTAGATAGGATCGCTAAGCTAATTCCTTTCGGCTTGGGATTAAAAGAAGCTATTGAAACTGTTGATGAATTAAAGAGAATCTCTGTTGCTGACGAAAATATGAAAAGATTGTTAGACCTCTCCCAGCATTTAGAGGGGGTAGCCCGACACACTTCGACGCATGCTGCCGGAGTGGTCATTGGCGATCGAGATCTCGTTAACTACACGCCGTTGCAGCGGGCAGTCAAAGGAGAGACTGCGCTGGTAACGCAATATTCGATGAAGCCAATCGAGCAGTTGGGCCTCTTAAAAATTGATTTTTTGGGCCTCAAAAACCTAACGATTATCAAAAATGCTTTGCGGATTATTCGGAAAACGCGCGACCAAGATATCCAAGTAGTAAATTTGCCGTTCACCGACAAAGCCACGTTTATTTTGTTGGGGCGAGGCGAGACTGTGGGCGTGTTCCAGTTTGAAAGCGAGGGGATGCGCCGCAACTTACAAGAGCTCAAGCCAACGGTATTAGCCGATCTGATTGCCATGGTGGCGCTCTACCGACCGGGGCCTATCGGATTAATCCCGGATTTTATCGATCGTAAGCACGGGCGCAAGAAAATCGAATATTTACATCCCAAATTGGAACCAATTCTCAAAGAAACTTATGGCATTGCTGTGTATCAAGAACAAGTTTTACAAATTGCACGGGATTTGTGCGGGTTTAGTTTGGGAGAAGCGGATGTTTTACGCAAAGCTATCGGGAAGAAGATAAAAGAGATGCTGTATGAGCAGCAAAAGAAATTTGTTGACGGAGCGTTAAAGAATGGGATTGATAAAAGGATCGCTGATCAGTTATTTGAGTTCGTTAAACCCTTCGCCAGTTATGGTTTTAACAAAGCCCATGCAGCTTCTTATGCCGTGATTGCTTACTGGACAGCTTACCTGAAGGTGCATTTCCCTAACGAATTTTTAGCTGCCTTGCTGACCTCAGATCAGGGCGATTTAGATCGGGTGGCCAAAGATATCGCCGAAGCGGAAAGGTTCCAGATCAAAGTCATGCCCCCGTCGGTGAATGAAAGTTTTACGGATTTTGCCGTCGTCAAAGAAACCGGTAATATCCGATTTGGTTTGAATGTGATCAAAAATGTCGGGCGTAAAGTTTCCGAGCTGATTGAAGATGAGCGTAAGCAACGAGGCCCCTACAAAGATCTGGCCGATTTCCTGAAGAGAGTACCCAAAGAGGCTTTAAATAAAAAGGCTTTAGAATCATTGGCGCGGGCGGGGGCTCTGGATGACTTTGGCGATCGCAAAGAGTTATTCGAGAATGTGGACAATATGGTAGATTTTGTGGCGAGCATCCATCGCCATTGCGATGTTAACCAAATCGGCATGTTCGGTGGGGAAGCGGTGTCTCTGCCAGTGTTTAAGTTCAAGACGGCTACTAAATCTACCGAACAAGAACGGTTGGTTTGGGAAAAAGAACTTCTGGGCACTTTTGTTTCCAAACATCCCCTAAAAGAAATTATGCCGAAATTAAACAGCAAGGTCACTTCGATCGCCCAACTAAATAACACCATGGACAATAAAAAGATTAGGGTGGGAGGGATTATCACAACCATTAAAAAAGTGTTAACGCGCAATCACGAGCCCATGGCTTTTATGCGATTAGAGGATCTTAGTGGCAGTATGGAAGTCATTGTTTTCCCTAATTTAATGAATAATACCAATGGAGCGTTAGCAGTCGATAAAATAGTGATCATCGAGGGCAAGGTAAATGTGAAGGATCGGGTGACTGAAGAGGGTAGCGATAT
>DQGN01000043.1 GCA_003524745.1 Patescibacteria group bacterium
GTATCCGATTCGAATTCTTTGTAGGTCAAAATGGGATAGGCTTGCTCTTTTTTGAGGGTTAATTGAATAGCGGCGGTAGCACATTTTTCCGGAAAGATATTGGGGTCCTCAACTTCTTCTACTAAGGCATCCGGATATTGAGCAGTAATTTGTTTTTCTAATAAAGTAGCAATCTTCGCTGGCACACTCGCATAAAAGCCGATCATGCCGCCGCTCGCTAAAATCTCCAAAGTAATATGATCACTTTTGATCGTGTCTCTAATGGCATGCAAATTACGCAACAGCACTTCGGCGGGCGCCACTAATTCTTTTATGCTTTTATTCTTATTTTCTTCGGCAATATATTTGGGTAGGGTGATCAAAAACAGCTTGCGCCCCATTGCGGAGTTGGCTTGGGCGGTAGCAAAAGCTTTCCGACCCGAAGACAATACCAAGAGCGCCACTCCGATAGCGCCAATGACAACTAAAATTGTGATTACTCCCCACCACATTTTATTTTTATTTACTACCTCTAATTATAAAACAATCTTGGGTTTTTCTAAAACCCTTAGGCAGCGCCTCTTACCATATTCAGGTTAGTGACTAAATCGTGGGGAGACATCTCGCCCGTATCGGCCATTTGTTCTAAGTACTGATAACTTGCCTCGGCGTTATCCCAAAATTGTCTGTTATTGGTTATCGGCGCAACATCATCTGGCTCTTGGGCAAAAACTGTCGGATCAATGGGAGTTATGGCTGGTTCGGTTATTTGCGTGTCTACTTGTTGACCGGGCGCCACAAAAACTTCCCCACCGACGAAATTATTTTCTGTGGGGATTAGTTCTGGGTTTAATTTTGTTTGGAAGGATTTTTCCTTATCTGGAGCCATTTTCTCCGAATTAGTCGATATGAATCCCTCCTTTGATTTTAATCTTATTATATCACAAAGAAATTATTCTGTCAACCGACAATGTCTACCTTATATTGTCGGTCTGGTTTCACCCAGAATCCTTTCTAAAATCTCTTTGACAGTGGTAGGGTCAGCTTTGCCCGATAATTTCGCCATAACTTGGCCGATTAAGAAACCGATAACCTTTTTCTCCCCAGCTTTGTATTGCGCCACCGTATCAGTATGTGCGTTGATGATAGCCTGCACAGCGGCATTGATAGCTGTTTCATCGATCTTTTCAATTTTATCTACTAACTCGCTCGGGCTTAATTTGTGTTTCTTGACCAAATCATATAGTTGCAATGCTTCATTATTAGAAAGATTATGCTGCTTAACTGTTAGCACAAAATCTTCCAAGTATTTGGCTTTAGGAAATTCTTTGTTGACCCAATTAGCTGTTACATATATATCGGCAGATTTATTGGTATCTAATAAATCTAATACTTTCCCTAAATTGCCTGCATCCTGCAATTCAATCACTCGACCATAGGGTAAACCTTTGTCTACTGCCTGTCTGCGCAAATCGGCTGGTAATTGAGGCAGCTTATTTTTCCATTGCGCAATCTCTGCATCAGTAATGACGATCGGCGGCAAGTCGGGTTCGGGGAAATAACGATAATCAGTTGATTCTTCTTTAGTGCGTTGGGATAGTGTAGTACCAGTCTTTTCGTCCCACCCTCTCGTTTCTTTGATGATGCGGTCGCCTTTTTCTAAAACTTCGGTTTGCCGCTTTACTTCATATTCCAGCGCCTTATCGACAAACTTAAACGAGTTCATGTTCTTAAGTTCGACTAAAGTGCCCAATTCGCTGCTACCCTCCGGTGCTAGCGAAATATTTGCATCCACTCGTAAGTGCCCTTTTTCCATATCCGCCATAGAAACGCTCAAAGTCCGCACGATGCGCTGCAATTCTTGCATAAAAGCCCGGGCGTCTTTAGAATCGTGCATATCAGGCTCGGTGACAATTTCCATCAACGGCGTCCCGCACCGATTAAAATCTACCAGCGTGCCGTCTTTCCCGTGCACCAATTTGCCGGCGTCCTCTTCTAAGTGCAATCGCTTGATGCGGACACTAAACTCTTTGCGCTCCGCCCCCGTATCCGGTTGGTAATCAATCGTTATCTGGCCGTTTTCGCCCACCGGGAAAAAGAATTGGGAAATCTGGTAGCCTTTCGGCAAATCTGGGTAAAAATAATTTTTGCGATCGAATCTCTGGAATTTGTTCACCTCGCAATTAAGCGCTAAAGCAGCTTGCACGCCCCATGCCAACGCTTGTTTATTTCCTACCGGCAAAGTCCCCGGAAAGCCCATACAAACTGGGCAAGTCACGGTATTAGGTGCTTTGCCCTCGGCATTATTATCACAGCGGCAAAACATCTTGGACTTAGTGGCCAACTGGACATGGATTTCTAAACCGATGGTGGGAAAATATTTCATTTAGATCGCCTTAAGATGTTTTAATGTTTGCTTAAAAGTTTGTAGGGCAGATTCTGCCGTGCGTGGATTAACCTCGGCATCAATTTCGTGGGCCAATTGATTACGCAATTTATGGGCTGACCAAATATCCTGATAATTCGGGAGGAGCTTTTCGGCACTTTTTAAGCGATCAGCAAAAGTCTCTCCCCTTAACTTCATTTCTCGAAAAGCAAAATCCACTAATTTGTCTGCTTCCATAATGGCTTCTTTGTGGCGATCCTTCATAGCCAAACCTTCGATATATTGCCAGCGATCGCTAATGATTGCCCGCTCTTTATCGCTAAAACGTGCCCGCCGGGGACCCATCCGACCGATCCACCACAACATCACCAAAGCCAAGACCAAGATAATCAAGATCAACCAGATACTCATTGCCAGCTCCTTTGCTTATCAGCTAATTCCTGACGCCAGGGTTCATTTTGCGTCGCTTGTTCAAAAGCATAAGCTACTTTCAAGATGTCGACTTCGCCTAACTGCCGGCCAATAATTTGGAGGCCTACAGGGAGGCCGTCCACCATGCCGCAGGGAATCGAAATAGCCGGCAAACCAGCGATATTAGCTGCCACGGTTAAGAGATCGTTCATATACATCGCCAGCGGATCATCAATTTTTTCGCCTATTTTAAAAGCTACCGTCGGAGCAGTTGGAGTAATAATAACATCAACTTTTTCAAATGCTTGATCAAAATCTTGCTTAATTAGAGTAGCAACTTTGCGGGCGCGATCATAATAAGCTTCGCGGAAGCCTTCGGATAGAACATGGGTGCCTAACATGATCCGCCGTTTTACTTCGGTGCCAAATCCGGCCACGCGGGTAGTTTTGTACATTTGATCGATGGACTCGATTTGGTCATCCCCGCCGGTTGAAAATCCGTATTTGACGCCATCATACCTGGCTAAGTTAGCTGAAACTTCGGCAGGTTGAATAATGTAGTAGGTCGGCAGGGCGTATTCCCAATGGGGCAGTTTAATAGTACCTTGGTAATCAAGATTTAATTTCCGCAGTTTGGCTACACTTTCACCTAAAATCATTTCGACTTTTTCATCAATTTTTTGACTAAATAAACCTCTGGGGGAAGTAAACTTTAATCCTGCTACGCCTTTTTTCATTTCTGCTGCATAATCCGGAACTGGATCGGGTAAAGAAGTGGCATCATTAGGATCGTGTCCAGCGATGACACTCAAAATTTTGGCGCAATCTTCTACCGTTGTAGTCAACGGCCCGATTTGATCCAACGAACTTGCCATCGCGACCAGCCCATATCTACTCACTCGGCCATAGGTTGGTTTTAACCCGACTACCCCGCAAAATGCTGCGGGTTGGCGAATAGAACCACCCGTATCACTACCGAGAGCAAATGGCATCACTCCCGCTGCTACGGCTGCAGCTGGACCGCCAGAACTACCACCGGGTACCCGGGTGACATCCACAGGATTTTTGACCGGACCGAAGGCAGAAGTTTCATTTGATGAACCCATCGCAAACTCGTCCAAATTAGCTTTCCCCGCAATCCAAAATCCAGCTGCGCGCAGTTTGCTTACCACGGTGGCCTCATAGGGTGATTTGAAATTCCGCAAAATGTTAGAAGCGCAAGTGGTCGGCAAATCCGTGGTGACTATATTATCTTTAACGAGACAAGGGATCTGGCCTTTGGGCAAGTTGTCTGGCGATGGAGTAATCAAAATATTCAGCTTGGCTTGCGCCTGCTGTAATTGCTCTCTAAAATCACTTGGAGTAATGTTTTTTGCTGTTGTGATATCCATTAAGTTTCTCTGCCCAACACGCTTTTAACTTTGACAAAGCCATCGGCCTGCCGAGCCGGCGGGAGATTGCTCAACAATATTGCCCGATCATAAGCATTGGTTATTTGATCTTCGGCCAATTGATTGGTTAGACCCGTGATTTGCCCCGTATCGGCCACATCATCGATCGTCAATTTTTGTAGGGCTTCCACATAAGATAAAATATCTGCCAAATCTTTAGGCAAGCGCTCTTTTTCTTCTGGCAACAAATCTAATTTGGCCAGATCGGCAATATGTTGAATTTTATCCTTGGCTAAGCTCATAGACTTATTATACTTAAACCCAGATTTTAACCAAAAGCTTGGGGAATGATTACCCCGAGCAATTTTGGTTATTAAATCATCTTATCGGATCTCGTAGCGCAGAGTGACATTTACAATATAGTCTTGGGAGCCGGGCTGGATATCAACTGCTGGAGCAATTTCTTTAGATACGGCTGTGTCGCCACCTCCGCCCATGCCATAGCCGTATATCGGGATAGGACTACCCGGAGCGTATTCATCAATCGAGAGGAGTCGGCCTAATCTAAACCCGCCGGCTTTAGCTAAAGATCTGGCTTTGGCAGTCGCTTTTTGCATAGCCTCTTCCCGCGCCTGATTTTCTATCGCAGTTTTGTCGTCCACGGTGAGATCTAAACCGGACACTTCATTAGCACCTTTTTCCGTCACGCCGGCTAACAGTTTGCCCGCCTTGTCAAAATCTTTGGTTTTAACTGCTGTGATATTACGCACTTCGTAACTAGTAATTTTGGGAGGAGGACAACTTTCGGTTCGACAAATGCCGTAATTATATTGCGGGTTTAAATAATACCCCTCGGTTTTAATATCTTTTTTATCAACACCTTGCTCTCCAAGATATTTAATAATGGCATTAACTTTAGTCGTATTTTCTTTTTGTAGCTTAACCGGGTCAGTCCCGCCTTGAGTCAGAACGGTAAAAGTAAATTTAGCCGTGTCCGGCACCATAACCGCCTTGCCCTCTGCGCTGACGCTAAAAGCCGAGGCCGGTTGCATTGTCCGCGCATAAGCGTAGACAAAGGCAATCGTACTTAGGGCAAAAATGATTAATGCCCCGATGATAGTTATCTTCAAATAATCCCTATTCTTCCAATCCATACGTCCTCCTTTAATTTTAACGCTCTAACATTTATCCCTCCCCTTTCGGAGGGGAGGATAGGTGGGGAGTGTTTAATTGATACTCCCTCCTCCCCTAACCCCTCCTCTGGCAGGAGGGGAATCTTATTCAACCACATTGTCGGAGCAATATTATTACTTATTTAATAAAGCATTTGACATCTTTATTCTACCAGATTTTGCTACGAAAAAAGCCGACGTTATGTCGGCTATAGTTCAATGTTTCGCGCTTGCCCTACTATCCTGCAGGAGTTTCGGGGTCTTCGTCCTCGCCAAACAATTCTATATATTTGGCAATGAAATCTGATTTACTGCAAAGACACTGACGCACATAATGGCCCGCAAGTTGACGGATGTTGTCAACTTCCACCGAGTCAAGCGGGTCGACCACCGCCACGACTAGACAATCATTTTCGAGTTCGAGGTGGATCGGAAGGATTTTATAATCCCAGATTGCTTCAGTTGTGATGAGCTTGATGATTTCTGGGTCGGGTGCCATCTCTGCCAAATCAATCCTCGTAATACCGAACTTTTTTGCCAGAGCATCGAGTCTTTTTTCCTCAGTCCACCTATTGAAGTCAGGAGCCGGGAGATATTCCTTAATATCTCCATGTTCGATGTCGTACCCTAACGGCTTCAAGAGTTCGGTTAATTGTTCGACCTCTTCATCGGCACCCTCCTCGCCAGTATTGGCAACAATGAAGTACGGCGCTGGCTGGTCATCAGCAGCTAATATGAATTTGTGGTATTCGTTATAATCGACGCCCGTTTTGGGGGCGAGATCGGTCCCCTCTCTGACCATTTTGGTAATCTTTTTGGCGAACTGCTCGGCATTTTCTCCGAAATCGCCAACCAAAATAATTTTTGGTACCATCAGATGTCACCTTCAATGTGCAAGTGGTT
>DQGN01000010.1 GCA_003524745.1 Patescibacteria group bacterium
GGCCCCACGACCACTACGAATTCGCCGAGGGGTTCGCTGGATTTTAATTTCATTAAGATTTCTTCGGCCGAGCCGCGATATGTGGTTTCAAATTGCTTAGTCAATTCTCGGCAAACCACGAGCGGACGATTAAGCGGCGCAAGTTGATCTAGGGCTTTTAAAATCCTGTGCTTTGATTCATAGAGTACCACGGTTTCCTTGATATCCCCAATATTTTTGAAGAAGGTCTGGCGGCCCTTTTTATGGGGCGGAAAACCCAGATAGACAAACCGGTCCGTGGAAAAGCCACAGATTGAAAGCGCGGCAATAGCCGCGTTCGGTCCGGGAATGGGCACGACTTTTAAATCTGGGACAGCCCCAAGTAGTTGTGAAATTAAGTAATTGCCGGGATCATTTATTCCCGGCGTGCCCGCGTCTGAAACGAGAGCGATTTTTTTGCCTTCTTTCAGCCAATTTGCAATTTCTATGATTTTCTTCTCGTCGCTGTGCTGATGATACGCCACCAGCTGTTTATTGATGTTGTAACGTTCAAGCAAAACTCTAGTTACTCTGGTATCCTCGGCCAATATTAAATCAGCATTGGAAAGAACATTAATCGCTCGAATTGAGATATCTTCGAGATTTCCAATGGGCGTCGCTACTATGTACAGCATTATGATGTAACTTTCCTCGATCTTTTTTCCCTAGCCATGTCCTCGAAAATCTCCACTATTACAGTCGAGACCGGGACCGAGAGAATCATGCCGGGAATACCGGCCAGTTGAGCGCCGACGAGAAGAGCGATAATGACCACGACGGGATTAAGACCGATGGTTTTGCCCAAAACAAGAGGCACCAGTATGTGATTTTCGATTTGCTGAACAACGATATAAAATATCAAAACCCACAGCCCCAATGTCGGTTCCTGCATAAATGCCAGTATAATCGCCGGAATCGCGGCTATTACCGGTCCGACAATCGGTATTATTTCCAACAGCATCGCCCACACCCCCAGAATCAAAGCAAATCTGATTCCGAGCAACGATAGTCCGATGTACACCATCAGACCGACGATAAGCGAAAGAAGGAGTTGGCCCTGGAGCCATCGGCCCACTTTTACTTCGGTCCTCTTCCAGAGACTGATGGCGTACTCTTCATATTTGTCGGGAACCACCGCTCCTAAAAAAGACTCGATGCCCTTTTTCATGACCGAGAGATAGAAAGAAATGACTAAAATGGCGACGAAAGAGAATAAACCGCCGAATATGCTTACAACAAATCCGACAATTGATTGGGCCGATTGTTGGAAGTAAGTTGACAAAGTCTCAAAAACATTCTGAACCTCGCTCAAAAAATCAAGATATCTGGGCGCTCCGGCTTGAGCTTTTTCCAAAGAAACGGATATCTTATCAACCACTCCCGGCAGCATGCCCGCTAACCTGTCGATGTCTTGTGAAAAATAAGGTATCACCAGAGAAAAGACCAAAGTAATCAGGCCTAGGACTATTCCGAAAAGCAGAATAACCCCCAAGAGGCGCGGAAATCCCTTTTCTTCTATCCAATCGGCAAACGGCGATATGGCTGAAGCGATAATCAGGGCAAATAGAAAAATAATTAAAACGTCTTTTAAAAGATAGAGAAGAATCACAAGAACAACAACTGAAATTGCTTTTAATATGCTGGCGGACGATATTTCAATTTGGATTTTTGAATCGGGCATTAAATGGTAAGTATACTCCTAAACTCTGAATCGTCCTTGAANNTGCGATATTTCTGGAGTTTTCAAGAAATATGGCCAGGCTTCCCTTGGCGTGATCTTTGGCTTGGCGCAGCTCTTTTTCAGTAATGCCGTGTTCTTTAATTTTCCGTAATTCGTCTATAACGACTTTAATCGCTTCGTGGGTCTTGTCCTTATTTACCCCGGCCCGGACGGTGAATATTCCGGTGTCGGTAGACATATCGGCATCGCTCCCCACGTAATATGCCAGGCCTCTTTTTTCCCTAACCTCCTGGAATAACCGCGAGCTCATGCCACCCCCCAATATCATTGCCAAAAGACTTTCGGCATATCTCTTTTCATCGAACATATGATATGCCCGCAAACCAATGTAAAAATGGGATTGGTTCGTATCTTTCCATGAAATCAATATTTCCGGTTTTTCCTGGGCTTCGATTACCGCCGGCTTGCCAACGGGTTTGCTTTCTCTCAAATGCTCAAATGTTTTTATGACTTTTTCTTTCGCCTCCTCGATGTTTATATTGCCGGCAACAGCAATAACGGTATTTCCGGATACATAGTGGGTATTAAAATAATTGACAAAATCTTGCCTTTTCAGATTTATTATCGTTTCTTTATTTCCCGCTATTTCCCATCCGGCCGGCTGGTCGCCGTAAATCAGTTCTTCCAACAGTTCAGCGACATGAGAAGTGGGGTCATCATGCCTCATGTTTATTTCCTCCAAAATAACCCCCTTCTCCATCGTAATATCTCTCTCGTCTAATTTTGAATTAAGATAAATGTCGGACACGACATCCAGTATCAAATCGAATTTGTCGGAGCTGGAGCGGGCGTAATATGCTGTGTTTTCTTTGCTGGTAAAAGCGTTGTAGTCGGCTCCGATGGATTCCAACTCTTGAGAAATATCCAGCGGTCCGGGCCGG
Source organism: Patescibacteria group bacterium (assembly GCA_003524745.1). GTDB lineage: Bacteria > Patescibacteriota > Kazan-3B-28 > Kazan-3B-28 > UBA10110 > UBA10110. The sequence continues at coordinate 2,641 of DQGN01000010.1, forward strand.
CGCGACGTTCCTTTGAACATCATGTGTTCTAGAAAATGGGATATGCCGCTTATTTCTTTGGTTTCATATTTGGAACCGGTTCCGGCGATTACCATGACAGTCACGGTTCTAGTTCCTTCCATCGGCACCAAAACGAGCCTTAGGCCCGAAGACAAAGTTTCAAATGTGTATTTAGAATCCATGTTCATATTCTGATTATACCGAATTAAGAGATTATGTAATGTGCCGGTGAATGGAGTTGAACCATTTTCTGAGCGTTATGAGTGCTCCGTTCTAACCGTTGAACTACACCGGCCGCCAAAATACCATATTATTTTACACTTTTTCTTGATTTCTTCAAATTGAAGGAGTATGATATTAAGGTAATTTAATATCCCGGGGTGGAGCAGTGGCAGCTCGCCAGGCTCATAACCTGGAGGTTGGAGGTTCGAATCCTCCCCCCGCTACCGAGCGAAGCCACTCTTTTTGAGATAAGCTTTGCCTATCAGCCCCACCAGTATAACTGTGTGGGGCTTTCTTTAAATGGAAATTACTTTGGAGTAAGTTCTTACTGGTGGGCTCGGCAGGGATCGAACCTACGACCAACCCCTTATGAGGGGGCTGCTCTACCGCTGAGCTACGAGCCCTCCGCTATGCTCTGGGTCAAAGACCCGTTCCTTTAAATTATACTATCCCAAGATGTAATCCCACCATTTTTGTGGGTTAGACAGAATGGGTTTGTTGTTTGGAGTTTCATCGGTCTCCGTGGTGCCGGGATCAATATACAAAAAATTGTCTTGAGGAATGGCAACCACAGTCTCTCCGGTTTTTTTATAGCCTAACTTGCGCCGGGCTTCCTTTTCTCGAAATGACTCGGTTTTTAAGTAAGCAATCAAGTTTTTGTATTGGATGTTTTGTTGTCCTAATTGGGTAATTTCATCCTTTAAGCGCACGATTTCTTGATTGATTTGCAGATTTTGCCAGAGAGCTTCGCCAGTCGCGAAAAACATATACCCAAATATTGCCCAAGCTACCAAAAAACTGATGCGAAAACGCAACTTCTTTTGGCTAATAAACCGCGCAATCGGATTGATTTTCCATGGGATCTTCATAAGCAAACCCATCATCCCATAATGGTATAACCCAATCAATTTATATTGAAGGTTGGCGCAAGCCAGGCGAAGCTACGAATGTAGCGAAACCTGGTGCCAGGGATGAGATTCGAACTCACGACCAATGGCTTATGAATCCACTGCTCTACCACTGAGCTACCCTGGCATAACCCACTGCATTTAGATTAGGCAAAAAAATCGACTTTGTAAACCCCGTTAGAAGCAAAAAATAAGCATGGCAACCGCATTATTTGATGATATACTAACCCATGTTTTAATTAAGATTATTTTCAAGCTTCTAACGGGGTAAATCACCTATAATAGAGATATGAGATTAATAGACAAGTTAATTAATCAGATTGATAATAAATATCTTCCTCCTCAAGGAACTGATTTGGTAGTGGCTGTATCGGGCGGGGTAGATTCGGTGGCATTGGTGCATTTGCTGCTGAGGTTGGCCAACCAATATGATTGGGATTTAACGGTAGCTCATTTCGATCATCAATTAAGGAAAACATCCCAGAGAGATGCTGAATTTGTGCAAAAATTAGCCAAGAATTTAGGGTTGGATTATGTGTCTGCTAAAACTAATGTATCTGTTTTAGCCAAGCGAGAAAGATTGACTATCGAAGAGGCCGCCCGCAAAGCCCGCTATGATTTTTTACAGCAAGTGGCGCGTCGGCGCAGAGCATTGATTGTGACCGGGCATACCGCCGATGATCAATTAGAGACTGTCGTGATGAATTGGTTGCGCGGGGGCGGAGTCCGGGCATTAGCCGGTATGCGCGATCTAGACAATAATATTTGGCGGCCGCTCCTATCCATCACCAAAACACAAATCAAAGAGTTTGTCCGGCAATATCAGCTGACTTATAGGGAAGACGAGACTAACCAGCAGACCAAATTTAAGCGCAATTTGATTCGACATAAAGTTATGCCGACCCTGCGATTAGTTAATCCATCGCTGGAACAGGTCTTATTGCGCAATGCCAAAGTGATGGCAAGTTTGGCAGATTTTGTCGGCCAAGAAACGGCTAGGTTATACAAAAAAATGGCTAAAAGCCAGAAGGATGCAATTTGGTTGGACCTGAAAAAGTTAAATCAATTACCGGAATTTTTGCGTAACGAAGTTATCTTATTTACTATCCGCCAATTGCAAGGACATCAGCAAGATATCAAGAAAATCCATTTGGATGAGGTGCAAAAAATTATTAATAGCGCTGAGGGTAAGGTGTGGAAGCAGCTACCTGGTAAATTGTTTGTGAGCAACAGGTATGGTAAAATTGGTTTTAGCCGTTATCGGCCTAAATTTCTTAATCGATGAGACTAGCTGGCAGAACAATTGGGTATATTATTATCGCCTTATTGGTGGGAAGTTTGCTCTACAATCTATTTGGTTTTAGCCCCACCGAAATCCAAGAGATACCCTTAAGCCAGGTGGTCGAAGATGCCTCGGCAGGGAGAATAGAAAAGATTACGGTCAAGGGTGATAATCTTAGTATTATCGATCGCAATGGCACGGAGTATCGGTCGCGCAAAGAACCCAATACCTCATTATTCGATGCCGGCATTAATCCGCAAAAAGTAACGGTAGAAGTTAAAGATGTTTCTACGAGCGAATTGTGGTTGGGGCTTTTATCCTCGCTGATTCCTTTCTTGTTAATAGTCGGGTTTTTATGGTTTATGTTGCGCCAAGCCCAAGGTGCTAACAACCAAGCCTTATCATTTGGACGCAGCCGGGCAAGGTTAGTGCCATTACAAGGTAAAAATCGGATTACCTTCAAAGATGTAGCGGGAGCATACGAGGCCAAGCAAGAACTGATGGAAGAAGTAGAATTCTTGAAATATCCTAGCAAATTCTTAAGCATGGGTGCCCGCATTCCGAAGGGCGTTTTATTAATGGGTCCTCCCGGCACCGGCAAAACACTCCTCGCTAAAGCTGTCGCTGGGGAAGCGGGGGTACCCTTCTTTCATATTTCTGGTTCCGAATTTGTAGAGATGTTTGTGGGAGTAGGGGCATCTCGGGTCAGGGACTTATTCGCTAAAGCTAAACGCAATGCCCCAGCTATTGTTTTTATTGATGAAATCGATGCCGTGGGTCGTCAGCGCGGAGCTGGCCTTGGCGGATCGCATGATGAACGGGAACAAACCCTGAATCAAATTTTAGTGGAGATGGATGGTTTTGAAACCGAAACCAATGTTATTGTTATCGCAGCGACTAACCGTCCCGATGTTTTAGATCCGGCACTGTTGCGTCCGGGGCGTTTTGATCGCCGGGTGATGTTAGACCGGCCAGACATCAAAGATCGCCGGGCTATTTTAGATGTGCATGCTAAAAACAAGCCCTTGGACGATGACATCAACTTAGACAAGATTGCCAGCCAAACTCCCGGGTTCACCGGAGCGGATTTACAAAATTTAATTAACGAAGCAGCAATTCTGGCAGCGCGTCATAATCGCAAGCGCATCAATCAAATTGATCTTAACGAAGCTTTAGAAAAGGTAGTGCTGGGTCCCGAGCGCCGCAATAAACTTTTAACCGAACAAGAAAAAAAAGTAACGGCTTACCACGAAGCGGGCCATGCCGTTGTTTCTCATATAGTGCCTCATGGTGAGCCGGTACATAAAATATCGGTCATCTCGCGGGGGATGGCGTTGGGTTACACCTGGAATATGCCATTAGCGGATAGATATCTACATTCCAAAGCCCAATTTATGGATGAAATAGCGGTAATGATGGGAGGGCGAGTCGCCGAGCAATTAGTCTTTGCCGAAATTACCACCGGAGCTGCCAATGATTTGCAACGAGCCACCGAACTGGCTCGCCAAATGGTGATTAAATTTGGCATGAGCGAAAAATTGGGGCCGATAGTATTCGGCAGCAAGGACGAGTTGGTGTTTTTGGGACGCGAGATTCATGAACAGAAAAATTACAGCGAGAAAATCGCTGCCACTATTGATGAAGAAGTAGCGAAAATCATTAAAACAGCCGAAGATCAGGCCACCAATGTGTTGAATAAGCATAAACGAGAATTAGAAGCGGTGGCAGAGCGGTTAATCAAGGAAGAAATAATCGAGAGAGAAGATTTCGAAGCATTTTTCCCGGATATTCCCAGCAAAAAAAGTTCTCAATAAACATGATCCAAAACCTTATAAAACGGAAATCCAGCGTGTGGGAAGCAACCGTAGTGCTGGCGGTGGCTTTTTTGGTCAGCCGGCTGTTTGGGTTGTTTAGAGACAGAACATTAGCTGCTCACTTTGGCGCGGGCGACGTGCTGGATGCTTATTTTGCCGCTTTCAAAATTCCGGATTTCATTTTTAGCCTCTTATTATTAGGGGCGCTGTCGTCGGCCTTCATTCCCATTTTTACTGAATATATTCAAAAGAACGGGAAAGACGAAGCCTGGAGTTTTGTGAATACTTTGGTCAATCTTGGCATTATTATATTGACGGTAGTGCTGCTCCTGATCGCCATATTTGCTCCCCAGTTATCGCATTTAGTCGCTCCAGGGTTTGATGATGCGAAGCGCCAAGTGACGGTAAATTTGATGCGGGTTATGTTATTTTCCCCGCTCTTTTTTGGCTTAAGTAATTTAGCCGGGGGAATTCTTAATTCGTTCCGTAATTTTATTGCTTATGCGATTGCTCCCATTCTGTATAATATAGGCATTATTTCCGGTGTCATTTGGTTGGTGCCGAGATTCGGTTATATGGGTTTAGCCTACGGGGTAGTATTGGGAGCCTTTCTACATATGCTGATTCAAATCCCGAGCGTGTTTAGTTTGGGTTATAAGTACCAAATGCATCTGAATACGAAACATCCCGGCTTAAGAAAATTAGCCTTTTTAATGTTGCCGCGGACTTTGGGGATTGCGGCCCAACAAGTATCCGTGTTAGTTAACACCATCATTGCCTCAACCTTGGCGGTAGGGAGTATCGCGGTGTTGAATTTGGGAGATAACCTGTATAGCTTGCCGGTCAGCATATTCGGCATTTCATTCGCGGTGGCGGTCTTCCCGGCGCTGACCGAAAAATATACCTTGCAGAAGTTAGATGAGTTTAAAGAAGATTTTGTGCGCACATTCCGCCAAATTATGTTCTTTATTTTGCCGACAATGATGCTGTATTGGCTGCTGCGGGCCCAAATTGTTCGACTGGTCTTAGGGGCGGGGCAATTTGGCTGGGAGGATACGCGGTTTACTGTCTCAGTTTTGGCTTTCTTGGTCTTTGGTATGTGGGCGCAAGCCATCGTTCCGCTTCTGGCCCGATCATTCTATGCTTTACAAGACACTAAAACCCCATTTTTCACCAGTATACTATCTTTAATCGTTAATATTATCTCGGCGCTGCTCCTTGTCAGTTACTTCCAAGTGGTGGGCTTGGCCATGGCAATTTCGATAGGGGCGATTATTAATGCCGTGGTGCTGTTTATTATTTTACATTTCCGTTTAGAGGGGTTGCCTCTGCGTAAATTAGGCAAATTAATTTTACAAATTGGGTTAGCGAGCTTGACTATGGGGTTATTCGGTTATGGAGCATTGCAGGCCATGAGTTGGATTATCAACACCCATACTTTTGCCGGACTATTAATTCAAACCATTGTCGCGATCGGCGTGGCTGTCTTAACTTATTTAGTAGTGGCACGCAAGTTTGGTTTACCGGAACTCAAAATGGTCATGGCAATATTAAAAAGAGTCCGGTTAATTAAATCAGCCTCATGATACCCTGGTATATATTTGCCTTAGTAGCAGCCGGCGCCATCGGCGTAAAAACTGTTTTGCAAAAAAGCGAGCTCAAAAAAGAGCATTCATTAGATTATGTGGTGGCGATGTCGCTGATTGCAATGATCATCACGCTCTTTCTATGGCCCTGGGTGAGCTGGGGCACCATCACTTGGTCCGTGGTAGGCTACATTTATTTGGCTTCGATTTTAGGCTCTCTGTCTATTTGGCTCGGGTCGAAAGCTTTGCGTCATTTGGATATCTCGCTGGTGTCTCCTCAAGAAGTTTTAACCACGGTATTTACTTTAGGGTTCGCTTATTTATTACTGCATGACACTTTGACTACCTTGCAATGGGTGGGTGTCGGCGTATTGTTGTTAGGCGGATTGATGTTAACTCGCGATTCGTTTGTAAATACGCACTCGTTCGGCTGGTTAGTGTTTGGGAAAGGGGAGAAAACCCATCGACCCGATCAGGTAATTTTTTACGAAATATTATTACTGGGTTCGATGGTGCTGTTAAGTTTGGCCAGTATTGTGGATAAGGTTATACTCAATAGCACAGACACTATTACCTTTATTTTTATCGTCAGCATCTTTTTGTTTGTTAATCATTTAATTGTCTACGCTATCGTGGCGGGAGATGTTCGGCAAATTCCAGCCAAAGTAGAGCACCTGGGCTGGCTATTGGTGTTTATTGCCGTCCTTACTACTTTATCGAGACTGGCTTATGCAGAAGCGTTGAGTTTGGCAGAATTGTCTTTGGTGATCCCACTCAAAAAAAGCTCGATTCTAATCGCAACTATTTGGGGAGGCAAATTATTCAAAGAAGACCATCTGTGGTTTAGGGTGGCGATGGCCATTTTGATGATAGCGGGAGTTTGGTTAGTGGTGAAATAAAAAACACCTATTTAGGCGTCTTTTGGTTATAGGTTGCCTGCGAGCCCATGTATCCAAGGTTTTATCCTGTTGGATTGACCTTAGAGCGGAGCTCGCAGGTCAAGTGCATTATAGTACAAACTTTGCTGTGGGTCAAGGTTTTTTAATTTTTCAAGATTGTGATAGGATGTAGCCACTACCTTGAAATTACAAAGGAGGTGGCAATAAATGTCACCGACAGCGCTGGATATGAAATGTCCTGTTAAGGGATGTAAGTTACCGCTATGCGTTGTCCTTACTGATAACGAGTATGTGATATGCGAATGCGCCAACGGGCACAGAAGACAATACACAAGGGGGTACTTTCGTCGGTTTCAGTCGCCCGATAATGTGCGGGGAGATTTGGCGCAGGAATGCCCAAGATGTCACAAACCTATCAGAGAACGCAGCCGTACGGCACAGAATGATGCCAAGGGGCTCGGTAGGATTGAGTGTAGTTGTTGCCAAACAGCCTTGCTTTACGATTCGAACACCCAGAAGTGGGTCATAGCCGATGATTAAATATCACCGGAAGGAGGAATAATTATGACGAAGAAACTATTGGGTTGGGTGGTAGTCGGGCTGGTTTTGTCTGGCGCCTTTTTAGTGACCAGCACTAATAATCATGTTCGGTTGGTAGGATTTGCTTTATGGGTTATTACCAACTCTTATTGGATGGTCTACAACTACCGCGGGAAAGAATACCCGCTCTCGGCGCAGTTTGCAGCCTGCTTGATCTTAGCTATAGTCGGGGTGGTGAACAACCTGTAGCTGCACCTTGTTTTAAAGCTAATTCTTAAAAAAGTGGCCTTTCAAAGGTCGCTTTTTCTTTTCTGGTACGATAGTTCTATGGAGAACGAGTGGGACACAGCCGCTGAAGAATACAGCCAGCTGGTTGGAGAATCAGGTGATGTTTGGCGTCGGATGTTGAATAATCCGGCGATACTTCGTGAGGTGTCAGGATTGTCCAAGAGCAGCAAGGTTTTAGATTTAGGTTGTGGTGAAGGTTATCTATCAAGACTGTTGTCTCAATACAATTGGGAATTGGTAGGGGTGGATAACAGCCAGACCTTGTTAGATGAGGCAAAACGCAAACAATCTCCGGGTGATTTTATTTTGGCTGATATTACCCAGCCTTTGTTATTGGGCGATGATTTTGATGTAGTTATAACCAATATGGTATTAATGTCGGTACCAGACATAGAGCCAGTCTACCGTAATGTTTATAATTGTTTAAAAAAAGACGGTAAATTTATAGTTGTTATTATTCACCCGGCGTTTCGGCGTCCAATAGCTGAATTTGCCAAAACTATTATTGATAAAGTATTTCGTCGGGAGCCTTTTATGAAAATAGTAAATAATTATATGGTAGTCGCTAAATATTCTCGGCGGATTATGCAGTGTGTGAATGCCACCAGGACATGGCATCGTCCGATGTCTGTTTATATACAAAAGGCTATCGATTGTGGTTTTAAATTAATCAAGATTGATGAGATAGCTCCGAGCGTTTCCGATCTAAATAAGTGGCATCAACCAAAATTTTTAGCTAAATATCCGAACCTACTATTTATGGTGTTTACCAAAAATGAATAAGATAAGAAACTTCTGTATAATTGCGCACATTGATCACGGTAAATCCACTTTAGCGGATCGGCTTTTGGAGATTACCGGCACGATCGAAAAACGCAAAATGAAAGAACAGCTTTTAGATACGATGGATTTAGAACGCGAGCGGGGGATTACCATCAAGCTCCAGCCAGTACGCATGAACTACAAAGGGTACGAACTTAATTTAATTGACACTCCGGGTCATGTTGATTTTAGTTACGAAGTTTCCCGGTCGTTGGCGGCAGTCGAGGGAGCGATTTTATTGGTGGATGCTACCCAAGGCGTAGAAGCCCAAACATTGGCTAATTTATATTTAGCCAAAGAACTTAATTTAAAAATTATCCCAGCAGTCAACAAGATCGATTTACCGGGAGCCAATGTTGAGCAAACCAAGCGCGAATTAGCTAATATTTTGGGGGTGGAAATATCCGATGTTATCGGGGTTTCCGGTAAGACAGGGGAGAATGTGGCCTTGTTGTTAGATCAAGTCATTGCTGAAGTGCCGGCTCCGACTGGAAACGAAAAAGGCAATCTTAGAGCGCTAGTTTTTGATTCCGTCTTTGACAAATACAAGGGAGTTATTGCCTATGTGCGGGTAGTGGACGGGCAGATCAAAGCAGAAGAGATCATTAAATTAATGGCGGCCAATGCTACCTCGGAAGTTTTGGAGGTGGGCATATTTATTCCCCAGTTGCAAAAGACCAATCAATTAAATACCGGAGAAATCGGGTACATTGCCACAGGTTTAAGGGAGGTAAGCAAGGTGGGTGTAGGGGATACGATTACTAAGATGAATAATGGAGAGAAAATGGAACCATTGCCGGGATATAAAAAAGTGATGCCGTTTGTTTATGCCGGTATTTTTACGGCTAATAATGCTGATTATCCAAAATTGCGTGATGCCTTAGGCAAATTAAGCTTAAGCGATGCGGCGTTGGTTTACGAACCAGAGAATTCTCCAGCGTTGGGCTTTGGTTTTCGCTGCGGATTTCTGGGACTCTTACATTTAGATATTGTGCAAGAAAGATTAGAGCGGGAATTTGGGATTAATTTAGTCGCCACCACTCCCAGCGTTAATTACGAACTCACTTTTGCTAACGGCGACAAAAAGATTATTAATAACCCCACCGAATTGCCGGAGGTAAACAGGTTTACAACGATCGCTGAACCGTGGATCAAATTGGAAGTGCTTACGCCCAGTAAATTTATGGGCGGAATTATGCAATTATTGCAAGATCGGCGGGGAGCGCAACAAGATATCAAACATTTTGATAACGACAAGGTGCTGTTGATTTATGAAATTCCATTAAGCAGTATCGTGATTGATTTTTATGATGCCCTCAAAAGCACTTCTTCGGGTTATGCCTCGATGAATTATGAGTTTTTGAGTTTTCATGAAGCCGATTTAGTACGATTAGATATTTTGGTGGGCGGCAATTTAGTGGATGTGCTATCGGTAATTGTGCATCGGTCGCAAGCGGCGGGTATGGGCAAGAAATTAGTCGCTAAATTAAAGGAATTAATTCCACGCCAGAATTTTGAAGTAACTTTGCAAGCAGCTTTGGGTAGTAAGATCATCGCCAGAGAGGACATCCCGCCCCTCAGGAAGGATGTCTTAGCTAANNGGCCCGGCGGGAGGGGTTACATTAATGTACTTCTCAACTTTGTTCGAAGAATATCCAACAGCTCATCGATGAGTCGTTGGAATTTCACATCCCCACCTCTCATCCCCTTTATTAAGGGGAGGAGCAAATATAATTCCCCTCCTGCCCGAGCCTGCCTGCCGGTAGGCAGGGAGGGGTTAGGGGAGGAGGGAGGTTAAATAGAGGTTAATTACTATCCGCTACATATGCACTGATTAGCTTGACTGGGAGCAGATTTTTGTTATTTTAGTATTGGATGGTGGTTTAGATCATCCACCAGACTATCTGTACCTTAAGGAGGTTGAGACATGTCTCCCGAATTGGCCAATGCCATTTTTACCCTGTACGCAGGCTTATTTATTCTCGCTGGCAGTGCGGGGTATATACAGAGACGGGAAGACCCAGAGGGGCTCGATCCGGCCGTGCGAGCGTTAGCGGTTATCAATATAACTGCCTTGCTGGTTGTAGCCACATGGATAGTTATTGCGCTGGGAATCTTCTTTGGTTTTTCCGCCCAGATGTCTTTGTGGCAATTTGTCTGTCGGTACGGCTTTTTAGGGCTCATCCCTCCTCTGATGGTCGCACACTACGAGGGTTGGCCCCTGTCGGAAATTAGTAATTTTACCATTGTCACGGGGGTAATTTTGGGGGCACTCCTCTGGTTCGCTGGGTTTATAGTTTGGCCGGGGTGGTTAATTATGGCAATTATTTATAGCAGACAACCACAGGCCTATGAGGCTTCCTGACAGAACTTAATTAGCACTTGCTTGACACAAGTGCTAATTTTGCTATTTTAGAAAAGTATGGATAGCAATGCCAGAAAACAAGACATTTTGAAGGTGGTGATAGAGACCTTTGTGCATACCGGTCAACCGGTGGGTTCGATGCAGGTAGCCGAACAGTTGCCTTACGAGACCAGCTCGGCTACTGTGCGCAATGATATGGTGGAGCTGACCGAATTGGGTTTGTTGTCACAACCACATACCTCTGCCGGGCGTGTCCCGACCGACCTGGGTTATAAAACATATGTCAAAGTGATCACGGGAGAACGCAAAGAATTATCCAAGCGCCAGCAAGAAGTGCTGTCCCGTCATTTTGAAAAACTGCGCAACTTGCAGGAGCGTTATCAGGCAGCTGCCCAGATGTTAGCGGAAATGTCAGGCAATGTGGGGCTCTTGATGGACGATATGCAAAATGTTTATTTATCAGGATTAAGCAATGTAGTGCGTTTGCCAGAATTCAACGATGACCAATTTGGGTTAAAGTTGGTGGAGGCTCTGGAGCAGCCCAAACAATTGATTAAAGATATGGCGCAAAACCCTAAATCGGATGATGTGAATGTGTTGATCGGAGAAGAAAACCCGCACATGCGCAAAGCCACTATTGTTATCTCTAATTTTGGGCCGGGCGGGAAAAGAGTGATTAGTATTATTGGCCCGACTCGGATGGATTACAATAAAAACTTGCCCCTCGTTGAATATATGAAAAAATTATTAACCGATTTATAATTCCTCCGTCATCCTGAACTTGATTCAGGATCTCCAGCACAGAAACACAAGATTCCGGGTCAAGCCCGGAATGACGCACAAGACATAAGAAGTAATATCTAAAATTATGCCCAAAAAGAAAGATAATCAATCAGAAGAAATTAATCAACCCCTCCCAACCCCCCCTTATCAAGGGGTGGAGAGGGGGGGTCAGCCTTTCCAGAAACCAGATGTAAATTGGGAAGATGTGGCCAAAAGAGCTCTCGCCGATCTGGATAATTATAAGAAACAGCAAGAGAAGTTACGCGGCGAATTAACCCAATTTATGAATATGGCGCTGTTGACCCGATTTTTAGAAGTGCAAGATGACTTGTCGCGGGTGCTATACATGGTTAAATCCAAAAAGATGGACCCGGCCAAGATCCCTGCCGATGTGATGCAATGCCAAATGGGCGTAATCGGGGGGATGGAAAATATTTTAAAAAAGTTCTCCGAAATTTTTAAGAGCGAAGGCTTAGAGCAAATTGTCGTCAACCCGGGCGATAAATTCGATCCGACCACGATGGAAGCCATCTCGCACGAAGATCATACTGAACACAAAGACGATACTGTAATAGAACAATTCGAAGCCGGACTAAAATATAAAGAACTAATTATTAAACCAGCTAAAGTGCGCGTGGGAAAATAATATAACAATGTAGTCCTTCGACTACGCTCAGGATAAATTAACAAGCTAATGTAGAGGTAAATATGAATAAAATAATTGGAATTGATTTGGGGACAACCAACAGTGCTGCCGCCGTTATGCGCGGGGGTAAAGTAGAAGTAATTCCTTCTGCCGAGGGCGGTCGGACGGTACCATCAGTAGTCGCTATAAATAAAAATGGCGAAAAATTAGTCGGCCAAATTGCCAAACGACAAGCGGTGACGAATCCGGACAATACTATATTTTCGGTGAAGCGTCTAATCGGCCGCAAGTTTACTGATGCCGAAGTGCAACGGGACTTAAAGGTTTTGCCTTACAAGATCAAGAAAGCCAATGGCGGGGTCGCGGTAGAAATGGGAGGCAACGATTATGCCCCGCAAGAAATTTCGGCCTTTATTTTGCAAAAGATCAAAACTGATGCCGAAAAATATTTAGGGGAACCCGTCACCGAAGCGGTCATTACCGTCCCGGCTTATTTTGACGATTCCCAACGCCAAGCCACTAAAGATGCCGGCCAAATTGCCGGGTTAACCGTCAAAAGAATCATTAACGAACCCACGGCCGCGACATTAGCTTACGGATTGGACAAAAAGAAAAATGAGAAGATTGCCGTTTATGATCTGGGGGGCGGCACTTATGACATTTCTATTTTAGAGATCGGCGACAGCGAAGGAGAATCGGTCTTCGAAGTTAAAGCGACCAATGGTGACACTCATCTGGGGGGCGATGATTTTGATCAAAAGATTATTGCTTGGATTATTGATGAATTCAAAAAAGAGCAGGGGATTGATTTGACCAAAGACAAGTTAGCTCTCCAGAGGTTAAAAGAAGCTGGCGAGAAAGCCAAGCAAGAATTATCCAGCTCCACCGAGACAGAAATTAATATCCCGTTTGTCACAGCCGATGAATCCGGTCCCAAGCACTTGATTATGAAATTAACCCGGGCCAAATTAGAACAATTGGTTGGCGATTTAATCCAGAGCACTATTCCGCCGATGGAAAAAGCGCTAGCTGATTCCGGTTTCAAAAAAAGCGACATTGATGAAGTGGTGTTGGTGGGAGGAATGACTCGCATGCCGGCGGTGCAGAAATTGATCAAAGAGTTTTTTGGCAAAGAACCTAATCAAAGCGTGAATCCGGATGAAGCGGTGGCCATTGGTGCCGCCGTCCAAGGCGGAGTTCTGCAAGGTGATGTCAGAGACATCCTATTATTAGATGTGACGCCTCTATCGTTAGGTCTGGAGACATTAGGGGGAGTGGCCACTAAATTGATCGACCGCAATACTACTATCCCCGCTTCGAAAACCCAGATCTTCTCGACTGCGTCGGACAATCAAACTTCGGTGGAGATTAATATTGTGCAAGGCGAACGCGAAATGGCCGCCGACAACAAAACTCTGGGTCGGTTTGTCCTAGATGGCATCCCACCATCTCCTCGCGGTGTGCCCCAAGTCGAAGTCATCTTCGACATTGATGCTAACGGGATTTTAAATGTCTCGGCCAAAGATAAAGCCAGCGGTAAAGAACAAAAAATTACCATTACGGCTTCATCCGGTTTATCTAAAGACGAAGTCCAAAAAATGGCCCAGGAGGCCGAAAAGCATGCCGCAGAAGATAAACAGAAGCGCGAGCAGGTGGAAAATCGTAATCGCGCCGATACTTTGATTTATACTGCCGAAAAAGCGCTGCGCGATGGCGGAGATAAAGTGCCGGCCGAAGTAAAAACCGATGTCGAAAGCAAAATTAAGGCAGTAAAAGATTTGCTGGATGCGGTAAAACCGGAAGAATTGAATAAAGCTACCGAAGACTTATCAAGCTCCTTGTCAAAAATTGGTGAGAGTATGTATAAATCGTCAGAAAATACGGCTGCTCCAAATGAACCCAGCAAAGACCAGCCCAAAGAAGGCGAATTTACCGAAAACGGCGACCAGAAGTAAGTAATTTATGCTATATTATATATAGTAAGATAAACTTTTGAAGGGATGAATCCCGTTAGAAATGTTGGTGGAATAAAGTTTATTTTTACTAAAGTATAATTGTAAGTGATTTTTTACCGATGGGGGAAGAAATGCAACATATTTCTAACGGGATGAAAAAACACAATATAGCATGGATCGGCTTGTCGTTAGTGCTCATGATAGTGTTAGTTGGTGCTGGTTGCCAACGCCGACCCGCTGATGATACTGATAACACCGCTAATACGGTGGTCAATAATACTACTGATAACAGTACCGTCAACAATATCAGCAATACCGTCACTCCACCAACCAATACCATTCCGCCTAGTGGGTTGCCGACCGATCCATTAGCTATTTTGGCTGATTTGAAACAAGAATTCAAAGATGCCAATGAGGCGATCAGTTCTTTGGTGATTTACGGGGAGCAAAAAACAGATTTGGTTTTGACCATTGTATCTTCAAAATTCATTAATACTTTATCGGACAGCGGTTTAGACACCAACTGGTTTATTTACACTTCTCCCTCGGATGTATCGAATTTTTATCTGGTAAATATGCCAAGACCGCGGGCGACTAAACCGTATAAGCGGATCATTATGCCTAAAACCGATTTTGCTTTTGATTTTGATGTCTTAGCTATCCCGTTAGAACAATGGAAGAAAAGCTATGTTGATGCCTTGGTCAAAGCGGAGGAATTGGGCGGAGCTAAATTTAGAAGTGAACATAAAACTTTCGAAGTTTCCACGATTCTGGCTTATCCGGCTGCCGGTAATCAACAATTAAGTTGGTCGGTGACTTATAAAGCCACCGATGGTACCGCTGCTCTACTAAAAGTGCAAGTTAACGCTACTTCTGGTGAGGGAGTAGTGGTCCAATAATATCCAACTAATTATTATTAAGTAGCTATCGACAGAGCGATCGATATTTTATTTTATGGCGCCAGACGATTATTATCAGGTTTTGGGGTTAAGTCGGACAGCAACTCCGGACGAAATTAAAAAAGCTTATCGGAAGTTGGCTTTGCAGTATCATCCTGATAAAACTAAGGGGGATAAAACTGCCGAAGAAAAATTTAAAAAAATTAATCAAGCCTATCAGGTTTTATCCGACCCGGCTAAACGGCAACAATACGATCAATTCGGCGCTGCTGGCGCTGCTGGTAGTGGTTTTTCCGGTTGGTCGCAAGCGGATTTTGCACAGGGATTTGATTTGAACGACCTCGGCGGTTTTGGTGATATTTTTGATACTTTCTTTACCGGCGCAACTGGCGGTCGGCGCAGTAGTAGTAGGAGAGATCCGGAGAGCCTTAAACGAGGATCCGACATAGAAGCGAACATTCAGATTACTTTTGAGGAAGCAGTTTTCGGGGCGACTAAAAAGATTAGTATTAATCGGCAAATGACTTGCGAAAATTGTCAGGGATCGGGAGGTCAAGACGGCAAAACCAGTAAATGTGATGTCTGCGGGGGTAGCGGAGAAGTCGCCAAAACCCAGCGCACTATTCTGGGAACATTCACCCAAAAAACTCTCTGCGCAGACTGCCGGGGGTCTGGCCAAAAACCAGCGAGAATGTGTCGGAGCTGTCACGGCGAGGGGCGCAAAACTAAAACAGAGATGATCGATATCGAAATTCCAGCCGGGGTGAACAGCGGCCAGACGATTAAGATAAGCGGTTATGGCGAAGCCGGTTGGCGAAATGGTCGGGCTGGAGATCTGTATGTTAATATCCATGTTTTGCCCAGCAAAGATTTTGAGCGGCACGGCGATGATTTGTTCCGCATCGAAACCATTAGTTATCCAATAGCGGTATTGGGCGGGGAAGTCAAAGTAAAATCATTAGAGGGCAGTTTAACTTTAACGATTCCCGCAGGAACCAAAAGCGGAGAGGTCTTTCGTCTCAACAATAAAGGCGTAAAACATTGGGACAAGGCGGGTACGGGCGATTTACTGGTGAGGGTAGACATCATTATTCCAGCGCGACTCACTCTCAAGCAAAGACGATTATTAGAAGAATTGCAAGACGAATTCGATTTGAATAAGTAATCTTCATCATGGGATTTATCCCGTTAAAAACTATAATTTCTGACCCATCCCATTGTTTCATTGGTATAGGGGAGACTTAATCATATGTCGGTTGGAGGTGTGCTATCGTTTCTAACGGGATTTACTTTCTTTATTTTTTTTGTTATGGTAAAGCCAGTTTACGCATAAAAATTTGTAAAGATGGTGCCCACTTGGGATTTGGTTCTGTTAGTCTTTTTCGCTGCCAGTATAGTCTATGGTTTCTTGATGGGAAAAGACAAAATTATGGTAACGATTTTGGGGGCCTATGTGGGTCTGGTCATTGCTAATCAGTGGGGGGCACGAGTCTTTAGTTTGGTCTCCGAAGAGTCCGCNNATCGTGGCTTTAAGGGGCGGGCTGCTAACGCAGATAACCGGCAACAACGGAGTTATGGGAATGGTGATGCCGCTCGTTTACAGCGTGTTTAGCGCGGCCTTGATCGCTGCATCGGTATTGGACTTTTTGCCCGAGGACACCCGCCGGCAAGTTATTGAAAAATCTATCATTGCAGCACCTTTGGTGGCTTATTATTCTTGGTGGTTGATTTTGCCAATCGGGCTGATGCTAGTAACAGGATGGTTCTCTCGCGAATAAAAAATCTGTTCGCAAATATTAATAATAGTAAATCATGAAACCAATACGACTTTTTGAATGGGGTGGTGGTAGCTTGTTGTTCTACCAATGGGGGAGATTGAAGCGTCGCGAACGCACCCTTAGCTTATTGGTTTATCTAACCTGGTTNNGATTTGGGCGTGATGTCTTGGTTGAGGGACTACTTGTGGCCCCTACTCAATTTAGTGATTCTCTGGTGCAACACCTGGCTAATTAGTCGAATCTATGCTAAAGATATTTTAAGTGCTTGGTTATTATTGGGGGCGACAATATTCATTCAGATCATTGCTTTTGGTATCGCCATATCTTTAATGACTTTAGGCTTTTAAATGACCTACGCTGCCCGCAGATTTTGGGAAATATTACCAGGAGCCACCTCCTGGACTATTTTAGCTTTACCAATTATTTTTTCTTTTGTCTGGCCGGCCGGAGTAGCTTATTTCATTATTTTGTTTGATGCCTATTGGTTAGTTAAAGCTTTGGTCATGGGCGGTCATTTGATTGCTGGCTATGTTCACTTGAAGCGCAACACAGCGATCAATTGGTTAGAGCGGTGCAAAAAAACCGATGACCTTACGGCTTGGGGCGAAGAATTATTCCATCAATTCCATCTGGAAAGAGGCGGTCAGCATTGGAAATTACACGAGGAATGGGAACAAGTAGAAGTGATGAAGAAGCTTCCGGCCGAACAAAAAAGTTGGCAAAAAATTCATCATGTATTTTTATATCCCATCTACAAAGAAAGTTACGAAGTGATGGAAAGTTCGGTGCGGGCTTGTTTGGCGAGTAATTATCCCAAAGACAAAATCATGATTTTACTGACCGTAGAGACGCGGGGGGGCGACCAAGTTAGGGAAGATGCGCTTCGGGTGCAGCGGGCCTATCGGGATAATTTCTGGGAATTTATCGTGACTGTGCACCCCGATGAACCAGACGGTAAACGCAAGGGTGCGAATGGCTATTGGGCTGGCAAAATTTTGCAAAGATATATTAGCGAAAATAACATTAGCCCCGATAATGTCATCGTGCACTACTTTGATGCTGATACCCTGCCTCATCGCGAGTATTTGGGGTGCGTGACTTACCAGTATTTGATGAACACTGAGCGTACATTCAAAAGTTACCAACCCATCCCGTTGTTTAACAACAATCTTTGGGATGTTCCGGCAATTAATCGGTTGGTGGCCTTGGGCTCGTCTTACTGGCAGATGATCGAGTCCACGCGGCCTTATCGGTTGATCAATTTCTCTTCGCAGGCGATGAGTTTGAAAACACTAATTGATATCGATTTTTACGATCGCATCGTTGTGTCGGACGATTCTAAACAATTCTACCGAGCTTACTATCAATATAATGGCAATCACAAAGCGGTGCCGATTTTTACCCCCGTCTCAATGGATGCGGTGTTGGGGGCGAGTTGGTGGAAAACATTAAAAGCCCAATATATTCAGAAACGGCGCTGGGCGTGGGGGATCGAACACTTCCCCTATTTGATGGAAAAATTTTTCTCCACCCGCGGGCAACTGACTTTTTATCAACGTATCATTCATCCATTCAGAGTATGGGAAGGGCATGTGTCGTGGGCAACTTCGTCGTTGTTAATTGCCTTAGGAGGATGGATGCCGGTGTTGTTGAATTCTGATTTTCGCACTACGGTACTGGCTTTTAATTTGCCCGTGTTAGCGCGCGATATGTTGAGCATCACTTGGTTGGGGGTAGTTGTTTCCACCTACATTTCTTTTGCGCTCTTGCCGCCTCGCCCTAAAAAGTATTCTTCCGCCAAAAACATCGAAATGATTTTGCAATGGGTGTTGGTGCCGATTTCGGGAATCTTTTTTGGCTCGATTCCAGCCTTAGATGCCGAGACTCGGTTGATGCTGGGCAAGTATTTAGGCTTCGCGGTTACCCATAAAGAACGCAAGAGTCGAGTGGTTTCGATCATGTCCGACGATAAGCCTCTCCCAAAAGAAATTTAGTCTGACAGCCCATTAATTGGGGGCCCAAGATAATCGCTTGACTCCCTATCCAAAACCACCTATAATAAATCCTGATATAGCATTAAAAAGGAGAACTAAGGCACGATTTCCAATTAGGGTGACCTTTTAGGAAGTCCCAAGCCTACCGGCGGGGATTTTCTTTGTTGCTTTAGTCTCAAATTCTCTTTGACAGTTAGGGAGTAATCAGTGAGTGTGATTCTAAATTCAAGATCAACAAACAATCAATTTTTGATGAGAGTTTGATCCTGGCTCAGGATTAACGCTGGCGGCATGCCTAACACATGCAAGTCGAATGTGCCCCTCACTCTGTTCCGCAGTAATTTTATTATTGGGCGATAGAGTGAGGGACAACATGGCAGACGGCTGAGTAACACGTGGGTATCTACCCTTGGGTCGGGTATAACTCCGCGAAAGCGGAGATAATTCCCGATATGTCCCTCACTAATTTCCGTGCGGAATAAATGATCATTGTTAAACAGAATCTTTATCATTAATGATAAATGATGATATTGCGCATAGAAATTAGTGAGGGATGAAAGATTTATCGCCCGAGGAGGAACCTGCGTCCGATTAGCTTGTTGGTGGGGTAATGGCCTACCAAGGCTATGATCGGTAACTGGTCTGAGAGGATGACCAGTCAGACTGGGACTGAGACACGGCCCAGACTCCTACGGGAGGCAGCAGTGAGGAATTTTCCACAATGGGCGAAAGCCTGATGGAGCAATGCCGCGTGCAGGAAGACGGCCTTCGGGTTGTAAACTGCTTTTATAAATGAAGATTATGACGGTAATTTATGAATAAGGACCTGCTAACTACGTGCCAGCAGCCGCGGTAATACGTAGGGTTCGAGCGTTATCCGGATTCACTGGGCGTAAAGAGTTCGTAGGCGGATGAACAAGTCTACTGTTAAAGACCCTAGCTCAACTGGGGGAAAGTGGTAGAAACTATTTATCTAGAGAGTGGTAGAGGCAGATGGAATTCTCGGTGTAGGAGTTATATCCGTAGATATCGAGAAGAACACCAAAGGCGTAGGCAGTCTGCTGGGCCATCTCTGACGCTGAGGAACGAAAGCGTGGGGAGCGAACGGGATTAGATAAATCCGTCACCGCTCGTAAAATATAGTGACAAAGGGTGTCCCTCTTGATGGCAACATCAAGATGAGCATTCAGCTGTATCGGGGGAACCCCATAACATATGAGCTACCGGCTCGTTATGGACAATCCCGAGGGAAGTCCTCCGAATTATATCGGAGTGACCCCGTAGAGACTATGAAGTTGATTGTGACAGAGGGTGTAAAATTATTCGCTTATGAACAAATACACACCCTTGTCTGAAAATACCCAAGCCATAATTCTGGGATCGGTGTTAGGCGATGGATCGCTTAAGCTTTATCCTGGTTATGCAAATGCTCGTTTTTCTTTTCGTCATAGCGAAAAACAGTCTGACTATTTCTGGTGGAAAGCCAACCAATTGCAAGAGATATCAGGCAAAAAGTTCGCTTGGCGACAAAGTAAAAATGGCAAAGATGGATGGGGTACAGTTAAATATCGGTTTTGCAGCCAGGCTCTGCCGGCTCTGACCGAGATGTTTAAGTTGACCCATTCCAAAAATAAATTCCTAATTAGAAGGAAATGGCTGAATTTATTGACCCCGTTATCGTTAGCCATTTTGTGGCAGGATGACGGATCAATTATCGCCAATGGTAGAAAAGGAGTAGTCTGTACTGATGGTTTTACTAAGCCAGAGGTACAACTGCTTCAACAATACCTCAAGGTAGTTTGGCGCATCCACACAGTCGTGGGGCTAAAAAACAAGCAATCTAATCAGTTTCGATTGTGGTTTCGGTCTACCGAACAACTGCAATCATTCTTGCGCATCATCTTACCGCATATCGCGGTAGCACAGATGATACCCAAGTTTATCCTTCTGTATCACGATCATCAACTTCAACAACGCTGGATCTCTGAAGTCGCGACTATTTCAGGTTTTCCCCTGAAAACAGTAGTTGAGTACTATGACTTAAAAAAAAGTAAATGGAAAAACTACCGAGAGTCCGATGCAGAGAATGATATAGTCCAATCGGTGTAGTAATATACTGTTTGACCCCGGTAGTCCACGCCCTAA
>DQGN01000003.1:0-3752 GCA_003524745.1 Patescibacteria group bacterium
ACATTTTCCATAGCGGTTTTCACTAATTTGCCGACTTTTTTGGCATCCTTTTTAGGCACTTCCAACACCAATTCGTCATGTACTTGTAATAATAGTTTGGATTTAGGGCTGATTTTAGGTAAATATTTGGCAATTTCGACCATGGCTAATTTTAGCATGTCGGCGGCAGTGCCTTGAATCGGCATATTGATCGCTGCGCGCTGGGCGGCATTGCGCACAGCCATAATGCCGGACTGTAATTCTGGAATTTCGCGTCTGCGCCCAAATAGCGTCTCGACATAGCCGTGCTGTTGGGCGTAGGCCACAATCTCTTTCATATATTTTTTGATGCCTGGATGTAAATCAAAGTATTTTTTGATGTATTCGCTCGCTTCTATTACACTCATTTCGGTATTGGCAGAGAGGCCATAGGGACTGACCCCGTAAATCAAACCAAAATTAACGGCTTTAGCATCTCGGCGCTGGGCCTTAGTGACATCGCTGATAGAAATGCCATTAATTTCGGCTGCCACCCGGGCATGGATATCCTCGCTTTTTTGGAAAGAGTCCATCATCCGGACATCTTTAGACAGGGAGGCGACGATTCTAAGCTCGATTTGCGAATAGTCTACCGATAGCAGCAAAAACCCTTTGGGTGCGATAAAGGCTTTACGGATTTCGGCGCCCAGATCGGATCGGATCGGAATATTTTGCAGATTAGGGTTAGACGAGCTTAGCCTGCCAGTCGAAGTATCTTGCGCGTAGGTGGTGTGGACCCGATTATGTTTATCCGCTAATTTGGGCAGGGTTTCGAGATAAGTATTGCGCAGTTTTTCCCATCCGCGGTATTGCAAGATATGTCTGATGATAGGATGGTGGTCAATTAATTTTTCTAATTCGCCTATAGCTGTGGAATAACAGGTTTTAGTTTTTTTGATGCCGGCGGCAGGCAGCTTCAGTTTTTTAAATAACACTTCGCTAAGTTGGGCGGGGGAGTTAAGGTTGAATTCTGTGCTGGATTGGCGGTAGATGGTTTTAGTCAGCTTGTCTAAATCCTCAGAAACCTGGCGATTGAGTTTATGGATAAAATCGACGTCTAATAAAATGCCATTTTTTTCCATTTGGCGGAGGATGGGGTCCAAGTCGTGATCTAATTTTTCGGTGAAACTTAATTTGCCTTTGCCCCGCGTGGTCTTACTCTTTGGGGCGGAGTCAAAAAAAGATGTTTGTCCGCCCTTAGTTAGCGTGCCGGCTGGGATGCGGTTGATCAAACTGCGAAAGCCCAATTTGAAAAAGAGATCGCGCACTTGGTTAGCGTCGAACTCAACTGCTTCGGCTTTCTTGAGATCCAATTTAATAGGGATATCGGTCAAAATAGTGGCTAACCCTCGACTTTGGATAGCTTTAGCTTTGTGTTTAGTTAAAAGTTCGCGGGTTTTATCGGGTAAATCATTGATGTGTTGATAAATTTTGTCGATACTGCCGTATTCAGCGAGGAGCTTTTTGGCCGTTACTTCGCCGATGCCGGGTACGCCCGGGATATTGTCAGAAGGATCTCCGCGCAGACCCTTGAAATCGACCACTTGCGTCGGCTTAATGCCCTTGGCCGTTTCTACTTCTCTGCTCCCATAAATTACGATATCTGAAAAGCCTTTACGTGGGGCATAAATAAAAGTATGGTTATCAACTAATTGCATAGCGTCCATGTCGCCGGTGGCAATATAGGTGTCGACATTCTCGGGGGCTTGGCGGGCGAGGGTGCCCACAATATCATCGGCTTCAAACCCATCTTTCATAAATATAGGGATATTAAAAGTTGTGACCAATTCTTGAATGCGGGGGATTTGGTCGTAAAGCTCTTGAGGGGCCTTTATCCGCGTAGCTTTGTACGCTTCGTATTCTTGATGCCGAAAAGTAGGGGCAGCGGTGTCAAAAGCCACCGCAATATAATCAGGGCGGAGCTTAGTGTAAACATTCAAAAGCATTACTGCGAAACCATAGATGGCCCCAGTAGGTTCGCCGTTAGGGGAAGTCAGGTTGGCCTGTGCTAAGGCATGAAAAGCTCGATGTACCAAAGCATTTCCGTCTATCAATACTAATTTCTTGCGCCCAGTTGCCATACCTTAATTATAACTTAATTCACTACTCAGGTTTTCTTTAGATGCCTTACAATATCAACAAAAACTGCTAATGTTTTAGTATACACGGTGTACACCGTGTATACTATTTAAGGACAAAATTATTTGGGGTTATTCAATATCCTCTGGGCTGTATAGGCCTAAATCAATCGTGCTCGCACAACAAAACAGAGCCGTTCGTGGCTCCGTTGTAGGGTGTGATAAAGAAGATGTAATAAAGTTCAAGGATAGCTATTCTTGTTGTCACCGGCTTGGGTGAAGGTGTTGTCTTGGCTGAAAACCAACCTTCTCTTCCTCTTTGGCCAAAACATCGTCTATAGCCTTGCCAGTAAGTTGGCTAGTCGGATCTATGTCGCCTTTGTGCATATGCTCAGCCGCAAACTTGGTGTTGTCCCTGCTCTGCCCTGCGAAAATTACTACATCCTTTCTGGTCAAGCCAATGCTGGCCAGCCATTCATCAATGATTTTGTCGTCTGTTCTCAAAGGATGAGTAGTATTCTCGCCACAATGCGGGCTTAGAATGTCCGCTTCGACTGGATTGACAGGCCGATCAATTGGGGTTGATTCGTCGTGTGTGGGCATAGCCGATCCTGTTGTTACAGGTTGGTCGGTTTTGAGGTCAGCGAAGAGATCGCATCCGCATTTGCACATCTGCAAATTTCTGCCGCCGTGTCCATCTTCGTAATTTTCAACTGGAAGTTCTTTGTAGACCTTATTGCAGTTTAGGCAATAATAAAGATAGTCTTTTGCGAGGGCCTCTTCTCGAGTCATTTTAGCGCCTCCTTATTTGGTGTTGGGTGTTTGGACTTTATTTCAAAGAATAGGTGAGAGTGACGTTAGAGGTAACAGACAAGCTGCCTTGCTCAATGCCAGGGCCCCCGCCGCCGCCCATACCATCAGCCATGGGGTAGGGGTTGTTGGGGTTAGAGGAATCTTCTTTGATAGAAATAACTTGTCCTAATTTGGCGTCACTAAGATTGGCCAATTGTTGGGCCAGGTCTTTGGCATTGGCGATGGCTTTCTCGCGAGCTTCGCTTTGGATTTCGGCAGTATCATCAATAGTAAAGCTGATTTGGCTGATGTCTGTCGCCCCAGAATAACCAAGAGTTTGCAAAATAGCATCTACCATATCCAACTTGCGAATGGTCAGGCGCAAAAAGTGGTAGGTGGTGTAGCCGGTAAGGCGGGGTTTTTGCGCGCCGGAATAAATATAATCAGGATTAATGTTGTAATTGACGGTTTGGATATCTTCATTCGCGATATCGAAGGCCGCCAAGTCGTTCTTAATTTTGGCGATGGCAGTAGCGTTAGCTTTTTGAGAGCTGGATAAATTGCGCGATTCGCTGCGGACACCAAAATCTATTTTAGCGACATCGGGGGCAGAATAGGCAGTTCCCGTGCCATTCACGCTGATTTCTCTACCGTGGCTCGCATCAAACCAATCATTAGCAAAAGCCAACACCATACTGACCAAGGTGATTACAAACATCATCAGGGCTATATTCCCGATAGGGAAAACAGGAATGGTTTTTAACAGCGGTTCGGTTGGGCTGGGCTGTGCGGGGGGTGCTTGGGGAATAGGTGCCGGGGCTGGGGTGATAGGTTGCGGTTGCGAAGTCTCGCCCAAGGCGGGCA
>DQGN01000003.1:3796-5797 GCA_003524745.1 Patescibacteria group bacterium
GCATGGGTTAAAGCGCGTTGCACGGCTGACTTACGATCTAAAATAATATGCAGATTCTTGCCAGTAGCAAATTTAGTTGTATCAATACCAGCAAGGATCTGGTTAATGATTGCTCCGGGGTTTTCTGATCCCGGATCTTCTTCGGTCAAAATGATTTCGTCGGCAAACTGGGAGGCGATTTGGCCTAAAATAGGGCGCTTGGTTTTGTCGCGATCTCCAGCCGCTCCAAAAACAGCAATGATATTGCCGCGGGATAGTGGACGCAAAGCCTCAAAAACTTTTTGGAAACCATCGGGAGTATGGGCATAATCAATAATAATGTCCAAATTTTTATTATTAGGGACATACTCCATGCGTCCGGGCACTTGCCACAAGCTTTCAATGCCTTGTTGGATAGTTTGGATATCCACACCAAGAGCATAAGCGGCGCTGGCAGCAGCTAAGGCATTATAAATGTTGAATCTGCCGAGTAGCCGCAGCTTAATATCGATACTGCCCTTAGGGGTATTGAGGGTAAAGTAAGTATGTTGTCTGCCTTCATGGACATTGTTAGCGTAAATTATAATATCCGGCGTGGCTGGTGTGGCTGGGAGGTCGATACCATAAAGATATTTTTGATCGGCCGGGTATTTTGCGAAATGTTCCGCATTCGGGTCGCTAATATTAATAATAGAAACTTTAGGCATGCCGGGTTTGCGCAGACTTTCGGCTAATTCGCTGAATAATTTGGTTTTAGCTGTGCGGTAATTTTCAAAAGTTTTGTGATAGTCCAAATGATCATGAGTTAAATTAGTAAAAATAGCCATATCATAGAAAATACCCCAAGTGCGGTGTTGGACCAAGGCGTGCGAAGTAGTCTCTACAATCGCATAGCGGCATTTTTGATTGGCCATTTGCCTTAAGAGTCCTTGCAGGGCGAAGGGGCTAAGGGTGGTCATTTTGGTTTCGTTAACCCATTTCTTGGCACCGGTCCAAACATTCACGGTCGTCGCCATACCCACCCTTGCCCCATTAGTTTCTAAAATGTGCGCTAAAATATTCGCTGTTGTGGTCTTGCCGTTAGTGCCAGTAATGCCGATAACACGCATTTTCATGGCCGGGAAGCCGTAGGTTGTAGCTGCCAAAACTCCTTGGGAGCGATGGTAGGCATCGTATAACCAAGGGAGGCCATACAAAATCGGGCGAAGAATTTTTTTGACGGCTTTAAGCATGTTTTTTATTAACCAATAATTGATATAGCCTGAACCAAGACGGGTGAAGGGGGAGCTCTAAATTACCCACATAATCAACAATATTACCACCGAAGCCCAATTTAAAACGAGTAATGCCAGCCCAAGCATGGCTGCCAGTTAGATTAATGCCACCCAGATCATAAGTAGCGCAATCATGTTGTTTGGCAGCTTGAATGATCTGCCAATGCAAAGCATAAACAGGCTGCTTGTCCCGATGTTGGTCGCTGGAAGCTCCGTGCAAATAGGTGGCTGTTTGTCCGAAGAAACTGACCAAAGCAGTAGCGAGGGGTTGCTCTGCGTCATAGGCTATAAATAACGATATTAAATTACGCTGGCCTAAAATAGCCAATTGCTGGGCATAATAGTTGTCCGGGTGAGGACGAAAGTTGTCTCTTGCGGCGGTAGTGTGCATCAAACGATGGAATATGGCGATATCTTTCGGATTTTGTGTGGCAACTACTCTAATCCCATGCTTCTCGGCCAACCTGATGTTGTAGCGAGTTTTTGGTTTCATTTGGAGCAATATATTTGGTTCTTTGGGTTGAATATCTAACCAAAGATTAGTTTTGGGTTGAGTCGATTTAGGGGACACGACAAATCCCAAAGACTTATAAATAGAAATCGCTGCTGTATCGCTGGGTGCCAACGGCGGGTCAGTCCGCAATAAAATGGCTTTTTCTTGAGGGGCGATCTTTTTTAAATAATCCAAGATTAATTTCATGGCTTCGTGTTGATGTCCGGCCGGTTGAGTTTTGTTGATCAAAATAGC
>DQGN01000024.1 GCA_003524745.1 Patescibacteria group bacterium
TCACCTTCAATGTGCAAGTGGTTTGAATTTACCTCAATAAACGGTAGCCACTTTGATATTTCAAATTATCACAAAAACCCTCCCCCAGTCAAGATTTCGGTGGATCAGCATCTAATAAACTCCCTCCTCCCCTAACCCCTCCTCGGGCAGGAGGGGAACTATATTAATTCCTCCCCTTAATAAAGGGGAGGTTGGGTGGGGATGTGGTGGCACCCTACAATAATTTTTTGAACTCGGATTCGGGAAGAATAGCCACTCCTAATTTTTGGGCTTCGGCATATTTACTGCCCGGATTTTCCCCTGCCACTACATAATCGGTTTCACGGGAGACCGAACTGCTTACCCGTCCCCCTAAACTTCTGATCAAATCCCCCGCTTCTTCTCGGGAATAATTTTGGAGGGTGCCGGTAAGCACAAAAGTTTTGCCAGAGAGTTTCCCGCCAGCGACTCCCTGCACATTTTTCACAACGACGCCGGCCTCCAGCAACCGTTCTATCAATCGGAGATTATTTTTGTCTTGAAAGTAATCGTAAATACTTGTAGCCACTACTTCCGCCACGCCTTCTACGGCCATTAATTGTTCGACGGTAGTAGTTTTTATTTTAGATAGAGTATGAAAATGATTGGCCAAATCGATGGCGGTTTGTTTGCCGATATTGCGAATGCCAAGAGCGTACAAAAATCTGTCTAATGCAATTTTCTTGCTTCCTTGAATGCTTTTGACAATATTTTCGGCGGATTTTTCGCCGTGGCGTTCTAATTCACTGATTTCGTTAACTTCCAGACCGAATAAATCAGCGGCATCCGCAATTAATCCGGATTGTAAAAAGAGTTCCATATTTTTGACGCCTACGCCTTCCATATCAAAGGCATCGCGGGAAATAAAATGTTCAATGCCCCTCAAGCGAATTACAAAGCAATCTTTATTCACACAGTGGTGCGCGGCTTCGCCCTCCACCCTTTCTACTGGTCCACCACAAATCGGACATTTTTTTGGCATCACCCAAGGTCGACTATTCTGACCGTGCCTAATTACTTTTACTACTTCGGGAATCACATCCCCGGCTTTCTGCACCAGAACAGTATCACCAACTCTAATGTCTTTTCTTCTTACCTCGTCTTCGTTATGCAAAGTCGCCCGCCGTACGGTACTCCCGGCCAATTTAACTGCCCTAAGCTCGGCTACGGGCGTTAGAACACCAGTCCGCCCCACTTGTACCGTGATATCCTCGACTACCGTTTCGGTCTGCTCGGCCGGAAACTTATAGGCCGCCGCCCAACGGGGAGATTTCGCCGTTACCCCCAATTTTTCGCGCAATTTAATATCATTTACCTTCACTACAATGCCATCGGTGGCATAGGGTAATTTAGAGCGCTTACCCCCCCACTCCTCAATAAATTTTTTCACCTCGGATAGATTTTTGCACAACTGAAAATGCGGATTAATTTTGAAATGCAACTCCGTCAATTCGTTAAATATGGCGACTTGACTGGCGGGCTCGATATCGCCGGATAGATCATAGAAAAAACTCGACAATTTGCGACTGCTCGCAATCCGAGGGTCCAATTGCCGCACCGTTCCCGCCGCCAAATTGCGCGGATTCGCATATTTCTCGGCCCCTAATTTGGTTTGCTCTCGGTTGATGCGCTCAAACTCGGCTTTTTCGATATAAATTTCTCCGCTAATAGTTACATCTACCGGTTTAGCTAATTTAAGCGGAATATCGCGAATAGTTTTGACAGTATGGGTAACATCTTCCCCCACTATTCCATCGCCCCGCGTCGCCGCTTGAGTTAATAATCCCTTACTGTAAGCCAGGATCATCTGCAACCCATCGATTTTAAGTTCGCAAGTATATTCCGGTGATTCCCCCGCTAATTTTGTCACGCGCTCGGTAAATTCTTGCAATTCTTTCGGACTAAAAACATCATCGAGGGACATCCGCCGTTTGCTGTGGCTGACTTCTTTGAATCCAGCTTTTACTTTGCCCCCAACCCTTTGCGTGGGCGAATCTACTAACACCGCCTCGGGAAATTCCTTTTCTAATTTTACCAATTCCCGATATAAGGCATCGTAATGTTCATCCGAAATCTCCGGCCTATCTAAAACATAGTACCGGTAGTTATGGTAGTTAATCTCCCCTACCAATTCTTTGATTCTCTGGGTGGCCTGCTTTTTATCCATACTCATATTATACGGGCATCCCCTTCCGGAACATAAATAGCAAAAACCCCTGCTGTTCCTATTGCCATCTTTTTTTCTCATTCATGTTATCATCACACGCTACGTAGCGTGTGTAGTAAAGCACCTACAGAGGAAGACTCAGGGACAATTTTATACTCCCACCTCCCCTTTCCCCTCCTCAGGCAGGAGGGGTATTATTAAAGTTCCTCTGCCAAGGAACATCTGATGTTCTGGAGTTCTAATCTTTTCTTTTGAAGCCATTGGAGGAGAGGCGTTATTTAATTAGGTAAATCTTTAAGAGTGGGGCCATGTTTGACCCCTCACTAATTTGCTGAAGCACAATTAGTGAGGGGGAGTTTGGCTGCAAGCGCATAAAGATTTATCAATTAAATAGCCGCGACGACTTGGCCGTCCTTTCGGTGCTACCACTTTGCTCGTCCAAAGTGGTAGTGAAAGAATTGGAGGTCGCTTAAAAGCGACCAGATTCTTCGATGTAGTTTACCCTGAGCGTAGCCGAATGGGATCAGAATGACGCACTAATTATCTTGGTCTTTATTTAACTCATCCAATGAAATCCATTCGTTGGGTTTAACCGATTTACCACCAGCACCACCAGATTTACGTGACTCATCGATTGCCGACGCATTAGGCGCAGCATCCGCTTTTAAGTCCTTAATCAAATTGGGCCCGGATTTGCGTTGTTCAATATGAGAAATTAATTTTTTCAAATCTCCAACTGCTGGTTTGATTCTTCCTCTTGGCAGAGGACGAGGACGGTTACTGATAGATATCGGCTCTGGTTTTTTGGTGAGTTCTTTGGAGGGCTCTGGCGCAGTTTTAGTAGCAGATGCTATGGCCGATTTCATATCAGTAGCGCCAGGCAAATCTACCTTCAAAGCGGGGCGGAACGGTACCGGCCGATTGGGCAAATTAGTTGTTGAGCGTCTGGGAGGATATCCCCGATCTCCACCCCGATCATATCCTCTATCTCCGCCTCGATCGTACCCCCGCTCGCCTTGGTCTCTGCTGCCTGATGATTGCGCAGCAATCGCCTCCCCGACCATTTTTTCGACAAAACTCGCAGGTTTGGCATACCGTTCACGGGATATTTGGATAATTTTTTCGGAATTATTATTTTTATCCGGTGGGGGAGGTAGCGTCTGGGCGGAAAAAGCTGGTACCGTGAGCCCATCGATAGATAATTTAAGGTAAATATTATAAATATTAAGATTAACCAGATCGTTCTCGTCAAATACTGGCGCTAATTCTTTCGTCAGACCTACAGCATCATCAGCCCCCACCCGGAAAGCGATCAATGTACCGACGTTGCCGAAAATAGCGTTCCTGACATCGTCAGACAGTTGGGCCATATATTGATTAGCCACCGTGAGGGATAAGTTGTACTTTCTGGCTTCGGACAGGATGGTCGCAAAAGAATCAGTAGCAAAGTTTTGAAACTCGTCCACATACAAATAGAAGTCTGGCCGAGCGCTTGGCGGGACATCTGCTCGCGACATGGCCGACAACTGGAATTGAGTCACGATCATGGACCCTAAGAGATTCGAGTTATCATCCCCGATCACGCCTTTGGATAATTTAATCAAAAGAATTTTGCCTTCATCCATCGCTTTGCGAAAATCCACCGAAGATTTAGGCTGCCCCACGATATTGCGAATGACTGAAGAGGACAAGAATTGCCCTACCTTATTCAGAATAGGCGCAATGGCTTCCCCTTGGGCTTTTTGATCTAATTTAGGCCATTCATTTATCCACCGTGCTTTAATCAAAGGGTCTTGGACTTTTTCCAATACGGCATTGCGGAAATCTTTGTCGGTAAATAGCCTCGGCACCATCATCAGAGTCGAGCCGGGATAATCTAATAAGGCCAGTACAGCGGATTTTAACCAATACTCCAACCGCGGTCCCCAGGAATCGCCGAAGATATTCTTAAACGCTCCTACGATCCCAGATGCGGTGATTACTTTATACTTCGGGTCAGAGACTTCGAACATGTTAAAACCGATGGCATATTCCCGGTCCCCTGGGTCGAACACAATCACATCATTCGCCCGATAATTCGGAACATAGTCCAATACTTCCATGACATCCTCGCCGTGCGGATCGATCATGGCCACTCCCCGACCTTCCCGAATATCGTCGATGACCATGTTCTTAAGCAATGTGGATTTACCGACGCCGCTTTTACCGATCATATAGACATGGCGCCGACGATCTTTGATTTTAATTCCAAATTTTTCTTCCGATCCCCGGAAATTAGTTTTGGCGAGAATAGTTAGTTCTTTGGGATCAACATTAGTTTCTAACGGCAAGTTGGCAGGCGGTTCACCCTTTTTAGAACCCGCCCACATAATATTGGGTGTCACCACGCTAATATTAGGCAAATGATAAATACTGGCTAATTCCGTCACATTCAAAATAAAGCTATGATCGCCGCCTGCTACCCGATCGTGATAGCGCATTAATACTTCCGCTCGGTTATCCAACAAGGCCCCGACCTCGAAAGAGTTGAGGTTGTTGGTATTAAATTGCTTAAAAGCGCCGACGGCTAATTGCAGCCGGCTGCGCGCCATATCGGGGTCCCGATCTAAGACCACTAATCGAATATTGGTGCGAAAACCTAAGCTGGAGCTTTTCGCCTCGATCTCTTTAAGCGCCGCTTCCACTCCCGGCGACAATTCCAGTTTTTTGGTTTCTTTTTCGGCCGGAGTATACCCGCCGCCGCGCAACATCGTAGTCACCAATTCCCCGCCAAATTTGGACAACTCGCCAGCGACATCTTTAACAAATCCCGCCGTGCGATTGCCGGTCTTGACATCGTTAATATATTTAATAGCGGCGTTGCGCCACTCGTTGCCTTCGGGCTGAATAATAATCTGAATCCAAACATGCTGCCCCGGCGACAATTTACTTAAAGTCCCCGTGATGGCAGCTAAGGGGTCCACTTCAAAATTAAGAAAGGTTTTAATAGGATAAAAATCTTCCCGAGCTAAAACTAATTCTGTCCCCATAACAACTAAATCGGATGGTAATTTGGCCGGATCGGCATAATCGCGCATTTCCGAAATATCGATCTCGGGATATTGGGCATACAATTGACTCTCGACATAACCGCGCAAAGCCAGCGGCACCCAGACAAAAAACCTGATGGATTTTTCTCTGGCCTCCACTTCAAAACTTAAATGATTAGTGCCAATCCCGTGCAAGCTGGCAAAAATAGCTTCTGCCGCGATAGGCTTTTTTTCGTTCTCCTTGGGTACATCGATCGCCAAAAGTACTGCGTCTGTTTGATTAGCCACTAATGCGCTGGCAAAACTGGACTTGGCGGGCTTGATCCCTTTAGGCCGCTGCCGCCACCACCACCACAATCCACCCAAAAGTACTGCCCAACCCAGCGCTAAGCCTACAATGTAAACCAGCAAAGAAGAATCGTTAGCCATTTAACTCAACCTATTGATTTGTATTACTGGTAGCGAGATGATCGCTATCAGTTAAAGTATACGTGGATTTGGCCACTTTTTTAAACAAATTGCGATTTTGCAGATTGGCGATGATAGTGTTCTTCTTAACTTGGCGCTTTTGCAAAACGGCAGTAACTAATTCGGTGACGGTCAACGGCCGGCCGGCTTGGCGCAAAACATCCTTGATTACATCCGCCACTACTCCGGGTTGATAACCCCACTTTTTTAATGCATAGATCCCGCGACCCACTAAAACGAAGCGATCGTCACCTATAAGCTCGTTGTGGACGGTCCGACTTAAAACCGGCTTATTCAAAGAATATTTTTCTTTAATTAATTCGGCAATTTTCACGAAGTGTAAGGGTTTGCCGATTTCTTCTAACACCAAGAATATTTTATCGCGAATGCGCTTTGGTTTTACTTGCGGCCAACTCACGAGACCCCACTTGCCATGGTTGTCCAAACTTACTGCCGGGTCGATCCGCAAAACTCCCGCCACTAAGGCGCGATCAATTGTAGGTAACTGGATTAAAATTTTGGCGATCAGATCGTCTTCGGCTAAAGATTCCCGACTGCCTTCCAAAACCGACTTGGCGATGGCTTGAATATCGGTTAATAATTTTTCAGACAATTCTTTGCGCATCCAGCCTTCTTTAAACAAAGGGAATTTGCGCAGCGGGCTGATTTTATCGTAAGCACCCATAATCAAACGCAAAGCCCTGCGTTCTAATTCGGCTTCGGCGCCGACCAGGTTTAAGTGGAGATAGTCCGCTAAATCTTCGAGTTCGACCACCCCGCCCAAACTATCAACATAACCAGCGATGGTTTTGAGAACGGGTTTGAGTTGAGTAGAATATTTTTTATTAATCTTCTTTAAGGTGGCGCTTTCAATTTGGCGCACTCTTTCTCTGGTCACGCCAAAGCGTTTACCGATTTCTTCTAAAGTTTCTTTAAGGACCTCGGCACTCGCCAGGCCGTACCGACTCAAAATCACATCGCGTTCGCGACTTTTAAGGCTATTGATGATTTGGCTCACGATCTTGTAGGGCCGAGTACTCGAAAAAGATTTAGATTCGTTTTCGGCTAAAACTTTGTCCAAGATTGAATCATGGGCCTCTGGCAAATTATCTTCTGGTTGTGTGGAGTGGAGGTCTTCCATCGCTTCTTATCTTAGATAGTTCTTACTGACGACCAAGACTATATACTTTGTATAATACTACTTTATATCTTAATTATATCATATATAATCTTGGCTGTCAACCCCATGTTTGATTGGGGATAATTAGAATAATTCTCTCCCAGAGCTATAAATGTTTAATAATTATCTACTAATTATGCAGCCTAATAGATACCTTGTTTTATTAGGCTAAATATGGTCTTATCTTGCCCAAACTAATCTTTAACTGTTTTTGATCAACTTAGCCTTCTGACCAATTACTTTCTCTAATTCTGATAGGCTGGCTGCCCGAGCCGCCCTTAAGCTACCAAAAGCTTTGATCAACTTCTTGCTCGTACTTGTCCCGATGCCCTTGATCTTACTCCCCTCTTTTAACTGCCGGGTACGCAAGGCGGTTTGATAGGTAATAGCAAATCGATGAGCTTCGTCGCGTAATCTTTGGAGTAATTGCAGTTCGGGCGAACTCAAAGATAGCTTGATGGGTTGGGCTTGCGTGGGAACAAAAATCTCTTCTTCGCGTTTAGCTAAACTAATAATCAACGGTAAGCGGACGATATTAATTTTATTAGTTTGGCGCAAAATTGTATTGAGTTGGCCCTTGCCGCCATCAATCAAAATCGCATCCGGCAAATTAGCGGCAAAGCGCAGGTCCGCTAAACGCTTGGGCTGTAAGCGCCGATAGATCATTTCGCCTAAACTGGCGTAATCATCGATGCCCCGTACTGTTTTGATCCGAAATCTTCGATAACCGGATTTGAATGGTTTGCCATTTACAAACACTACCATCGAGCCGACAGTATAAGTTCCGCCCAAATGCGAAATATCATAGGCCTCCATGCGTTTCAATTGCTTCACGCCTAATAATTGTTGCAAGCGCGTAATCGCCGTTTTGATTTGCAAATTAGCTCCCACTTTAGCACTAGCTTGCTCTGCTGCGTTTTTTTGCATTAACAACGATAACCGTTTTTTGATCCCGCGCTGAGGTACGCTAATTTTTATCGTATGGCCAGCTAAATTACTTAGCCACCCTTCTAAAACCGCCGGGTCTTTGGGTAAATGGGGCAATAAAATCTCTTTCGGCCAATTATCGAGGGTCGCGGAATAGACGGACATCAGCGCATCTGCCGCAAATTCGTCTAAATTGATTTCCATCGGCAAGCGCAACACAAAAGTTTGGTAATCGATGACTTTCCCGGCTCTAATTTTTGAGATAGTAACTACTGCTTGCTCCGCGGTAATTAGCCAACCCCAAATATCCTGGCTGATTAATTCATCCGGTTGAGCCACCTTTTGTTTGGCCACAATTATATCCAAGGCGGCCAGTTGTTCGCGCAATTTCAAAGCCTCTTCAAATTTTTTCGCCACCGCGGCTGCTTCCATCCGTTGCCTGAGGTATTTGCGCCAATCTTTGGACTTACCACCTAAAAAATCGATTACTTCGTGCACAACTTGGTGATATTCCTTGCTGGTACTTTGGCCTGCGCACACCCCCAGACATTTCCCGAGATGCCAATTCAAGCAGGGCTTTTTTCCGTCATGCTGAACTTGCACCTCACTATCATTCTGGATTCCCACCCTTCCGTCACCCTGAACTTGTTCCAGGGTCTCGTCCGGAGATCTTGAATTAATTATACGATTCTGGACGAGGCCAGAATGACGAAGTATTGAAGGCTTCGTCAATTCAGGATGACGAAGAGATGTTTTTTTATTCAATTCTGCCGCATTAGCGCACAACGGAAAAATCCTATTAATTAACTGCAAAGTATACTTAACCGCTAACCCGCTCGTATAAGGCCCAAAATAACGCACGCGGGGCTCTTTTTTGATCGCGTGCAGATTCCGCACCACTTCAATTACCGGATAGGACTGATTGAGATTGATTTTAATATATTGATAGCTTTTGTCGTCCCGGAGCAAGACATTATAGGGCGGCAGATGTTTTTTGATCAGCTGATTTTCTAAAATTAGAGCCTCGGCTTCGGTATCGGTAATCATAAAATCCAGTTTGGCCACTTTTTCCAATAACTTACTTGTTTTAACGGGCTGATCCGCTTTACTCCAATAAGAGGCCGCTCTCTTCCGCAAATCAACGGCCTTCCCCACATAAATGACTTTACCGGTTTTATCGAACATTAAATAACACCCCGGCTGGTGCGGGATTTTAGCTAAATCTGGTTTGAACTTGTTATTATCCATGCCTTTATGATACCTATAAATGCAGCTTTTGGGATTACCTACGAAAAATCCCACCTTGAAAAGGTGGGATAAATATTATCAACCAAAGGCGCAGGAATTATCTCTTGTAGCTGCAACTCGGATAAAACTGATGTCGCCACCAGCCCGAAACCCGACGAGACAGGTTTTTCCAGATCGTACGGATCAAACTGCCCCATTTGTCTATTCTTGGAGGTCTGGCGGAAGTAGTACTGTCTTCGGAAGTTGTGATGTAATAATCTGCCGCTATCTGCATAACAGTACGCATCTGCCCACCTTCCCCTTGGCAAAAAAGTGAGCTACGGAACCTCTTGTCGTTCTCAACCGCCTTCGCCAATGATGCAAGGTTGGGAGCAGTTGCCAACACCCGAAAAGGGAAATCCGAGCGAGTCAACACAACTCCATGGCCGATATCCAGTGATTGGAAATTCCTGTCAGGAATACTCTCCGGCCGATCCAATAGTTCAGTAACAAAATATGCTACCTGATTTTCATCCAAATACTTCTCCAACCAGACAGCGACGAACGGATCCAAACTAATACAGAACACGCCGTAACTTTCCGACCATGCCCCAGGGAGCTTTACCAACTTGGAACCCTTGCCCTTGTCAACATACAGATAAACCTCGGACGCTTTCTCCTTGATAGGAATAGAAATCAAGCGAGAATCAATCTTAGGATTAATACATAATCTTAGTGACATCTGTAGCACCTCCTTTATTCAGTCGGATTTTATTTAACCCGATCTGTTGTATAGCACTATCAGTGTCGCCGTTATTTTAATCTACTATTGGGATAATGTCAATAATTATTCGCTCCCAGTCAACAAAAAAGGGGCACTTAGTGCCCCCGGGTATCTTTGCAATGATTGAGTGCCAATGTAAACTGATCGAACTTCATTCAGCTCATCAGCCTGAACCGGTACCCGCTCCTTCGCAAAGATACATAATGTTTCCGCCGCTCATGGTAGTTTCCTCCTTGAACGGTTTGCGATAGCTTGCCGCGATGGTGTCTCTTGTGGTCTTTAGCCACATGCTGACCTGGCAATTCAGGGAGATCCTAGGCAGCTCGCTTCGCAAAGATAAATGTTTCCACCCATCATAGTGTTTTACCTCCATGATCAGTGATAGTTTTATTATAACAAAATGATAAGGTTACCCCTCGACTTCGCTCGGGGAGTAATTTTGATTAAATCAATAATCCCCTCCTAACCTCCCCTTGGCAGGGGAGGAACTCACTCGCCCAGCTTTTCCGGCTTAATACCTGACACTTGATACCTGACACTTGATACTATCCTAAAACTTTCTTCAGGTATTGGCCGGTGTAGCTCGATTTCACTTTGGCGATCTCTTCGGGAGTACCGATCGCCACAATTGCTCCGCCTTTATCCCCGCCCTCCGGACCTAAATCGATAATCCAATCCATGGTTTTGATGACATCCATATTGTGTTCGATCACCAAAACCGTATTGCCTTTATCGACTAATTTATTTAAGACTACCAGTAATCGCTTGATATCATCAAAATGGAGGCCAGTCGTGGGCTCATCCAAGACATACAAGGTTTTGCCGGTTCCCCGGCGCGCTAATTCCGATGCTAATTTGATCCGTTGGGCTTCTCCACCCGAAAGCTGGGTGGCCGGTTGCCCTAACTTAACGTAACCTAATCCAACTTCTTGCAAAACTTGCAGTTTATTTTGAATGGTGGGAATATTGTGGAAAAATTCTAACGCTTCTACTACTGTCATTTCCAGAACATCGGCAATATTGCGTTCGTTGTAATAAATTTCTAATACTTCTTTGTTGTAGCGCTTGCCCTTACACACATCGCAAGTCATGTAAACATCGGGGAGGAAATGCATTTCGATCTTAATCACTCCATCGCCGGCGCAATTCTCGCAGCGGCCGCCTTTGACATTAAAACTAAATCGGCCGGGATTATATCCTCTAATTTTAGCTTCGGGCAATTTGGCAAATAAATCCCTAATATCAGTAAACACGCCGGTGTAAGTGGCAGGATTACTGCGGGGGCTCCGCCCGATCGGCGACTGATCAATAGCGATGATTTTATCTAAGTAATCAATGCCTTCGATCGATCTATGCTTGCCGACCTGCTGCCTGGCGCCGTGCAAAACATTGGCTAATTTTTTGGCTAAAATTTCATTGATTAAAGTTGATTTACCGGAACCGGATAAACCGGTTACGCCCACAAATAACCCCAAGGGAATTTCGACATCAATATTCTGCAAATTAAATTCTTCCGCCCCCTTGATCAAGATTTTCTTGCCATTGCCTAACCGGCGCGTGGAAGGAATAGCGATGCTTTGTTTGCCTGACAAATATTGCCCCGTCAACGATTTAGGATCGCGCTTGATCTCGCTGGGTGTGCCGATGGCCACCACTTCGCCGCCAAATTCTCCCGCTCCCGGCCCCATATCCACGACATAATCGGCCGCGAGAATCGTTTCGGCATCATGTTCTACCACAATCACCGTATTGCCCAAATCGCGCAGCTCTTTAAGGGATTTAATCAATTTATTGTTATCGTGCTGATGCAAGCCAATCGAGGGTTCATCTAAAATATAGATCACTCCGGAGAGACCGGAACCAATTTGGGTAGCCAAACGAATGCGCTGGGCTTCTCCGCCCGAAAGCGTAGTCGCGCTGCGATTAAGAGTGAGATAATTTAAACCAACTCGCTCCAAAAATTTTACGCGTTCCTTTAATTCTTTTAAAATTTGGTGCGCGATAAAAGCTTCTTGTTCGTTTAGTTTAAGTTGATCAAAAAACGCTACCATTTCTTCCACCGATTTAGCCGCCAACGCCACAATACTTTGATCGCCCACGGTGACAGAGGCCGATTCCGGACGCAAGCGCCCGCCGTTACACATGGAACAAATCCGCTCCACCATCGTCTTTTCAATATCCGCCCGAATAAAATCGGAATCGGTTTCGCGGTAACGGCGCATTAGATTAGGCACCACGCCTTCAAATTTCATAACATATTCGTTCATCCGCCCATGCACATTGCGCGATTGGATAATGATTTCTTCATCACCCGTACCATAGAGCAAAGCTTGCCAGGCTTTTTGCGAGAATTTTTCTACCGGCTGATTTAATTTAAACCCATACTTTTTTCCTACTGCTTCTAAAATTTTTTGCATCCAGCCGGTCTGGCTACTCATACTAAATCCGCCGGCGCGCAGAGCCCCTTCCTCTAAAGAAAGTTTTTTATTGGGAGCGAGTAGCTCCGGATCGATCTCTCTCGTAATCCCGAGGCCCGTACAGGCCGGACACGCCCCTTTGGGATTGTTGAAAGAAAAACTGCGGGGTTCTAACTCGGGAATATTTACTCCGCACTTAGGACAGGCTAAATTCTCGGAAAAAAACCAATCTTTATCGTTGTCTAAATCCCAAATAATAACGGTGCCATCGCTCAAGCGCAGGGCTGATTCCAGCGATTGGGTTAACCGGCTCCGATTGGTGGTGAGGCCCGCTTGAGCTAATTCCAACCGATCGACGACTGCTTCGATGGTGTGTTTTTGGGTTTTGACTAACTCGATTTTAGTATCTAAATCCACCATCTTGCCATCAATCCGTGCCCGCACAAAACCAGCTTTTTTAATTAGCTGCAAGGTTTCTTTGCCTTCGCCTTTTTTATCGGCAGTTAGCCCCGCCAAAATAGCGAATTTATCCACCGGTAATTTCTGCACTTGTTCGACAATTTGATCGACCGATTGTTTGGCGACCACCGCCCCGCATTTATAGCAATGCGGGATACCGATTCGGGCATACAGGAGCCGCAAATAATCATAAATTTCCGTGATGGTGCCGACGGTAGAACGCGGATTAGACGAAGATGATTTTTGATCAATGGAAATGGCGGGAGACAGGCCTCTAATGCTTTCGACATTAGGCTTTTCCATCACGCCCAAAAACTGCCGAGCATAAGCGGATAACGATTCGACATAGCGGCGCTGGCCTTCGGCATAGATCGTATCAAAAGCCAGCGAGCTTTTGCCCGATCCAGATAAACCCGTGATGATGACGAGCTGATTTCGGGGCAACTTAACATCTACCCCTTTTAGATTGTGTTCACACGCCCCCTTGACTTCAATAAAATCGAACATCTCTCTAAGTTAGAGTATAGTGTTGGGCGGATAATCAGAAAATAATACCAGGACCTACGGGATCCTCGCCGGGGGTATAATAATGATTGTCTGGCGGTGAACCGGTGGGAATATTATTAGACCCAAATAAACTATTTAATTCTGCCAGTAACCACCGCGCCAGCATAAATAGAATAACTCCGCTAATAGCGGCTATGATCATTTCTTTGGCCACGCCTGATTGTTTGCCTCCGCCTAAATCAAAAGCATAGACAACACCGGCCACAATAATTACTACTACTGCTAATACCCCTACCAATATCGGGAGACTCGTGCTGAAAATATTTGCTATTTGCTGCTCCAAGTTACTGCCATCAGCCGGTTGAGCAAAGGACGATTTAGTACTAATCAGATTTACCACAACATCCACTACTACCAGGGAGAACATCACTAATTTAACCCACAAACCCACCAATTTTGCGGTTGCTTGCTGTTGGGGCTTCGTTTTCATATTAGAGATTATACCCGAAATATTAGGGTTTTTCAACCACTTTAGGTTATATCCTTGTCCACAAAGCCACATTTCTGGCAAACCGGGGCACCGCCCTTGGCTTTGACTAACGCCATGGGGCCTTGGCAAGTCGGGCAAACTTTGTCTGTGGGTTGGTTCCAACTGGCAAAATCGCACTTCGGATAATTGCTGCAGCCATAAAATACCCGCCCGCGCTTAGTCCGCCGTTCGACAATTTTACCGGTTCCGCAAGTAGGACAAGACAGGCCCATGTCGCCGGAAGGCTGACCTAAGTTTTGGATATGCTTGCATTTGGGATAATTACTGCAGCCTAAAAATTCGCCATAGCGGCTTTTGCGCTTGACCATCGGGCTGCCGCATTTTTCGCAGACGACATCCGTGGGTTCCGCCGGAGCTTTGGGCGTAGCTGCGTTGTCTTCTAATGGTTGGGTATGTTTACACTCCGGGAAATTAGCGCAAGCGAGGAATTTACCAAATTTCCCGCGCTTAATGACCATGGGGCCTTGGCATTCGCTACAAATCTCATTGGTAGCTTCGCCAGTATTTTGCTTTTCCAAATTCGCCTCCTTGTTCTTTAATAATTCGGCAAAGGGATGATAAAAATCTTCCACAATTTTTTGCCAAGCAACTTTACCATCTGCCACATCATCTAATTTATCTTCCATGGTAGCAGTAAATTTAGTGTCCACAATATCAGGGAAATGTTTCACCAAAAAATCATTCACCAAAATGCCGGTTTCCTGCGGGTAGAGATATTTCTTTTCTCTTTTGACATAACCTCTCGTAGTAATGGTAGTCAAAGTTGGGGCATAGGTAGACGGCCGGCCAATACCTAATTTTTCTAAAGCCTTCACTAACGCCGGTTCTGTGTAGCGTTCGGAAGGCTCGGTAAATTTTTGTTCCGTCATTACTTCCCGCGGGACAACCGTCAGACCTTCCTCTAATTTAGGCACGACCGATTCGGTGATGGGATTCTTTGATAAGGCAGCCAGAAAGCCTTTGAATTCGATAGTAACGCCCTGAATAGTTAAGATCTTGTCTCCGGAAGTTATGGCGATATTAGTTTGCCCCAGTTGGGCTGGCGCCATTTGCGAGGCGACTGTTCGCTCCCAAATTAATTGGTACAATTTCTTTTGATCAGGATTCAAATAAGCAGCCACTTCTTTTGGAGTATGGGTTGCCGGCATAGTCGGGCGGATAGCTTCGTGGGCTTCTTGAGCAGATTTATTTTTGCTTTTATAGCGCGGGATGGTGGCTGGCACATATTCCTGCCCATAAGTCTGCCCGATAAAATCTCTCATTTCTTGAATCACCCGCGGAGAAATGTACACCGAATCCGTACGCATGTAGGTGATCAAACCAGTATGCTGGCCTTTGCCTAAACTTACCCCTTCGTATAATTGCTGGGCTAACATCATCGTCTTTTTCACACTAAAGCCAAATCGCGTACCGGCTTGTTGTTGCAAGGTCGAGGTAGTCAATGGTTCATTAGGGAATCTTTCTTTGTGGACGAAATTAATCTGGCTGATCCGAGCTGGGTTGAGCTCAAGTTCGTGTTTAACCTTGGCAGCCTCGGCACTATTATCGATCGCAACTGGCTTTCCGCCGATGCTCACCAAATCGGCTAATAAATGGTCTTGCTTAGCCTCGTAATCAACTTTGACTTTCCAGTATTCTTGGGGAGTGAATTTTTCGATCTCGCGTTCTCTTTCTACGATCAACCGCACAGCCACAGACTGTACCCGACCAGCGGATAGTCCCCGAAATAGTTTCTTCCACAGCAGCGGGGACAATTTGTAGCCCACTAACCGATCCAACACGCGCCGAGCTTGTTGGGCATCTACTAAATTTTGATCCAAGTGGCGGGGTGAGGCGATAGCTGCTTGCACCGCTTCGGTCGTGATTTCATGAAAAACTATTCTGGGAGTAGCTACCGGGTCAATTCCCAAAGCTTGGGTAATATGCCACGCGATCGCTTCTCCTTCTCTATCCTCGTCAGTAGCTAAAATGATCTGGGGATACTCGGCGTATAAATTCTTTAATTTAGTAACGATCTTACGGCTGGCCGTAGGAATCACATATTCGGGAATAAAGTTGTGTTCCGTGTCCACGCCCAACTTGGCTTTGGGCAAATCCCGGAGATGCCCCATGGAAGCTTCTACTACATATTTGTTGCCCAAAATCTGCTTGATAGTTTTAGCTTTGGTGGGTGATTCTACAATGACTAATTGCGCTGTTTTCGCCATAATTTTACCCCGTTAGAAATTCCTGTTAAGTGATAAATTGTGTGGCAAATAAATCATAGTGTTTGTTAATCCCGTTAATGCTATTAGATACATTATTTCTAACGGGGTGAACTAAATCTTAACAACTAAACTTGCCTGGGGTGGCAGATTTAACAAGCCCCTTGATTTCCATCAGGGTCAGTGTACTACTGATTTCGGCAGTGTCAAGCTGTGTCTGTCCAATCATCTCGTTTACCGACAAGGCTGACGGGCTACTTTTTAATATATTTATAATGAGCCGTTCTGGTTCTGTTAAATCTAACGGCATCTTAACTTGGGCCCCAATGGGGACAAGATTAAGGTCAGTAAGAATATCCTCTGCCCCGGTAATAAACTTGGCTCCGTCTTTGAGTAGTTGATTGCTGCCAGTTGCTTGCGGGATAAAAATATTACCAGCCACCGCCCAAACCTCGCGGTTATAATCGAGAGCTAAATCAGCTGTGATTAGGGCCCCGCTTTTGGCCCCCGCCTCTACCACCAAGACGCCCGCACTCAACCCGGCGATAATACGATTGCGCGCCGGGAAATGATGCTTTAGGGGCGGGGTGCCTTCGGGATATTCGGAAACTACCGCCCCGCCTGCAGTAATAATTTGTTCGGCTAATTGCCAATTGCTGCTGGGGTAAAAGCTATCGCGGTCTAATCCCGAACCGATTACAGCAATAGCACCATGGGGAGATTTGGCGGCTTCTGTCAGAGCGATGGTATCGATGCCATAAGCTAACCCGGAAATAATGGTTAACTGCTGCGATAGCTGGCTCGACAAAAAGTTGGCCGTGCGCATACCGTATTCGCTGGGCTTGCGCGAACCGACAATAGCAACAGCCAGCCGTTTGAAGACGGCTAAATCTCCGCGCACAAATAATTGCGGCGGCGGATCGGCGATTTCTTTTAAGGCGCTGGGATAATCGGGATGCGCGAAATCTATTTGCTGAATTTGATTTGACATATTTAAAATTTTATTTTTGTCAATAATGTTTGTATAATAATGGCGAGATTATATAATCATCATAACAATCATTTGCCAGGTAAGAATACTACTATCGAAATTTCCGGCACTTCTATCCTAAAAGTGTTGGGTGTCCTGATGGCCTTATGGTTTATTTATATCATTAGGGATATTGTGGCAATTATCTTCGTGTCGCTAATTATTGCGGCTGCTCTCTCGCCCACCGTTGACCGCATGACCAAAGGCAAGATCAGGGTTCCGCGAGTGCTGGCAGTTATCTTTATCTATCTGGTGTTGTTGGCCATCATCAGCAGCATGATCTATTTTGTCGTCCCGCCCATGATCGGACAGTTGCAACAACTGGCCGATACTTTACCGAGTTATTTCAAAACTTTCAGTAATTTGATCGTCAGCTTAAAAGATGCCAGCACTAATGGTTGGATTAATACCTCGCAAGAAAGCCTGACCTCAATTTCTAATTTCTTAGCTAGCTTTATTGATAATATCTTTAGCCGCACCATCGGGTTCTTTAACGGCGCAGCGGCTTTAGCCATGATCTTTATTCTGACGCTCTACTTTATTCTCGATGAAGACGGCATCAAAAAATTCTTTATTTCGCTTTTCCCGATGCGCCAAAAGACCCGTATTACTAATATCGCCAGTAAAATCGGTCTCAAATTAGGCGGTTGGTTGCGCGGACAAATTATTTTGGGAGTGGTTATAGGGATTATCGTTTATATCGGCTTAACTTTGATGCAAATCCCTTATGCCCTGACTTTAGGAATTTTAGCCGGTGTTTTAGAGATCATCCCGATTATCGGACCGATCATTTCCGCTATCCCAGCTATTTTGATCGCTTTCACCATCTCTCCAACTGTCGCTTTGATGATAACGGTTTTCTATATTCTGGTGCAGGAATTAGAAAACAAATTGTTAGTGCCCAAAGTCATGCAACATGCGGTCGGGCTAAATCCGGTTACTATCATCATTATTATTCTGATTGGAGCAAAATTAATGGGCGTGATCGGTATCTTATTGGCAGTACCCATTACTTCGGTCGCTTTTGTTATTTTAGAAGAATGGCCCTTAGTCAGCCATCGCGCTAAAAAATAAAAACCACCCATCAAATTCCCTCCTGCCCTTGGGACGTTCGACGTCCAGAGGAGGGGCTCGCCCCGTTAGAAGCTATGCCACAAGAACTGTAATCGATAGCTAATTA
Source organism: Patescibacteria group bacterium (assembly GCA_003524745.1). Lineage (GTDB taxonomy): Bacteria > Patescibacteriota > Kazan-3B-28 > Kazan-3B-28 > UBA10110 > UBA10110. Next base: position 18,148 of record DQGN01000024.1, read on the forward strand.
ATCATAAGTTTTTAGTTATACTGCTTCTAACGGGGTTGGGGGAGGAGGGAGTATAAATTAAACACTCCCCACCTAACCTCCCCTCCGAAAGGGGAGGAGTTTTATTTATTGCCCTCCTTCGGTCTAACCTGCTAAGATTATTGACCGGCTATCTTGCTGATTTCAGGAAATCGATTTCGTCTCGTAGCTCGATCGCCCGCTCAAAATCGAGACTCTGCGAAGCCAAATCCATTTGATTTTCTAAATCAGCAATGAGCAGTTGTAGCTCTTCGCTCTTGGCCGACTTGGCAAAACGAGCCAGTTTGGTTTGCTCTTGCTCCTTGCGCTCGGCCTGTTCAGTTTCTGCTTCGCTTTGAATAACTGAAATTTTTTTAATAATTGATTGGGGCGTAATATGGTGAGCTTGATTATATTCAAATTGTTTTTCTCTTCGCCGGTCAGCTTCTGTGATAGCCGCTGCCATGGCTTTAGTCATGCGGTCGGCATACATAATTACTTTACCCTCGATATGCCGCGCTGCCCGACCAAAAGTTTGGATCAGAGCTGTTTTTGAGCGCAAAAAACCTTCTTTATCAGCATCTAAAATTGCTACCAGAGAAACTTCCGGCAAATCTAACCCTTCCCTAAGCAGATTAATCCCGACCACAACATCAAATTTGCCTAACCGCAAATCCCGCAAAATTTGAATACGCTCAAAAGTCTCCACATCGGAATGCAAATATTGGACTTTCACCCCGTTTTCGGCTAAAAATTCGGTCAGATCTTCGGACATCTTTTTGGTGAGTGTCGTAATTAGTGTGCGTTGACCTCGCTGAACTCGCAGATTAATTTCGTGCATCAAGTCATCGATCTGGCCAGTAATAGGCCGTACCTCGACCTCGGGGTCGACTAATCCGGTCGGACGCACAATTTGCTCCACCACTTGCCCACTCAAACCTAATTCGTAATCATTAGGGGTTGCCGAAGTATAAACGACTTGGTTAATGCGCTGAGAAAATTCAGCAAATTTTAAGGGCCGATTGTCATAAGCACTCGGGAGACGAAATCCATGCTCGATGAGAGTGGTTTTGCGCGAATGATCGCCTTCGTACATGCTCCTAATCTGGGGAATCGTCATATGCGATTCATCGATAAACATGAGAAAATCTTTGGGAAAATAATTCANNGGATAAACATCTAATTGTGGGAGGTTGGCCAAAATTTCGCCCGTCAAATAATCCATCTGGACGATTTTTTCGCAAGTATTGCCAAAAAATTCTACCCGATAGCCAAAATCGCTATAAGCCGGGTGCACTTCTAAAATGTCTCCTCTCACGCGAAAGGTTCCCCGAACAAAATTGATATCATTGCGCTGGTACTGGATATCAACTAACTGGCGCAATAATTCTGGCCAATTATAGGTCTGGTTAACCTGTAAATGTACGGCCGCCTTCTGGTAATCCTCCGGCAACCCGATCCCGTAAATGCATGACACCGACGCCACAATTAATACATCCGAGCGCGTGAGCAATGATTGCGTGGCGGCATGGCGTAATTTGTCGATCTCTTCGTTGATCGAGGCATCTTTAGCAATGTAGGTATCTGTGCGGGGGATATAAGCTTCGGGCTGATA
>DQGN01000042.1 GCA_003524745.1 Patescibacteria group bacterium
TTTTTATTTGAGTAATCATCCGGCATAAGATAAAATCTATAGTATGGTCAAAGGCGGTGCGATTGGCGGAAACATTGCGAGATTAAGATGGATAAGCGGGATGACCAGCTTGGTTGTGGCGCTAAGTTTAGCGCCTCTTTCTGGCATAGCAGCCCCCACTAATTTCCTCTGGCCAGACCGCAATGGATCAGCTCCCTTAATGATCGCCAGGACTCCGAACGATCCCAGATTTTCGGAGCAAACTAATTTGAATCAAGTCAAAATACCTCCGGCGTGGGATGTCACAGTAGGAAGTAGTAGCCAAATTGTAGCCATTATCGATACCGGCGTAAATCCCGATCACGAAGAATTGCTGTATCGCATCTGGACCAATGACGACGAGACACCCGGTAATGGTAAAGACGATGACAACAATGGGTATGTTGATGATTATCGAGGATATAATTTTATGAACAATACGACGGATATTCTGGATCAAAACGGCCACGGTACCGGTATAGCCAGTATTATTGCAGCTAACACAGATAATGGCCGGGGTATGGCAGGGATCAACTGGCAGACAAAAATCATGGCCTTAAAAGCCCTGAATAGTGCTGGCGGGGGTGAATACACCGATGTAGCCGATGCGTTGCATTACGCGGCCGATAATGGCGCCCGAGTAGTGAATATGAGTTTTGGTACTTATTTCGACAGCACGGATTTACAAGCGGCTGTTGATTATGCTATTAGCAAAGGCGTCACCATTGTGGCAGCGGCCGGCAATAATAATCAAAGCCAATTATTGTATCCGGCTGGTTATAGTAATGTAGTTGCTGTCGGAGCTGTGGATGGCACGGGTCAGCGCGCCTCTTTTTCTAATTATGGCAATGCTTTAGATGTGGTAGCGCCGGGGATTAATGTCCTGATGGCAAATTATGTCGGCAATAATGCTTATGTCTATGGCTCTGGCACTTCCTTTGCTGCCGCCCATGTTAGCGGTTTAGTCTCTTTGTTGTTAGCTCGTAATTCGACCTTAGTTCCAGCGCAAATCGAGAGCGTGGTCAAAGGTACGGCTACAAATATGAATAATCCATTGGAATACGGGAGCGGTATCGTTAATGCTGCTAGCGCTTTAGGGTCATCGCAAGCTACCGATCGTATTACTGGGCGCATTACATCATCCAGTACCCATGCTTTGGCTGATGGGGTAGCGAAAATTCGAGTTAATGTACTGGTGACCAACAATGATTTCCCGGCTGGTAATCACCAAATTAGAGTTTATGCAAATGCGCCGGTCATTATCAACGAGACTTTCGTTGATCAAAGAGATATTTATGTGGGCAGTACCGATATGTCTGGCAATCTTAATTTTACGCTGTCCTCTAATATATCCGGACAGAAATTGTTAATATTTTCAGATACTACGGCCGGAGTTAATTTGGGTGACATTACCTTAATATTCGATCCTCTTACTGGCGTAGCAGCCAACTATAGCGCCGCCAAGGTTGCCCAAAGCAGCGCAGTCACATTGGCTCCGGGAGAACAAGCCACTTTGTGGGTGGATGTGCGCAATACGGGGAATGTGGCTTGGTCGGGCAAGGGCAGTTTAGCTAACGGGCAAATGCGTTTAGGGACTTTCCGTCCCCAGGATCGCCAAAGCCAGTTTTATGCAAGCGGGTGGTTGTCTAATAATCGGGCAGCTACATTGCAACAAAGTTTGGTGCAGCCCGGAGAAGTGAGTCGGTTCGAGTTTGTCGTGACAGCACCGGCGCAACCCAGCACCTATAGGGAATACTTCAATCCAGTCGTTGAATATGTCGCTTGGTTGGCGGACACAAATATTTATTGGGATATTACTGTGTCGAATAATGGGGTAGATCCGGATATTTCTCATTACAATGTAGAAGTAATTTATAAATCGGCTAACTTGATAGTGTCGCCGGGGCAAACGGGCATGTTGCAATTAGAGATCCGCAATATTGGCGGAGCTGACTGGGTAGATCCGACTGTGGCAACCTGGGGGGCGGTTCGGTTGGGTACGGTCCAGCCATATGATCGAGCGAGTCTGTTTCATCATCCCAGCTGGATTAGCCCTAATCGCACCATGGATACCGGTTTTGCTGTAGATACGGGTGACCGGCTGGTGGCTTCTTTTATAGTCAAGGCTCCCCTGCAACCCGGGGTGTACTACGAATCATTTCGATTTGTGTCAGAATATTTAACTTGGTTTGGTCCAGTAATTAGTTGGAAAATTACCGTACAATAAATTTATCCCGTTAGAGATGCCTATGTTTTACACCTATGTGCTCAAAAGCAAGAAAAATGCTCGGTTGTATACCGGTGCCACAGAAAATCTTCAGAAACGCTTTAAGCAGCATTATTCAAATCAAGTCGAATCTACTAAAAGTCGAGGACCGTTTACATTTATGAGGCATGCTTAAATCAGCAAGATGCTTATTCAAGAGAGAAATATCTTAAATCCGGCATGGGTAAACGTTATATCAAAAACCGCTTAAAGCGTTTCTTATCTCTAACGGGATGAATATATATATATGGCATCTTGTGCAAGCGGGTATTCTGGGTTTGGTGCAAGGGTTGACCGAATTCATCCCCGTAAGTTCTTCCGGACACTTGGTGGTCGCGAGAGAGTTAATGCGCATCGAAGACCCTGGTAATTTTTTTGATGCCGTTCTCCATCTAGCCACCTTATTCGCCATTTTAATTTATTTCCGACGAGAATGGTGGCAAATGCTGGTTACTGCCAAGGACAAAATAGCACCTAAAACCCATTTGGCCATTGACCGTAGATTATTATGGTTAATTATTGTCGCTACTATCCCCGCTTTGGCCGTTGGCTATTTTATGCAAGGATGGATAGAAAATAATTTTCGGTCTTTGGTAACGGTGGCCATTTTGCTAATCATTATGGGAGCAGGGTTTATTCTAAGCGAAACTTGGTTAAGGGTGCCTAAACAAAATCGTAACCTGTCTTTTTGGGACGCATTGAGCGTAGGGTTAGCCCAAACTATTGCGCTGCTGCCGGGGATTTCTCGTTCGGGTAGCACAATGTTGGCAGGCATGTATGTCGGTTTAACACGCGCATCGGCAGTTAGATTTTCGTTCTTGATGGCAGCACCAGCTATAGCGGTGGCTGGTGGCTATGGTGTATATCAATCTATCCGTGACCAAGCCATTGTGCAAGATTATTTGTATCTCATTATTGCTTTTGTCGTGTCATTTTTGTCGGGTTGGTTGGCTATCCGCTGGTTGTTGCAATTCTTTCAAAAACATTCTTTACATGTCTTCGGTATTTATTCCATAATTGCTGGGGTTGTGGCACTGGTTTACCACTTTGCATTTTAGTTAGTTATAATCCCAGCGGTTTGGTAGGTAAGGATTTCCGCTATAATAGGTTTATGGCAGTTAAATTAGAAGAGGATGGTATTCGGGTAGCGGATGCCAGACTAAGAAAAGGGGAAGAAGAATTGGACCGCTCGCTGCGACCCAAAATTTTTAGCGAATATGTCGGCCAAGCCAAAATCAAAGAGAGTTTATCTATCGCCATTAAAGCTGCCCAGCAGCGCCACGAATCGTTAGACCATATTCTCTTGTTTGGTCCTCCGGGTCTTGGGAAAACTACTTTGGCGCATATTATTGCGCATAGCATGGGCGGGTCATTGCGGGCGACTTCCGGGTCAGCTATCGAACGCCCGGGTGATTTAGCTTCCCTCATCACCAACCTTAATGAAGGCGATATCTTGTTTATTGACGAGATTCATCGCTTGGGCAGACAAGTGGAAGAGGTGCTTTATAGTGCGATGGAAGATTTTGCTATTGATATTATTATCGGTAAAGGCCCCTCTGCCCGGTCGCTCCGCATCGATATAGCTAAGTTTACTTTGATCGGAGCTACTACTCGGGCCGGAGCTTTGTCCTCCCCCTTACGGGATCGGTTTGGGGCTACCCATCGCTTGGATTTTTATTTGGAAACTGATATCGAGCAGATTTTACAAAGGTCGGCGCGCATCTTAGGGATAACATTAACTCCTGAACATGCTCGGCTGATTGCGCTCGCTTCTCGGCGGACACCAAGAACAGCCAACCGCATCTTAAAACGCGTGCGCGATTATGCCGAGGCGAAGAATGGCGG
>DQGN01000020.1 GCA_003524745.1 Patescibacteria group bacterium
ATGAAAGACATTGTGGCTCTCTGCAAACGCCGGGGAATTATTTATCCGAGCTCTGAGATCTACGGCGGATTTGCCAATACTTGGGATTATGGTCCTTACGGAGTTCTTTTAAAAAACAATGTCAAAAAGATTTGGTGGGAAGATATGGTGCAGAAGCGCTCCGACATCGTGGGATTAGATAGCGCTATATTAATGAATCCCAAAGTGTGGGAGGCCTCAGGGCACCTAACCGAATTTACCGATCCCTTAGTCGAATGCAAAAAGTGCCATAAGAGGTTTAAATCGGATTCCCTTGCGTCTAACAGTAACGAAGATGTTGAATTTAGCAAAAAGTTAAATATCCCGGAATTAGCGGCAAGATATTCGGTTGGTAAACAATGTCCCGAATGCAAAGCTTCTAATTGGGCTACTGAATCCAAGCAATTCAATTTAATGTTTGAAACTCACATCGGCTCCACAGAAAGCAAGGATAATATTACATATCTCCGGCCGGAAACCGCGCAGGGGATTTTTGTTAATTTTAAGAATGTATTAGATTCGACCAGGGTGAAACTGCCGTTCGGGATTGCCCAGATTGGCAAGGCCTTTCGCAACGAAATCACTCCGGGGAATTTTACTTTCAGAACCCTCGAGTTCGAGCAATTCGAATTGGAATATTTCTGCTATCCCAAAGATGCGGACGCCGATTTTACCAAGTGGCGGGAAGCCAGATTCAACTGGTATGTCGGGCTGGGCATTAATAAAGATAAATTAAGGTTAACCGACCATCCTAAAGCAGATTTGGCGCATTATGCTAAAGCGGTGAGCGATGTGGAATACGAATTTCCATTCGGTTGGGCAGAGCTGGAAGGAATCGCCAATCGGGGAGATTACGATCTGGCGCAACACCAAAAAGTAAGTGGGCAGAATTTGGAATATGCCGATGAAGATAATAATAGAATTTTGCCTTATGTTATCGAACCCTCTGGCGGAGTCGATCGAGCCACCTTAGCATTTTTAGTAGATGCTTACTCCGAAGAGCAGGTCAATAAAACTCCCCTCCTGCCGCGAGCCTGCCTGCCGGTAGGCAGGGAGGGGTTAGGGGAGGAGGGAGTAACACCCCACCTAACCTCCCCTTATCAAGGGGAGGAAAAAAGGAGTGAAACCCGCACCGTTCTCCGTTTCCATCCCAAACTCGCCCCCATTAAAGCCGCTATTTTACCGCTAGTTAAAAAAGATCCCGAGTTAGTCAACATGGCGCAAGAAATTTACGCAGAATTAAAATCCAGCTTCTTTGTGGAGTACGACGAAGATGGCACGGTCGGGAAGCGCTACCGCCGGCAAGACGAAATCGGGACACCATTCTGTATCACCATCGATTCCGACTCGCTGACCAACAAAACTGTGACCATCCGCCATCGCGATAGTATGGCCCAAGACCGAATCAATGCGGCTGAAATAAAAGAATTTTTGCAGGAAAAATTGCAATAAAGAGAAAAGTACCTTAAAAGGAGTCATCCGATCATGGATAAAAAAGCAATCCCTAAGGCGCCACCTCGGCAATGTCGTCCGCGAGGGCCTTTCTGGGATCCATATCCATCCAGAGGTAGCACTACTACTCTTGGTGGTGATGTTCCCGGCTTACAGGCCGAAATCGATCACTTAAACCGAATCTCCAAGACAGAACGAGACGAATCTCAAGAAGATGACTAATTAGTTGTACCTTGCTTGGTTATTTTGCGTGCGTCGAAGTAATGTTCCTATAGCCACCGACTGAAACGGCCGGTGGTCTTTTTATTCTCTGATCATAGCTGTTACCAGCGGGCGAAGAAGGACAAGATACTGTACCATAGGCGGGCCCAGAATCCTTGGGGTTGTGGTGCAGGGACATTTATATCCGGTGTTTCTATAAATGGGGCATACCCACCAGGATCATCCCCAGCTCCACTGACAGGTTTTTTACACACATTTTTGCCATCACTACAATAATCAGTACAATAACTGTTATCACGTTTTTTTATGATACAATTCCCGTCAGTACCGCAATATGAGCAATTGTCTGATCTGCCAGGGTAGGCATCGGGGGGTGTTGTATCACCGCCACCACCATCAGAACCACCGCCGCCATCGGATCCACCACCATCAGAACCACCGCCGCCATCGCCGGCTAAACACTCGGAGTCGCTGCTGCATTCATCAGGTTTGTCTACCGTAGATTCATAACTTACGCATCGCCCTTCGGTTCTGGAGGTTGCACCACATCTTTTATAGGTATAACTTTGGTCATCATTAGTATCGATGGGAGTGGGGATGATAGTGTTGTTAGTCGGGAAAGTGATCGAAGGGACAGTTGGAGAAATGATTGGGGCAGTAGTGTCATTGCTTGTATAAGTTCCGAAAAAACTGGCCCGAGCTCCAGCCGGTCTATTTGATTGGATATATTGAAGAAAGACTATCACGACGACTAATAATACCACCGCCCAGATAACTGATTTATCCTTAAAAATAGATAGCTTATCCATAAGATAAAAATTAGAAATAGTAACTACTTATATTATATACAGGAATACTAAAAATAGAGGAGGGCTTTTTTAAGGCCCTCCGAGCGATTTTGAGCTTGGCGATAAGAGGAGATGGGATAGATTGGATTGCGTTACCGCCAAACCCGAGTTCACGTTGATGACAGTAATATTATAAACTAAAACGATTCTAACAGCAAAAAAGAGCGCGAAGCGCTCTTTTGTAATTGCAAAAGTGCAGGTGGGCAATTTTATTGCCTATTTATCCAAGCGAGATTGCTGGGTCCGACTTCGGCGAACAAGGCTTTTTCGCCCGGGTCGGTCGTGTGATTGAACGCCCGAGTTGACCACCACCCGTTGCTGCAACGGGTGCAGTAGTTGTAATTGGTGTGGATGTTTTTGCGCGGGATACCTAGTGATTGTAAAATTTCTACAATCAATGCACCCCACCGGAAATAGATTTTGTCTTGGTTGTCTTTCCAAAAGAAAAGACCTTCAAGATTGACATCTGGGTGATGGGTTTGGATGAGCCGGAGAAGTCGAGTGCCATCTCGTTGAGAGTGATTTTCCGTATAACCATAACATTCACAGCCATCATTCATGATACCAGCAATGCAAGGCCCGATGTAGACTTGGCAATTAGTCAAATCCATACCGTAGTGATATTCAATCAGCTCGACGAAGACCCGCTTGGTGATGGGTTGCTTGAAATTTCTTGAATCATAACCAAATTCAGTCTGGTTGCTGATATGGATTCCAAGAAGGAATCCATATACTTCACCCAGTATTGGCACGCAGTCTCTCGTGCGGATAATCCCAGCTTGCGCCGGGCTATCCGACTCGATAATGAAAGCATCGCCTGATTTGATAGTGCTTTTGCGGTGGTTTTTCCGGGCAAAAATGATTCGTCCAGAATGGTCAGAATAAGGGTGGATGAAATTGTTCGTCCCGGTGATTAGCTCAAGTTTTTGGCGTAAGTCGGGATCATTGGTTCTCCCCACGATAGTGTCGCAATGGTCAGTTTTCCCCCGGAAGAAAGCATCTCCAAAATCGATGTGAGCGCAAGATATCAAGGTAAGCCTCCTTTTCTGTCCAAAATCGATGTGCTATTAATTTAGCGGTTTTTGGCCGAAAAGACAAGAACTTTTTTAAAATCTTTTTGCTCCCAGAGCCGTTTTTCATTAAGTGGGGATATTTGGGGTTGCATAGGGCACAGAGTGGTTTATAATAAAACAGATGTGGAGAAGGGTGGGGATAAGTGGTAAATAAAAGTGGATAAATGTTCATCGGAGAATATGCACACACAATTGATGAAAAGAGCCGTCTGGCTATCCCCGTAAAATTCCGCAAGGAGCTTAGCAAAGGAGCGATTGTGACTAAGGGCTTAGATGGTTGTTTGTTTCTTTACACTTTAACAGAATGGCAAAAATTGGTGGATCGGATGAACCAGATGCCGATTTCGCAAAAGAACGCTCGGGCCTTTTCTCGGTTGATTCTGGCCGGAGCGATGGATGTCGAGATCGATAAGCAGGGAAGAATAGTTTTGCCAAAGTACTTAGTCGACTATGCCAAAGTTAAGCGCAATGTTATCGTGGCTGGATTGTTTAATCGCTTGGAAATCTGGGACACCCATACTTGGGACAGCTATAAACAAAAAACCGAAAAGGATAGCGAAACCTTGGCCGAACAATTGTTCATTTAATTATTGAAATTTCAGGTGCAGTCACGCGGGGAGGCGGACAATTAGCTATTATCTTTCGTCAGCCCTCCGTAGCNNGCGAAGGACGGGGCAACAATCAGTCAACATTTCACCTCCTAAGTGAAACTTTCCCTCCACCCAAGGGAATAAAATAAAAATTTTGCCTCCCTGCGAAAACTGCAATTAACTTTTATTAATAATTTGGAAACACAATCGTTGCATATTCCGGTATTAGTGGACGAAGTGATCGAGTTGCTGGACTTACAACCGGGAGAGATTGCTATCGATGCCACGGTCGGTGATGGGGGACACGCCGAAAAAATATTGGAACACATTATTCCTGGGGGATTTTTACTCGGATTAGACCGTGACCCAGAAGCCGTTGCCTTTGCTTATGAGAAACTATCTCTTCACCAACCAAAAAATCAGTTCGCTATTCACCATGGTTCTTACCTTGACCTTGATGATATCCTTAAAAGTTACGGATACCGAGGCGCTGACGCAATATTATTCGACCTTGGTTTATCATCTCGGGAATTAGCCGGCGGACGCGGATTTTCTTTTCAAACCGATGCACCTTTAGATATGCGATTTGACCCTGAATCGGAGCTTACGGCCGAAACCATTGTTAACTCTTGGCCTAAAGATAAAATAGCTGATTTGCTGTGGTCATCGGGCGAGGAAAGAGCTTCTCGGCGCATTGCCGATGCTATTTTTAGAGCCCGGCAGAAGGGTCGCATCACCACTACCGCTGCGTTGGCCGATTTAGTCAGCCAAGCGAAGGGCGGGCGGACAGGTAAAATCCATCCGGCTACCCAAACTTTTCAGGCCTTGCGCATAGCCGTTAATGACGAATTAGGAGCATTAACTATAACTCTGCCTAAAGCCATTGCTTTGTTAAATCCGGGCGGGCGATTAGCGGTAATTAGCTATCACTCGTTGGAAGATAGGATCGTCAAACAACAATTTCGCAGCTTGAGCCAACAAAAGCAAGTTAACTTAATAACTAAAAAACCGCTTGGCGCTACTCGACCAGAGATATTAAAAAATCCTCGGGCACGGAGCGCTAAACTGCGCGTGATCGAAAAAATTAATTAATTCATTATGACTCATCGGACTTTTCAACAAAATAAGTTCACTAACCAAGGTATGGTTAAGTTGCATAGTTTTAGAAAAGTGAGATGGGGAAATTTTTCTATTACTTCGATATCAATTATGTTATTCGTGGCTTTAGCCGTTTCCTATGTAGTAGTAATTAATGTAGTTTCGACTAAAGGAGCGCAGATTCACACTTTAGAGCTCACCAAGAAAAGTTTTGTGGCAGAAAACGAACGCTTAGCCGTAGAAGCTGCCCGTTTGCAATCACTCGCGGTCATCGAAAAAGGCGCTACGGAACAAATCGAAATTGGCGATGACGGTACTCCTACTGGAAAAACTAAACCCGCCGATCAATTTATTAACGACGCTTCTGCTACTGATACGACCACTTACGAACCCAAGATGATCTTGATGAGCAAACTTTCCTTTATTGATGATGTTGGCGGTGACGCGATAGCGCAAAGATAGACCAGAGACCAATGTAGCTATAGCAGAATCGGGGTCCATCAGGACTTTTTTTATACCCATAACTCCACTAATCTCGCCTGATATAATACAGCTATATGGCTTATAACGCTTCTAACGAATCACTACAATTAAAGAGAGTCAATTTGTTGGGGCTGGTTTTCGCTGCCTTATTGGTATTAATCATGGGGCGGATATTCCAGCGCCAGATCATTGAGCACAGTAGTTTCTTAGCTTTAGCCAAGGATCAGCATGTTGTGAATGAAGAAGTGGTGGCCAAAAGGGGCAAAGTGTTGGTCTACGACCAGCAATTAGAAGCCTACTATCCGCTGGCGACCAATGTATCGCTGTATAGTTTGAATGTCGTGCCCACCCAAGTTACCCAATCAGAATTAGTAGCGACAAAATTGTTGCCGTTCTTAAGCGATATTACCGAAACCGCTTTATTGGAAATTTTGCAATCGAACAAAGTTTATGTTCCGCCGCTCAAGCGTCGAGTGGAAGTGAGAGAAAAAGAAGCCATTGAGGCATTGGCTTTAGACGGAGTGTATTTGCGCACAGAAGAATACCGGTATTATCCCGAAGATGATCTCGCCTCTAATTTATTAGGATTTGTTAATCGTGACCGCAAAGGTCAATATGGCGTAGAGGGTTATTTTGATCAGGAATTAAGTGGTAGAGCAGGTTTAGCACAAGTAGAAAAGAGTTCGCTGGGCACTCATATCACCATCGGTAGTCGTAAAGTCATTAATCCAGAAAATGGTGCCGATGTGGTATTGACCATTGATCGGGCCATTCAATATTTTGTTGAGAAAAAACTCCAAGAATATGTGGAGAAATACAAGGCAACCGGAGGCGCAGTTATTATTATGGAACCACAAACGGGCAAAATTGTGGCACTGGCGAATTATCCGGATTTTAATCCCAATTATTACAATGAATTCCCGTTAGAAAATTTTACTAATCCCAATGTTTCTCTGGTCTATGAGCCGGGATCAGTATTTAAGGTGTTTACTATCGCTGCTGGCATTGATGCAGGCTTGATTTCTCCCAGCACAACCTATACCGATGTAGGGGAGGTGAAAGTGACCGATAAAATTATTCGTAATTCTGATTTGGCTGCGCATGGTGTGCAAACGATGACCCAAGTTTTAGAAAAATCATTAAATACCGGTGCGGTGTTTGTGGTGCAGAAATTAGGTCGCCAATTATTCTATAAATATCTCAAAGACTTAGGGTTTGATGCAGTCACTAATGTGGGTTTAGCGGGTGAGGTGCCAGCGAATATGAGACCATTTCGGGAATGGCCAGAAATGGATTTGGCCACCATGTCTTTTGGCCAGGCCATTGCGGTGACCCCAATGCAGTTAGTGACAGCGATCGGGGCGATTGCTAATCAGGGTAAATTAATGAAGCCACAAATTGTGGAAAAGGTGATTTATCAAGATGGAGCGGTAGCGTTTGATCCCCAGATAGTTAAGGTCGTGTTTAAACCGCAAACAGCGCAACTGGTCTCCGCGATGATGGTCAATGTGGTGGAAAAAGGCCACGGGAAGCAAGCCGGAGTGGCAGGCTACCGGGTGGCAGGCAAAACCGGCACGGCGCAAATTGCCGGTCCGGGTGGTTACGAAAAAGAAGTCAGCATCGGTAGTTTTATTGGTTTTGCTCCGATGACTAATCCCAGATTTGTGATGTTGACTCGGATCGATCGGCCCGAGGGAATGATTTATGCAGAAAGTTCAGCCGCGCCGTTGTTTGGTGAAATTGCCGAATATTTATTAAATTATTGGCAAGTTCCGCCAGAAAGATAACAATAGAAAGTAATGATTCGTCAATTACTAAAAAATTGGTTACGTTTCCTGGCCCGCCAAGTCTTAAAAAAATATCGTCCTCGTATCGTGGCGATTACTGGCAGCACCGGTAAAACTAGCACGAAAGAGGCGATTTTAGCAGTCTTAAAAAAATTACCTAATGATGACCGAGTAGCGGGTACGCAGGGTAATTTGAATACAGAGTTTGGTGTCACCGCTACCATTATTCAACCGGGTTTTGTGGGTACCGCCAGCGGCCGCGATGTAAAACTAACGCTAAAGAATGTCCTGCAGCTGACTTGGTACACGGTAAAATCAATTTTCATCCAATTGCCTTACCCCAAAATATTAGTATTAGAATTAGCTGCCGATCGGCCGCACGATATTCAGTATTTTATGAGTTTTATCACGCCGGAAGTGAGTGTCCTGACTAATATTGGGGATGTGCATCTCGAATTCTTTGGTTCCAAGGCCGAGTTGATCGAAGAGAAAAGTTTGATTGTCTCGCATGTTCATCCCCGAGGCATCGCTATTCTTAACAAAGAGGACGAATTTAGTAAATTGATTTCTCGCAAAACTAATGCCAAGAAGGTTTTAATTAGTGCAGAAGATAAGACTGATTTTTATGCCCGAGATATTGCCTTCGGCGGAGCCGGGGTGCATTTTAACTTGGTCAGCGGTAATCAGATCGTGCAAGTGGATTTGCCGGTTTTCGGCTATCAATTTATTTATGCCGCTTTGTTCGCCATTGCCGTCGGTGATTATTTCGGCGTCACTAAACATGTAGCAGCCCAGAGATTAAAAAGCCTAACTTTGCCTAAAAGCCGCTTTGAGATTATTCGGCTCGGGGGAGTCATCTTGGTGGATGATACTTATAATGCTAATCCTACCTCGATGGTGGCAGCTCTCCGCAGCCTGGCTCGTTTGGGGGTTAACCGTAAAAAAATCGCTATTTTGGGTGATATGCGTGAATTGGGTAGCGCCCATCAAAAAGGGCATCAGACCGTAGGAGAATGCGTGGCGAAGGTGGTAGACCAGCTCTGGGTAGTGGGTGAGGGAGGGCAATTGATCAAAACAGCTGCCCTGAATGCCGGGTTAGCGCAGGAAAAGGCGCGCGAATTCTCGCCTGATGCTATTTTGTCAATTTTGCAGGATAATGGAATAGTCCTAATTAAAGGCTCCAAAGCCGTAAAAATGGATAAAATTGTTGAATTAATTAAAGCTAAATTCTATGAGCGATCTGGCGAGAATAGTGACAGAAAATGGGGATCTGATTCGCATCCTAATTATTAGTTTGTTTGGTTTTTTGTTGTCCATTGGTCTGACTCCTTTATGTACGAGCGTTTTGTATAAGTATAAATTTTGGAAGCAGGCCAAAGAGGAAACGCTGTATGGCAGCTACGCAACGGTTTTTCAAAAATTGCATGGCGAAAAACATAAACGCAATATCCCCACGATGGCGGGGATATTAGTTTGGGGGACTATCCTGATCATTACTTTACTGTTTAATTTAACGCGTAATCAAACGTATCTGCCTTTGTTTTTCATGGTGGCGGTAGGTATTCTGGGAGCGATCGACGATTGGTTTAATATTCGTGGCATTGGCGGAGTAAAAGGCGTGCGTGCGAGGCATAAATTTATGTGGTTATTCGCTATTGCTGCTTTCGGTGCTTGGTGGTTTTTTGCCAAGTTGGGCATGGCGAGCATTCATATTCCGGCCTACGGGGATATCATGATGGGTTGGTGGTATGTCCCGGTCTTTATGTTCGTCATCTTGGCTACCACTAACGCCGTTAATATTAGTGACGGCTTAGATGGTTTATCGGGCGGGTTATTAGCTACGGCCTTTACTGCCTATGGCGTGTTAGCATTTTTGAACGGCCAAATTAGTTTAGCTATTTTTTGTGGGACGGCCGCCGGAGCGCTGGTTGCCTATCTTTGGTTTAATGTTTATCCGGCTCGGTTTTTTGGGGGCGATACTTATGCTCTATCCATGGGGGCAACCTTAGGAGTAGTAGCGATGCTGATCAAAAGCAATGTGGGGATGGCGGTTTTGCCGTTGATTGCTTTTGTGCCGATGGTAGAAACCCTCTCGGTGATTTTACAGTTAGGCTACCGCAAGTTGTTTCACAAAAAGCTATTTTTAATTGCGCCGTTGCACCATCATTTCGAAGCTTTAGGCTGGCCGGAAACTAAAGTAACAATGCGGCTCTGGATTATTGGCGCTTTCATGGCTTTATTAGGCGTGATTGTGGGTATTATCGGTGGCGGTGCCAATTAGATTGATGAATAAAACAGACAAAATAGCGGTATTGGGGCTGGGTCGAGAAGGGCTCGATTTATTGCGTTTTTTGCATAAGATGAAAATCAAACCCGTGGGCCTGAATGCTGATGAAATTTTGGCTACGGATCCGCGTTATCGGGATGTGCACAAAATGACCAGCCGAATATATTGGGGCAAAGACTATCTCGATCATTTGGGGGAGTTTGATTTGGTGTTCCGGAGTCCGGGCGTACCGTTAGATTTGCCGGCGATCAAATCAGCTAAAAAGCGAGGGGTGCAATTTAGCTCGTTGACGCAATTATTTTTCGATGTGTGCCCGGCCAAGATTATTGGTGTGACTGGAACCAAAGGCAAAAGCACCACGACTTCGCTGATTTATCATTTGCTCAAAGGTGACTATAAAAACAAGGTTTATTTTGGTGGCAATATCGGTTATCCGCCATTGATGCTGCTGAACAAATTAACCAAACGAGATATCGTCGTGTTCGAATTATCCAGTTTTCAATTAGAAGATTTGGCCAAAAGCCCGCATGTCGCGGTTATGTTGATGGTAGCTCCGGAACATTTAGATCGGCATAAAACTTATCGGAAGTACTTAAAAGCGAAATTAAATTTAGTTAAGTATCAGACTAAGCACGATTTTGCCGTGGTGAATATTGATGATAAATTGGCTGGTAGCGTAGCCAAGGCTACCCCCGCCAAATTAATCAAGCATTCTTTGCGCAAGATTCTCCCTAGAGGAGTTTATGTGGCAGGCCAAGACATCGTGTTTCGAGATTTTCAGACTGGCCGCCGGCAAGTGATCATGCCCACTAATGAGATTACGCTGTCGGGGGAGCACAATTTAGTTAATGCGTTAGCGGCCATTACTGCAGTTTTAATTATGGGAATTGCTCCAACTAAGATTCGCCAGCGCCTGAAAAGTTTTGTGGCATTGGAACACCGGCTGGAATTAGTCGGTCATCTGGGACAGGTCAATTTTATTAACGATTCCATGGCGACTACGCCGGTAGCGACCATGGCTGCTTTGCAAGCCGTTACAGGGAATGTCAGCGTGATTTTGGGCGGGGTCAGCAAAAAAGAAGATTTCAGGGGATTGATCAAATACTTAGTAGAGCGGTCATTAGCCGGAGCGGTTTTAATCGGACAGACTGGCCCCCAACTTAAGATAATGTTTAAATCAACCAAAGTAACTTTTCCGGTAACTCTAGCCAAAGATTTTCCCAGCGCAGTTAAGATGGCCTACGATTTGGTTAAGCCGGAGGGGACGGTTATTTTGTCGCCCGCCTGCGCGAGTTTTGGCTGGTTCAAGGATGCTTACGACAGGGGCGATCAATTCAAATTGTTAGTCAAAGAACTGATAGGGGGAAAATAATGCGACGGTTTCATTCACCAGATCCATATTTGATCATCGCCACAGTAGTGTTGGTGATTTTCGGTGTCATTATGGTCTCTTCTGCTTCGGTGGTGGAGTCTTATCAAGCGACGGGCAGCAACACATATTATTTTTTCCGGCAGGCGATTTTTGCAGCCATCGGCCTGGGTCTCTGGTTTATTTTGCAAAAAGTTGATTACCATCAATATCGTTTAGTCGCCACCTTGGCTTTATTCGCCGGGTTATTATTATTACTTTTGGTATTTATTCCGGGTTTGGGAGTAGAGGCAGGCGGCTCTCGGCGCTGGTTAGGGGCCGGTGATTTGACTTTACAAGTAACCGAAGTGATGAAATTGGGGCTAATTATTTATTTGGCTTATTGGTTTGAGCGCAAAGGTCCTAAAATCACCAGCTTTTATTACACTTTCCTGCCTTTTATTCTAATGCTGGCGGTAATTTGCGGCTTGATTATTGCTGAACCCGATATGGGAACCACCATGGTTGTAGCTGGAATTGGTCTGGCCATGTTTTTTGCTGCCGGAGGCAGCTGGCCCCATCTAACTTTGTTGGTTGCTTCCGGGGCGGCGATAGTTTGGGGGTTAATTTTAGCTGCACCCTATCGGTTAGCTCGATTGCTCACTTTTTTGGACCCAGCCAATGATCCCTTGGGGGCGGGCTATCATATTAACCAAGCTTTGATTGCCTTGGGATCAGGCGGGTTGTTCGGATTTGGGTTTGGGCGCAGCCGGCAAAAATTTAATTTTTTGCCCGAGGCTTCCTCGGACTCAATCTTCGCCGTTATCGGTGAAGAGTTAGGTTTTATCGGCATTGTTTTATTAGTAGTCCTGCCTTTTGCGGTCTTTGTCTGGCGGGGGCTGCAGATTGCCAAAAGAGCTCCCGATGCCTTTGGGCGGCTCTTGGCTACGGGCATTACGGCTTGGATTGGGCTCCAGGCAATTATCAATATTGGGGCAATTATTGGGCTAATTCCTTTAACTGGCGTTCCTCTGCCTTTTATCAGCCAAGGAGGAACTTCCTTAGTGTTTATTTTGATCGCTTCTGGTATATTATTAAACATCTCTCGACAAACCATCTATACTAAGAATGATGAAGATCCTTTTGGTTGGTGGGGGCACATCTGGGCACGTTTTACCGGCATTATCCGTCGGTCGCGCTATTTTGAAAAAAGCTCCACAGAGTGAAGTGCTTTTTGTGGGCTCTTTGCGGAGCGCCGATCGCGCTGAAGTAGTCGCAGCCGGTTTTAAGTTTGTCAGTATCCCAGCGGGTAAATTGCGACGGTATTGGGACTGGCAGAATTTGGCTGATGTATTTCGGACTTTGGCAGGTTTTTTTGTAGCGCTCGGGATTATGTTGCGGTTTTGGCCAGATCGAGTTTTTATTAAAGGGGGTTACGTGGGAGTGCCAGTAGGTTTAGCGGCTAAATTGCTTGGTCGCCCCATGGTGGTGCACGAATCAGATTCTCATATCGGTTTGGCTAATCGGCTATTATTACCATTGGCTAAAACGGTCTGCGTAGCTTTCCCGGTGGATTCGTATAGATTATCTCGATTATACAGCCAACGCCTCATTCATACGGGCATCCCTTTGAATGAGCTTTTTTATGCCAGCGAGATTCCTAATAACACGGGCGTAGTTTTTCCTCAACATCAGCCTCTACTACTAATCTTGGGCGGGTCGCAAGGGGCACACACGATTAATCAAACCATCAAGACTGTCTTGCCGCAATTACTGCGCGACTATGTAGTAGTGCATTTATCCGGTAGTCATGACTTCTCGGGACTAAAGGAATGGGCGATGAACGAGAGATTTCGCAATTATTTTTTGTTTGAGAGTTTGTCTAACGAACAAGTTGCTTACCTCATGAAAAAATCTGCTTTGATTATTTCTCGGTCGGGCGCCACTACTATTGCGGAGATCGCGGCTATCGGCAAGCCGGTAATTTTAGTACCGTTGCCGGGGTCGGCGAGCGAACATCAATTGCGCAACGCCGAATATTTAGCCGGTAAAGGCGCCGCAGTTATGATTGAACAAGATAATTTGTCGCCGGAGATATTGCAGGAACTCATCTTCAAAATCCTAAATTCTGATTTAGGCGCCCGCTTGGTTTTTAATATCAAATCCATGACCCAAAAAGGGGCGGATGATAAAATTGCCGATTTAATTTTGCAATAATTTTAATTTTATAATCAATATGAAAAATTGGGGAGTAGTTGTTGTTTTGGTTTTAATTGTGAGCGCTGGTTTGTTACTATGGCAATATCGCCAGCCAGCGAAGGTCTGCCGGTATAGCGATGCGAGTAATACGATAGAAGAGATTTGTGTTTACAACCTTAAGGCAGCAACGGCAGTTAAGAATCCCTTGGTGCTAACTGGCGTGGCGAGAGGTAATTGGTTTTTTGAAGCCTCATTTCCGGTAGAAATTCTGGATGGCAACAATAATGTGTTAATGCAAGGTTTAGCCCAGGCGCATGGCGAGTGGATGACGGCAGACCTGGTGCCATTTACGGTTACCGAATTAAAATTTGTTACTCCCGCGACTCCTACTGGTGTCATAGTGCTGAAAAAAGACAACCCTTCTGGTCTCCCGCAAAATGATGCCAGTTTTACCATTCCCATCAAATTCAAATAATGCCGGGTATTTTTTTAATAAATAAGCCTAAGGGCATCACTTCGCATGATGTGGTGAATTATTTGCGTAGGGTAACCGGTGAAAAAACGATTGGGCATGCTGGGACATTGGATCCATTAGCTTCCGGCCTGATGATCGTAGCTGTGGGGCGGGAATTTACTCGCCAAATTTCTAATTTTTCTAAATTAGATAAAACCTATTTGGTTGAAGCGACTTTAGGCGCCACCAGTACTACTTACGACGCCGAAGGAGTTATTACCCCCGCTCGTCATTCCGAATCATCTCTTCGTCATCCTGAACTTGATTCAGGATCTCTGGCACAGATTCCGGATCAAGTCCGGAATGACGGGATAGCAAAACCGAATCAAGAGAAAGTTAATAAAACACTCCAGAGTTTTGTGGGCCGGCAAAACCAGATGCCGCCGATATTTTCGGCTAAGAAGATCGGTGGTCAAAAAGCTTATGATTTGGCTAGACAAGGGAAACCAGTAGAGCTAAAAGCCGTGCCAGTCAATATCTATGAGATAAAGTTATCAGAATACCACTATCCCATACTCAAATTTAGCACCAAAGTTTCGTCCGGCACCTATATCCGTTCTTTAGTCCACGATATCGGGCAGAAGTTGGGTAGTGGAGCGTATATGTCGGGGTTAATTCGTGACTCGATCGGTGAATTTAAGTTATCAGAAGCCATGGATTTGTATCAAATTAAATCTCTCGCCGATTTACACCCCCACCAGCTCCCCCTTATTAAGGGGGAGAGTAGGGGGAGTATAATTAAATCGTGATAAAATATATTATCTGGTTATTGATTGGAGTAGTTTTAGGAGCTGGAGTTTACTGGCTGTATCAGCGATACAATTCTGCACCAGTTAATTCTCCCGGAGAACAGATGACCATCTCGGTTTATTTTGCCAAAAGTGAACCCACAGATATCGCTATCGTGTCGGTTAAGCGGACTATTCCTAAAACCGTGGCAGTAGCTACCGCTGCTATGCAGGAATTATTAAAGGGGCCAACAGATGCAGAAAAAGCGCAGGGCTTAAGCACGGCGATTAACTCGGGCACCATTCTGAATTATGTCAGAATCGAGAATGGTGTAGCTACTGTAGATTTCAACGATAGGTTCGATTTCCAGATGGGAGGTTCGGCTAGGGTGATGGCGATTAATCAGCAAATTCTAAAGACGCTTACTCAATTTCCCACCATCAAGACAATTAAATTAACGATTAACCAAGGGGAACGTCCAGCTAATTTAGAACCGTAGACAATTATTTGGTATAATAATATTGTTATTATTAATTTATTCGGGGGTTGCATGAATACAGTCAAGTGGATTGCCATGATTCTCATGGTTATCGGCGCTCTCAACTGGGGGTTAATCGGATTCTTCGGTGGTTTCGACCTTGTGGCTACCATCTTCCAAGAGGGTAGTTTGTTGACCACGATCGTTTATGACCTCGTTGGTTTGTCCGCCGTGTACGCTTTGTTTTGGATTTTGCCAAAGATGAAGTAATTCATCAATTAATGTAAGAAAATCTTTGCTTCAGCCATCCTAGAAAATTATACTGGGGTGGCTGAAAGCATCTTAACGCAGGAAATAAACTTATGTCGAAATATTACCAGGGCAAGCGCACAACTCGATTGTTTGATCCCAAAGCCACGGTGCCGTTTAAGATTAGTCGGAGCAAAATTGACAATTTTGTTAAATGTCCCCGGTGTTTTTATATTGATGTGCGTTTAGGGGTAGCTCAACCGCCCTCAATGCCATTTACGCTTAACTCGGCAGTCGACCATCTTTTAAAAAAGGAATTTGATATCCACCGCGCTAAAGAAGAACCTCATCCTCTGATGAAAAATTATGGATTAGATGCGGTGCCGTACCAACATCCCGACATGGATAAATGGCGCGATTCTCTGCGGGCAGGAATTGAGTATTCTCATCAACCCACTAATTTAGTTATTCACGGCGGGATTGATGATGTATGGGTTAACCCGGCAGGGGAACTGATTATTGTCGATTACAAAGCTACCGCCAAGGACCAAAAACCTACTCTGGATGCCCCATGGCAAGATGGTTACAAGCGCCAGATGGAAATTTATCAATGGTTGTTCCGCCAAAATAACTTCCCGGTCGCGGAAACAGGTTATTTTGTATATTGCAACGGGAAACGGGACGCCAAAGCCTTCGATGCTAAATTGGAGTTCGATATCGACCTAATTCCTTATAAAGGAAAAACCGACTGGATTGAACCGACGCTATCAGACATTAAAGCTTGTCTGATGTCTGATAAAATCCCACCCTCTGGGGCCGAATGTGATTTCTGTGCTTACCGGACTGCGATCCAATCATTAAAACCAAAATCGCTGGTATAATTGAGTTGTAAAAAAGTAATTTTAATACGATGAACAGATTAATTCTTTGGCTGACGCCGGTTATAATTTTAGGGGGATGCGCATTAGTGCAGCAGCCTTTGCCGCAATTAACCCTGAAGGATCACCGAACTAATGTAGATTATCCGGCAGAGCAAAAATTCCAAGTGGTGTTGCCGTCTAACGGTACTACTGGGTTTAAGTGGGAATTAGATGATATGACAACAGGTGTATTAGAGAAATTGAGCGACGAATACCAGGTGACTGAAAAATATGCAGAGAATGTTGTCGGAGCTGGCGGAGAAGAAATTTGGACTTTTCAAGTCATTAAAGTAGAACGATCGCATATTGTCATGAAATACCGCAAACCGTGGGATAAACTGGAAGTTGCTAACGAATTTCTGGTTACAATCAACGGTAATCCCGGTGATGACGGTCTGTTGACATACTTAGGTAAGATCGAGAGTAATACTGCTGGTGCCCAGTTTGATGATTGTTTTGTGACAGACACCGGGGACAAATTTGGGATTACGCCAATAACGCAAAATCAAATTGACGATCCGGGGATCAAAGCTAAGATCGCTGAATTTATTAACCAAGATGTTTTAGTAGAAATTAGAGGCAGTATGACAGAGCCAGCCATCGATTGCAACGGCAAACAACTGATTGTCAGCGAAATTCAGGCCAAATAAAAGGAATTCTATTGAATTCCTTTAATCTTGGCGATCGTACTGCTCAGTTTTGTCGGGAGAGAAATGGCAACACTTCTTCTCGGTATCTCTTAACCGCTTTGTTGTACTCACCATCAGAGATGGGGGTTCTTTTTTTACATTTCTGGCAGGTCTTACGCTCACTACCAGCTATCTTGATCCGTAGGTCGGGATAGGGGGATTGGTAAGAGTATGCATGTTGCGTTTCTTCCTGGCAATAATCGCAGTATCCCCAGAGACAATTCTCTTGATATTTTGGTGCCATCAAACCACCTCTTAAGGTACGAAAGGTGCAAATTTCAAGTCAATGCTTGATACATAATTTTAGCAATTTTGTTAGAATTCTCCAAATCAACTGGTCTGACAAATTTGATACAATAGGAAGGTGGAAAAAGCAACTCTCCCTCCGGGCCAGAGGCCCTCAAGGGCCGGAGGCAAGTATTATTTTATGGTGGGGATCGGTGGTATCGGGATGCAGGCCCTGGCGGATGTGCTTTTAGGTTTAGGCTATAAAATTACCGGGAGCGATATCCAAGATTTTGTGGGGAGAGACCGACTGGAAAGTAAAGGGGCGACCGTGATAATTGGGGAACAAACAGCTACAAATATTCCTGCAGATATTGATGGACTAATCTATACTTCGGCAGCGGTGCGGCACAATTCTCAGCATCCGGAAATTGAACAAGCCAAAAGTATGGGAGTACCTGTCTGGAAACGGTCAGAGTTTATCGGCGAGTTGATGGCAAACAAAATCGGCATTGCCGTATCCGGCACCCACGGCAAAACCACCACTTCTACGCTGATAGCTTTGATGTTGCAGGAAGGGGGATTAGACCCGTCGGCTTTAATTGGCGCCGAGGTACGCAATTTGGCTGGGTGTGGCATCTTGGGCAATAGTGATTATATGGTGGTCGAGGCCTGCGAATACGACCGCGCTTTTTTGGATATGAAACCAAAAATCGCCGTTCTCACCAACATTGAGGCCGATCATCTGGATTACTACCAAGATATTAATGAAATTAAACAGGCATTTGCTCAATTTGTGCAGTTAGTTCCCAAAGATGGCTTAGTTGTGGCCTGTGGCGATGATGCCAATATTCGAGAAATTTTGCCAGAGGCTACTGCTAAAGTTATCAAATTCGGTTTCAACCCCAGTAATGATTGGGTGGCCAAAAATGTGGCCTATCAGAACGG
>DQGN01000041.1 GCA_003524745.1 Patescibacteria group bacterium
ATCATTAACTAAATTAATGTCCTGATTCATCCCGTTCAGGCGAGTTACGGAAACCGTATAAGAAGTTGTGCCACTGGGAACAGTAGTTTGCATATTCGGAGAAACGGAAAGAGTAAAGTCAGGCGTGTTTCTGATTAAAAGTTGAGCCAGCGTAGTGCGTTGGGCGGGAGAGCCGTTAAGATTCGAAGTGTTGCCGAAGACAGTAAATACATTAGTGGCGTCGGCAGTCGGGTTCAGCGCAGTAGCCGTTAAAGTCGCCGTCGTTATCATACCGGTCAAATTATTTGGGTTGATGATGGCTGATTGTACGCCCGACATACTACCCAAATTGGTAGTTAAAGCCACATCTCCAGTAAAGCCAAACAGGCGGGTTAAAGTGATAGTATAAGTAGTTTGTCCCCCCGGAGCTATGGTTTGGCTGGCAGGATCGATAGCGATGCTATAGTCAAACAGATTGCGGATCAGCAGATCGGCGGTATCGGTGCGATTAGCAAAAACCCCGTCCACTGAACCGGTGCCGGTAACAATAAACCCGATAATATCTTGGTTATCAATACCAGTTTTGGCGGTAACGCGGAGTTGCGTGGTTAGGTTGGCCGGAGAAATGGTAGGGGAATCAAAAGTAGCGGATTGGATGTAAGCNNAGTATAAACCGCTGTGCCACCGGGGGTGACCGTCAAACTATTGGGCGTAACCTGAATATTAAAATCGGGGGTATTCCAAATGATCAAAATTGCCTGATCCGACCGCTGAGCCGGACTGCCGTTTAAGTTGGCAGTATCGCCGAATACATCGAAAATATGAGTGGCATTACTGGCCGGGTTAGTAACGGTAACCGTTAAGGTGGCCTCCAACGTGCTGCCTGACAATACTACTGGATTGATGCTGGCAGACTGCACTCCGGTTTTGCTGCCCAAATTGGTGCTTAAGCTGACATTGCCGGTAAACCCAAACAGGCGGGTTAGGGTAATGGTATAAGTGGTTTGGCCGCCAGGGGCAACTGTGCGACTGTCAGGGGAGATGGAGATGGCGTAATCAAACAGATTTACAATCACAAAAGTACCATTGTCGCTTCTGTCGGCAGGCGTGCCGCTCACTAAACCATTACCAGTAACCCGGAAGAGGAGAGAGCTGTTATCGGCCGGATTAGTGGCGGTGACGGTAAGATAAGCATCATTTTGGCCATTCTCAAGCATATTATCGTCAAAAATTGCCGAGGCCACGAATGGACTAGTCAAATTATGGGTTAAAGCAACTGTTTCAGCGTACCCATTCAGTCGGGTGAGAATAATATGATAAATGGCCGCTCCTCCGGGGTTGACAGTTTTGGTTTTAGGCGGTTCGATCGTGATAGTAAAATCAGGTGCGCTGGCAATAATAAAGTGTGCCTCTGAGGTGTAGCGGGTTGCCGGGCCCCCTCCTAAATTAGGGGTGTTTCCATTTACTACAAATAGGTGGTCAACATTGGTGGCCGGGTTGGCAGCAGTGACCGTTAGGATAGAAACAATGGTAGCGCCAGATAAGACATTAGGTAAGAATATAGCAGATTGGACTCCTGGTTTGGTGCCCAAATCAGTACTTAAAGTAACATCGTCGGTAAATCCACCCAGACGAGTTAAGGTGATAGTATAACTGGTACTGCCTCCGGGAGCTACGGTTCGAGTTAAAGGATCAATTTCAATGGAATAATCTGGCGCCCTGCTGATAGCTAAATTAGCTTGATCAAAGCGGGTTAACCCGCTCGGAGAGCTGGTTCCGGTAACGGTAAAGTCAAATCCGGAATGAGTTACCCCCAGCTTAGTTTGAATATGCATCAAGGTAGAGGTGGTAATAGGGTTGGCGTCATAGGTGACGCTTTGCACATAAGTGCTGAAATTAACTAAGAGATCATCTGTTAACAATACCGGTTCATTAAACCCGTTTACTGGGTGAATGGTAACTGTGTAAGTGGCGATCGCACCGGCAACTACGCTTTGACTGTTAGGTGTAACTTCTATTGTGTAATCGGGAGTGTTAATGATCCGAAGTTCGGCGTTAGCTTGGCGTTGAGCGGGAGCACCATTTAAATCAGGAGTGTCGCCAAAGACGATGAAGGGAATAGTTGCATCTGGATTAGGAATCTTAGCTATTAATGTTAAGGTGGGATCTGGGTCGCCCAGGCTTAATATGGTGTCGCTGAAGACGGCAGATTGCAAGTTAGGATTTAACGGAGCAATTAGATCGGCAGTTAAGGTAACATCACCGGGAAAACCGAATAATCGAGTCAGTCGAATGTCATAAATGGCAGTGCCACCGGGAGCGATAGTTTGAGTAGCCGGGAAAACAGCTAAAGTATAATCTTGCGGAGGAGTAATCAGAAGTACAGCTCCATCCTCGTGATGAATACCGATAGGGCCGGGGACAGGAACTACCTCATCGCCTAAGACCAAAAAGTTAATAGTGACAACTTCGGTCTTGCCGGCAGTTGTTTTGATCCCCAGCTCAATATTTTTAATTTCATCAATGGCCAAAGGGACGATTAAGGTATCAAGATTACCGCCAAAAGTAAAATTATCTAAATAAGTGCCTGTAAAGCCTACTAAATCAGGTGAAGTTAATCTGACATCGCCAGCAAATCCATTCAAACTTTTCAGTTCGACATTATACAGCGCTGTGTCTCCCCAAAATACGGTTTTATTTTTAGGGGTGACTACCAAACTGAAGTCAGGAGGGGCGCCCCCTTCGAGATGTAAAATGCCGTTGGCTGGGATAGGATTTGGTACAGAAGGTTCTTGCCCGGGAGGAGGTGCCACATAAAGAATTCCCAGGCCCGGCAAGTAGTTTACTTCGGCACTAATTTGGAAGGGAATTGATCCGCCACCTTGTTCTAACGCATAATCAGTCAATACGATAGTCAGGATCGGGGGTGTGGTAATAAATCCTAAATCAGGTGGAGTCAGCCGACGATTGGTAAATAAACCAAAAGCATCCACCACATCCAGAACGGTAATCATGGGGTTGTTAGGGTCGTTGCCCGGCAGAGCAGGATTTTCGATAGGAACAGTAATACGGGCTGATTCAATAAATTCCGGATATTGGGCAACTAAATCATCAACCCGATAAGTTATTGTGCCTAAAAACGGCAAGGGGTCGCCATTGTGGGGGTCATTCAGATTGCCGGCATTGAAGTAGGTGCCCATTTCGATTTCGGTATTGATGGTGTATTGTCTGGTATCAGTTGGTCCGCCAGTCTGTTCGACTGGGTCCAGCGATAGAGTAATTTCCGGGCCGCCTGGCTTCTGGGCTTTGATCGCCCAGAAATTTAATAGATTGCTGATTTCTTGGCTAAATAAAACAAAAAACAACAGCAAAAATACGCCAAAAATCCCGAGGCCGATTTTCCAACGCGGAACTTTGGGAGGTTTAGGCTTTATTTTGCCATAAAATGATCCGCCCAATGCTGGACTCCAGCGGTTAGGCGGAGACTGCTCTGGTGGCAGATTATTGTTTTCTTGGTTCAAATAAGCCATTATTTTTTAGTGTTTGTTTTTTGCGGTCTGGGCCCAGACTATTATTTTATTGTATCATACATTTTAATTTTTGTCAATCTAACAATTTCAGTAAAATATGGTCTTACCAGCTACTATTAATTATCTCCCTCTGTTTTTTCTGTCATTCTGAGCGCAGTCGAAGAATCTGGTCGCTTTGAAAGCGACCCTAATTTCTGTTACTTTTCCGAGAAAAGTAATCAAAACATTTCTCTGCTACCTTTCTAAAAAGGTAGCACCAAAGTCCCAACCAGTTCGTCGGGATGATGAACTTCAGTTAGATTTCTGGGTGCTCTCGCTGAACTTGCCCACCCCAGTTTTGTATTGCGTCATCCTGAACTTACCTCTCCGTCATCCTGAACTGACGAAGTCTTCCTTGCTTCGTCATTCTGGCCTCGTCCAGAATCGTATAATTGATTCAGGATCTTAAACTGGGGTGGGCTTCAAACATACAGCTTCGCCCACAGAAATTTAACTAGTTCATGCTATCCCTACTCCAAGGGCTGGATTAGAAGACAAAGGTATCTGGCATCTGGGTTCCAAGGGATAGTTAGGGTTAGAGGAAACACTTAAACAACAATTACATTTGCGACAATATGAATGACCAGTTTGACTTTAATCAGGAAATGATGTATAATAAAATCAACATTAAATTTGGGGCGAAAATGAAAAAGCAGCTTAAACACATGGCCAGACTTGGTCGTAAAATGTCTCGGGTCTCACAAACTAAAAAATTCAAAACTAAATTTGCCGGGTTTGTTATCCTAATGGCCGTGGTCGCCATAATTTTGGCTATCCCGTCCGCTCGACAATATATGTTGATCAAATCGACGCGTGCCAGCGGTTTAGTCGCTACTGGCAGTTTTTCATCTACTCCTTATTCTGTTAGGTAGTTGCCGGTATCAAGTATCCAAACACAGAGATTAGCGGTTAGAGTTTAAGAGTGTGAGAGTTAAGTACCAAGCAAGACAATGAAGAAACAAGTATCAAGTTCCTCCCCTGCTAAGTGGAGGTAAGGAGGGGATCCTATAGATTATTTTATACACTCCTCCCCTAACCCCTCCCTGCCTACCATGCCTCACGGCAGGTAAACCGGCAGGCAGGCCTCCCGAGAGGAGGGGATATACTCCTTTCTTCCACCTGCGAAGGGGAGGGTTAGGAGGGGATTGCAATGAGCAATATTTTTTATTCCCCGAGTAATCCCTCACCAATTTGCTTTGGCAAAATTAGTGACGATGCGCCGAGGGGGCTACTTTATTTAGATTTATGCTTGACAATCGAAGAAAAAAATACTTTAATTGGGGCAGGGACAAATCAAAGAAATATAGTCCCAGATTGATAAATAGAACACAAAGGAGGCTGATGAAGCCATGCAATTCTTAGCCAAGTTCTTTAACCAACCCGCACTGTGGGCTTGGGCGGTCGTGATGATCTTAGTCATAGGACTTTTGGTGTACAAAACACCAGGTCTTTTGATGGTAAAAGGAGGCGCCAGTCTTTTTGGTGCATGGGTTGAAGCTCCGGAAGTCAGTTATGCTGATAGTGGCATTCCGAATAACCAAAGTTTTTTTGTCGATGTTCTGACAAATTACCCGACTTTATCTGGGATAAAGTTAATGGTACGGGATGCAAACGGGGCGCTAATAAGCCAGACGAGTGCACACTATAGTTTTTTGGTGGGGCTGCTCGTTATCGCCGGGCTGCTCGCTGCGGTGGTGATTTTTACTCGTCAATCCGTTAGCGCTATATATATTCTCGGACCATTGCTGGTAGGATTGATTGCCACCATGATCATGACTGTCAAATTTGCTGGCGGTGTTGATTATACCGACACAAAAATTAGTTTGGATGTTGGCGGCGCAATCTTTGACTGGGGGCTTTTGTATGGCGGGGCTGGTGTGGCGATGTTTATCGTCACTAAATACTTGATCCGCCAAGGATTGATTAGAGGTATTGACGAAGAAGGCCCGCTTGATTTTTCCCGGTTACAGCAGGCAGCTGTAACAACTACTGGACAAACCATGAAGATTGTTGGTGTGGTAGGGGACAAATTACAGCGAGCAATTGGCGACAACTCGCCCAATAACAATGTCGCGTCTGTGTCGCAGTCTTCCGCTGTAGCCGAAAAGCCCCGCTCGAGATTTTTGTTCCGCCATTGTATCTACTGTGGTGGGAACATAAGGAACGGCAAGTGTCAGCTTTGCCAGAACACCATCAATAATTATGTTGTTGATCCGGCTTACGGACTTTGTAGCCGATGTGATGCTCTCAAAGCAGCGAGGGCTAAAAATTGCTACAAATGTGGATTATTGTTTGAGAATGAGCCGGATCGCTCTTACGCGGAGCTACTGCCGGGGAATTTTTGTCAGGCATGTGGTCGTCCTCAAACCCCAGAGGACAAATTTTGCAAAAATTGTGGGACTCGTTTGGCAGTCCCGCAAAACTGATTTTACCGTTCGAGCTCCGTCGTCCGCCTTCGCCAGATGGCGGAAGCGAGAACTAATGTCTGTACCTTATATTTAGAAATCCGCCCAATCGGGCGGTTTTTTGTTAACAAAAATCAGATAACATGTTTTTATAATAGAATTTTATTTTATGACAGAGACTGGTGGGCGGTACTGGATTCAAACCGGTGACCTCTTCCACGTCAAGGAAGCGCTCTAATCAACTGAGCTAACCGCCCCTAAAACACCGCGTGTTAATTAAGAATTAATAATTAAGAAACGGGAACAGAATTGATCAGGAAAGGTTGCTTTGCAACAAGTAAGAATTAAAAATTAAGAATTAATAAAGAAAACAGGCAGGATAAGGTTAGATTATCAGCTTTTAAAGAAAAATCAATAATCTAGACGGGAGCTGATTTTTGGGAGTTTAACTTTATAGATGACAGTATTTTCAATAACTCGGTGCATTCTGCTGATAGTTCCTTGAGCGCATGGTTAGCGTAACCAGTATCTTGTAGTATTTGCATCCAGTAAATAGTTTCTCGAGTTTCTTTGAGAGATATCGCAACTTTATTAATAAAATCTTTGCGACTTGCGGCATATTTTGCCTCATAGAGATTGGCTGATATTGATGTTCCAGATCGTATTAGTTGTGATATCATTATTCTGCTGATTTGGTCGGAGGGCAAAACTTTGATAGTTTTAATTAATTGGCAAGAGAAATTGTAGCTTCGCTTATAAATGTCAGGTTCCTTATCTGGCATTTTTTAATTATTAATTCTTAATTTTTAATTGGACATATGCTCTCTATGAGCATTGTCCTAAAACTTCTTTGATGCGAGCCTCTAAGGCTGCCACGCCGTCTTTCAGATCATCAATAGTGCCATTATTATTGATGATGATATCAGCCACATCTTTGCCGGGCTCGACATATTTGTCGTGCATGGGTCCAGCCGATACTAAATATTGGTTAATGGATTCTTGCCAGGTGCGATCTCCGCGTTCGCCCGAGGTATCGCGCTCGAGGCGCCTCGCAAGGCGAATATCTGGTTTCACATCTACAAAGACACTTAAATCAAATAGTTTGCGAATATCCGAATCCACTAAAATCAAGATTCCTTCCACAATAATAACGGGAGCAGAATGAACTCTTAAAGTTTCGCGCTTACGAGTGTGAGTGGCAAAATCGTATTGGGGCATATCAATGGGATCGCCTGCGCGCAATTGTTTCAAGTGCTCCAAAAACATTTTATTATCTATCGCGCTGGGTTCATCGTAATTGATCTCCATTCTTTTTTCTTTGGGGACATCACTTCTGTCGCGGTAATAGTTGTCTTGTGAAATGCTTACGGTGCGATCTGGCGCCACTTCGTGTAACTTTTTGGCAATATAAGTTTTGCCAGAGCCAGTGCCGCCGGCGATAGCAATAATAAAAGGTTGTTTCTTAGCTCCGTTACTCATCCCGTTAGAGATTTCTATTAAGTGATAGATAGTGTAGCAAACAAACCATAGTGTTAGTTAATCCCATTGATACTATTAATTACGCTATTTCTAACGGGACTCACTAATCCATTATGGCAAAACAAAAAGCTTTTAGCTACCATTTGTTCCGGTCTTGTTCTCCTCCCCTTAATCAGGAGAGAAATCTTATTGGTTCCTCTTATTTCCTCCCCTTAATAAAGGGGAGGCGAGGTGGGGATGTGTTTTGATTCCTCCCCTGCAAAGGGGAGGCTAGGTGTAGCTTCTATATGGAAGCAGAGACTAGAGGGGATTGTTTAATTTATACTCCCTCCCCTCCTAACCTCCCTGCCTACCGGCAGGCAGGCCCTCTGGCAGGGGAGGAATTTGCCTGCTCTGCTTTCCCAGCTTGATACTGCTTCCTCGTTTTGGTTGATACTTGATTTTTTAGCACATTTTGATAGGATAATTAAGCTGTCTGTTAGTGGGTAATCGCCCCTCACTTTCTGGGCTCTATGCATTATGTTTATCTTATACGTAGCTTGAAGGACAGTAGCCTATACATAGGTTCTACTAGCGATCTACGCCAGAGATTCAAAGAACATAATGCATTGCAATCTCGATCAACCAAGGGACATGCGCCATTCGAGCTTATATATTACGAAGCATATAAGGCGAAACGCGATGCCCTGAAACGTGAGATTCAATTGAAGCGATTTGGTCAAGGTTTTCAGCATTTGAAAAATAGGTTAAGCGTGAGCCTTGAACCCAGAAAGTGAGGGGAGGAAAGTCCGAGCACCACTCTTAGTTCGAACAGTTCCTAACAGGAACCAAGAGTAATCTTAGGGAAAGTGCCACAGAGACAATACTAACCATGATAAGGTAACCCTTCGGCTGATTTGCTTTGCAAATTTGCTCAGGGTGACCACTTCGTGGCCAAAGGTGAAAAGTTATAAGAAGTGATATGCGGAGAGTTAGGCCAAACCTGATAATCCGCGCTTGCTACTTGTAAGGCCTCCGCGTGAGCGGAGTGTCCCGGTAAACCCTGTTCGGTGCAAGTTGGGTGGGTCAGGATCTATCAATATTTTGAGCTAAGAATAGATAGATTCGGATCCCAACGCATGAATCAGTTGGCAACAACTGATCTAGATAGATGATTGCCCCCCTCACTAATTTCCGTGCGGAATAATTAACAGGTTTGTAGTCCATGTATAGATTTATGAGCTACAGATAAAAATAGATATTGCGCATAGAAATTAGTGAGGGGACAGAACTCGGCTTATAGCTGACAGACAGCATTAAAAATCTCCTTTTGAAACAGGGGATTTTTTGGAGGTTTTCAGATATAATAGGGGAGAACTAAACCTACATTCTCCTTATGAAAAGATCTCGCCTTGTATTCACTTTTTTGCCGGTACCGATTGATTGGTTGATGATTTGGGGGGCCTTCTTGTTGGCTTATTGGGTCAGAGCGCAGCAGTGGTTTGGTGCTCCCGCTGTCACCTATATGCTGCCTTGGGAGGAATATCTTAGACTAACCAGTCTCATCGCTACTGCTTGGGTAGTAATTTTTGCTACCACAGGTATCTATCATCGCCAAGCTAATGATAAGTTGGGTAGTTTGTTGTATCAAATTTTTGCGGGAGTTTCCATTAGTTTAGCTTTATTTATCATCGTTTTATTTGGCCTCAAAGAGACCTTCTTTTCCCGATTGATTGCCGCTTATGCTTGGGGTTTTGGTATTATATTTGTTTTTCTGGGCAGATTATTGTGGGCAGCCGGGCAACGCCTTTTGTCCAAACTCGGCTATCAACAAGAACATTTAGTGGTTGTCGGAGACGGTGCTTTATCCGCCGAATTAGCTGACCATTATAAAAAACAATTAGCAGTAGTGAAAATAATTGATCCGGCAGCTTTATTGGAAACCAACGATCCGGGTGCGTTAATTAATGCAGAGCAAACCGACCAAATTATTTTTACCGGTGATAATGCCACTCACAATGGCTTAGAGTTGCAATTGATAGAATTTTGTGAGCAGCACGGTATTCGGTTTAAGTATGTTCCGTCCAAGGTTCAATTGAGGTCGTTAAATCTATTTAGCGAGGTCATTAATGGACATCCTTTGTTGGAAATCAAACCAACAGCCTTAGACGGATGGGGAAGAATCATGAAACGTCTGTTTGACTTTTTATCCGCTGCAGTAGCGATTATTTTATTGTCTCCGGTAATGATCATTATTGCCATACTAATTAAATTAGACTCGGCGGGGGCGGCTCTGTATGTCCAGAAGCGACCGGGGCAGTTTGGCAAAGAATTCAATTTTTATAAATTTCGATCAATGTATACCCATCTTTCTACTGGGGAAAAATACGGGGGCACGGAAGCAGAACAGTTATTGGATGAATTGCGCCAACATAACAATGAAGCGACGGGGCCGTTATTTAAAATGAAGAACGATCCTCGGATTACTAAAATAGGTAAATGGTTGCGCAAGACCAGTTTGGATGAATTACCTCAATTGTTTAATGTTTTAGACGGGGATATGAGCATAGTCGGTCCGCGGCCTCCTTTGGTGAATGAATATGCCCAATACAATAAAGAACAAAACCGGCGCATGTTGGTCAAACCAGGCATCACCGGTTTATGGCAAGCTTCTGGCAGATCGGATTCATCATTCGAAGAATATATTAAATTAGATTTGTATTATATTGAGCACTGGTCGCTTTGGTTAGACATTCAGATTATTTTAAAAACGATTTGGGCGGTGTTTACTCGTAAAGGTGCTTATTAGAATTTTTAGTGTCATTCCGGACTTGATCCGGAATCTACAGAAATAAAAACAGATCCTGAATCAAGTTCAGGATGACGGAGTGACGGATGAAGAATATAGAAGAATTAAAAATAGCGATTGTGGCGGACTGGCTGGCGAGTCGAGGCGGGGCCGAACGGGTAGTATTAGCTCTCTCAGAGATTTTCCCGCAAGCCAATATTTTTACTTCGGTATATAAACCGGAGCTGTTTCCTGAATTGGCGCGGCGCAAAGTTATTACGAGTTTTTTGCAAACTATGCCGTTGGGTAAAAAGCACCAACTGTGGCCCACGCTGCGGCCGCTGGCCTTCGAACTCCTTAATTTAGATGATTACGATATTGTAATTAGCAGCGCCAGCGCAGAAGCGAAAGGCGTGTTGACCAAACCGGAGACACTACATGTTTGTTATTGCCACACCCCCACCCGGTATTATTGGAGTCATTACCATTATTATTTACAACATCCTGAATTTGGTTGGCTTAACCCTGCGGTGCGCTTCGTGATCCCTAATTTAATTCATAAGTTAAGATTATGGGATCGGGTAGCGGCCGATCGGGTAGATGTTTTTTTAGCTAATTCTCGCACTACTCAATCTCGGATC
This sequence comes from Patescibacteria group bacterium, assembly GCA_003524745.1. Taxonomy (GTDB): domain Bacteria; phylum Patescibacteriota; class Kazan-3B-28; order Kazan-3B-28; family UBA10110; genus UBA10110. Next base: position 10,841 of record DQGN01000041.1, read on the forward strand.
AAGAAATATTATGAACGGGAATCGACCGTCATCCACCCCCCGGTGGATACTGCGAGGTTCTCTATTGCGGAAGATATCGAAGATTATTATTTAATAGTGGGGCGCCAAACAGCTTATAAACGCACAGATTTGGCTATTGCAGCCTTTAATAGTTTGAAATTACCGTTAAAAGTTATCGGGACTGGTCCTGCCTTAAAGCAATGGATGTTAGAAGCAAAAAACAATATTTCTTTTTTGGGCAGGTTATCCGATGCCGAAGTCGCGCATTATTTATCTCATTGCCGCGCCTTAATTATGCCCCAAGAAGAAGATGCTGGTATCGTGCCCTTGGAAGCTTCCGCTAGCGGTCGGCCGGTAGTGGCTTACCGGGGCGGGGGCGCATTAGATACCATTATCGACGGGAAAACAGGAATTTTCTTTGATCAACAAACACCAGCAGCTTTGGCCGAAGCAGTCATCAAATCGCAAGCGGTGGCCTGGCAACCAGAAATAATTCGGCAACATGCCAAGAAATTTGACAAGGCTAATTTTCAAAACAAAATCAAAGAATTTATCGATAAAAGTTATCAAGACCATCTAACATTAATGTCTTAATTATGAAAATATTATCCCGTTATTATTATTGGCTTTGGTTAATTGTTTTTCCTTTGATTATTGCTGGTGGCGCTTATTATATGACTCAGCCCAAAACGGTGATGTTCGGCAGTAAAATTGTTTACACCGTACTGCCTCGAGTAGTCGATCCAGCAACCAATGGGAGTTACGAGGATTTACAGGCAAGCAATTTGTTTATTGATGTGATTAAATCTTGGGTTAGAAGCGATAATTTGCAGAATGAATTGCGGACCGATTTCCCCGATATTATAAGCAGCCAATTTCTTTCCTTGTCGATGCAGACTTTTTCGATGGCGGTAGTAGCGCCCTCGGCCGATCTGGCTCTGGCGGCTAACAACCGCTGGCGCGACTTAATTTATCGGGAAGTGGGCCAGCACGCGCAAAAGGCCGGGAAAACCGGCGGGTATGTGATTTATAATTTTGATCCCACTAATTATTCGGTTGTGCCGGTGGCTTTAGCGAACGCTGGTCTGGGAGCTCTTGTCGGAGTCATTTTAGGCGGCTTCGTGATCCTATGGGATAAATATTGGCGCGCATGAGAATCGGAGTAGATATCAGGGGGTTGTTGACAGGTAAGTGGAGCGGGGTCGAACAGTATACCTCGAAAGTATTAGAACAATTGTTACGATTGGACCAAACCAATACTTTTGTATTATTTTATGTATCTTATCGAGATTTAGATAAAAAATTAGCGGAGCTTATTGCCGCAGCGCCATGGTTGCGCCAGAAGAATGTAGAAATTCGCAAATTAAAATGGGTTAATTTTCCTTTGTTGTTGCATGCGTTGTGGAAGCCTCTCGATTGGCCTAAGGCGGATCTTATTTGCGGAGGGTTGGGGGTAATGTGGCAACCAAGCCCGCGCATACTACCAGTAAGTCGGCGGTGTCGACAGATCATTACTTTCCATGATTTGGTGTTTGAATTATTTCCCCAGTTTTATACTTGGAAATCACGGTTATGGCAATGGCAGATGAGTTATCCTTATCTATCCAGAACAGCCGATCAACTGATCGCTGTTTCCCGCAGCACCAAACATGATTTAGAAAAAATCTACCGAGTTGATCCTGTCAAAATCCAGGTTATTTACGAAGGAATCGAACCAAGTTATTTTATTCCGGTAGGAGAGCTGGCTATTCTCGCCTTGAAAGAAAAATTTAATATCCCGGGAAGATACTTATATTACATCGGTAGTTTAGAACCGCGCAAAAATGTGGTGGCAATAGTGAGGACATTGGCTTATCTCAAAACGCAAAATGTTAATATGAAGTTGGTGATATCAGGCGCAAAAAGTTGGTTGGAAGAACCAGTTTTTGCTGAAATTGAAAAGTTAAATTTGCAGCAGGAGGTCATTTTTACCGGGCCGGTAACCGAATCAGACAAAATCGCTTGGTTGCAAGGCGCTGCCATCTTTGTCTTCCCTTCTTTGTACGAAGGGTTTGGCTTGCCGGTATTAGAAGCTTTTGCAGCGGGCTGCCCGGTCGTGACGAGTAATGTTTCGTCATTGCCAGAAGTGGCAGGGGAGGCAGCTCTGTTGGTCGATCCGAACGACCAAACGGTAATCAATGAGGCGGTTTATCAACTTTGTGCGGACAAAAATATGGCGGACGAATTAATTAAACAGGGGAGAGAGAGGGCCAAACAATTTACTTGGGAAAAAACTGCAAAGGAAACATTAAATATTTTATTGCATGGGGGAAAATAAGACATATTACCATATCAAGCGGAGAGCAAAGAGCTTGGGTCGGCGCCTCCATTTTGCCGGTGATCAGCCCGAAGTCATTTTGCAGTCAGCTTGGACGGCAAGGGCGAATCCAACTGCCCAGGTTTTAAATTTGGAGTTTGATAGCACGCAGCCCAGGTTTTGGGTGGGTTTAATCCGGTGGCTGCTGTTTATTATTTTTGCGTCGCTGGTTTATTTAACCGGTATATTTTCGTATGGCGGGGCCCAAAGCATTAAAGAAGAGTTAACTCAAAAGGGTACCGCTGCCGCAGGCAATTTGTTGCAGGCAGCGGCCGCCTTGCAAAATATGGAAGTAGATACTGCCTTGGCCCAGTTCCAGGCGGCCGATAAAAATTTTACTAGTGCACTAGGTTTATTCGCTGATTTGGGGCAAAGTCATTTAATTATGGCGGATTGGAGCCTCCCTGATTCCCAGATTTGGTTGGGGCAAGATCTTCTTTCCAGCGGACAACATTTAGCGAAAGCGGGGATTAGCTTAATTACTGCCTTGAAGCCGCTGGTCACTTATTGGGATGGCCTCACGGTGACAGGAAGCAATTTTAATAATGCCGGTGAACAAATCGGTCAAATTCTCATAGCTAATGCGCGACAAATCGATATAGCTTTGGCGGAAGTTAAATTAGCGGATGCGGCTTTGCGTAAAATCCGCATCCAATCGGTCGATCCGGCTTATGCGGCTACTGTCTTAGAGGCCCAAAGTAAAACCCAGGCTTTGAGTGAGGCCATGGAGATATTAGGAGGATTAGCTAAACGCTTACCGAATGCGATGGGGTTTGGTATCCCCCAGCATTACCTGTTTCTTAACCAGAATAATAATGAATTGCGGCCGACAGGCGGATTTATCGGTAGTGTAGCGGTAGTAGAATTAGCGCATGGCAATATCGTTAGTATCTCAGCCGATACGAGCCAACGCTTAGATGGGCAAAACAAATATAGCGACGTGCCTTTGCCTGATCCCTTAAAAGCCATTACAGCCTACTATGGTATTCGTGATGCTAATTGGGAGCCTAATTTCCCTACGGCTGTCCAAACTATCAGCAAATTATACCAACAAGCCGGTGGAGGATCGGTGGATGGGATGATTGCCCTGACACCCGAAGTTATTACCGATATCCTGTCTATCACCGGGCCGATTGATTTGCCCCAATATAAGTTAAAATTATCCGCGGAGAATTTTGTCGAGAAAACCCAAAAGCAAATCGAAATTGCCGATCAAAATTTGCACGATAATCCTAAACAAATCCTCATAGATTTTATGCCGATTTTGATGAATCGGTTAATGAGCGCCAATTCCCGGGAATTGCGGTTGATCGGTCAAAGCTTGTTTAATCGGTTAATGAACAAAGACATTCTGATTTACTTTAGCGACCCCCAATTAGAAAAAGTGATGGCCATATTGGGTTGGAGCGGGGAAATAAAAGTGCCGCCGCCGGCGACGGATTATCTCTATGTGGTCGAAGCTAATCTGGGGGGAAATAAAAGCAGCGCATCAATTGTACGCGAGATGAAATTAGCCACGCAAATCTTCGCTCCCGCCGAAATCAAAGATAGTTTAACTGNNACGATTAACCCGAGCGAGACCAAAGAAATTAATATTAATTATACTTTGCCTTTTGCTTTGAATTTTACGAATGGCAAAGCGAACTATAACTTGCAAGTGCAAAGACAACCCGGAGCTAACCGGGCCGTATTCAGCCATTATATCGAAGTAGGGGAGAATATGGATTTAGCGGTCAACAGCGGGAGCGAAGCGGTGCGCAAAGATATGACATTTTCGGACAAATTTACTAAAGATATCACTATCGCCACCACTCTTCGTAAATATCGTTAGAAAATAGATTTTTAAAAACCGCTGGTTAGGCGGTTTTAGTTTACAAAGGTACCAATTTAAATTTTTGATCAGTTTGTCAAAAGATAGGCCCATACTCCTCGTCTTGCCCGCGGTTGCGGGCCCAATCTGGTTCGCGACCCTGGCGACCACCTCGCGG
>DQGN01000029.1 GCA_003524745.1 Patescibacteria group bacterium
GGGGGGGTTACCCCATTCGGAAATCCCCGGATTAAAGGTTGCTTGGCACCTACCCGAGGCTTATCGCAGCCTGCTACGTCCTTCATCGTCTACTTCTCCCAAGGCATCCACCGACAGCCCTTACGTAACTTGCTTCATCCTTAAGAATTTAGTCTTAATCGGTAGTTACAAGAAACCAAGGACATTAATTTTTTTGTGGAATCTTTAACTAATTATCAATGGGCAAATCTAATATGAAAAATTTTAGCGGGTCAGAGTTTCAGCAGGTTAGAATTTCAGCAGGTAAATAATATTTTTAAAAATGTGAGATGCTTCCGCCGTCGCCTTGGCTTCCGTCTTCGCATGAGCTACGCCGGACAAGATGGCGGACTATGTCGGGGGATTAATTTCTGGGTCGCAATAACAAGGTGTTACCCGTCCTGCGCTCAATCTTTCCAGAAATAGGTCATTTGCCTCTTCTGATATAGATTGGATTCCGCGGGATTGATTTCTGCACAATGGTAACAAGGTGTTACCCGTCCTTCGCTCAATCTCATCGCAAATAGATCATTTGTCTCTTGCGATACAGATATCGCTACGGAGGATTAATTTTCGCGAGCGAAAATTAAAAATAAGGGCATTCAACCCTTACTTGTTTAAAAAAGTTTATGGGGTTGAAATTAGGGTAATCGGGCTAAATCTAAAGCTATGCTAAGTTTATTCTGTTGGCAGGAATAAATTTTGATCAGCTTGTCCAAACGCAATTACTTATCTATATATATGGGTTAACCCCACGTTGGTTATAGTAACAAATCCCTAAAAACAACGCAACATTATTTTAATAAAAAATGCCTTATAAGTCAATAATAAGCTCTGACTGCCCTAAAAATCTCCTCTTCTTGTCGTCATTCTGGTAAATCAGCCTGTGGCTGACGCATCCAGAATCTTATATACGATTCTGCCTGCCTTGCCGGTAGGCAGGGAGTTGTCCCAGGGACTCCCCAGAATGACGGGGTTAAACAAGGCCTCTGGTAAGATAAACCTATGGACCCCGTTAGAGATAACCGTTGCCTTCTCAGATTGATTTAATATATAAAGGAAACATCAAGCTTATGACTAATTTATACTTAAACTACGGAAGCGCAAGCGCTTCCTATCTCTAACAGGGTGGACGACATCAAGGCCAATTTAGGCCGATACCAGACCCGCCCCCGTAACCCCCATCTTCATTCCGAGTTGCATCTTTTGGTTGATGAGACAAGAACCTTGTTCGGCGAAACTGCCAAAAAGGGGCCGGGTTCATTTAGTTTCTACTTAGGATTTTTTAAGCGGCTGGGAGTTAAGGAAGTCCGGCAAATTTTAGCTGAAATTAAAGATAGTAAAATAGATAATCCCGGGAAGTTGTTTTGGTGGAAAGTGAAGAATGAATTAAAAGGAAAATCCTCTTAACTTCTTATATATAATTTCTCCCCTTGCCGAGGGGAGAGTGAGAGGGGTGTATTAATCCCTAACCTTTAAATTTATCTGCTACTTTTCTAGAAAAGTATCCAAATATTTCTTCACCACCCATTTGCGCCGCCAAACGGGTGGTACCCAAAGGCGGGCCCATTCACAAATTACTATCTGCAAAGAAAAATTATCTTTCTGGCTTTCGCTGAACTCGGCCGATAACACATCGGCCTCAAACAACAGCTTCGCTGCAATAATTTTTCTACCAGATTACGCAATTTGCTCAATGGGGTTTTAAAAATTAAAATATCCGCCAATGGGCAGACCCCAAAAAAAATCTAATTTAACCGCAACGGCTCATAGGGATGAGCCGTTGAAGAGGTTAACAAAAAAGCCGGAGATCATCCGGCTATCTATAAAGAACACACTATGTAGCATGGAAGCATTAGATTGCCATCGTCCAGCTGAAAAGATAATGCCAGACACCGAAGTATTCACCGCTTATCAGAATAATTCCTCCGATAATCATAGAATACCCCAACGGTCGTCCTGCTCTTCCGCCTTCGAAGTGCTCAAGGATTAAACCCAACACTCCGCAAACCATGCAGATACCACCCATTATAAGGGCTCCCTGAAGACTAGATATCATAGCTTCACCTCCTTTAAGGTGTGTAGGGATATCCGCCCGCCATGGCTATGCCAAAGTTAGCGCCCTTTATAAATCCTGCCGGGTCATAGAAACAGGCCACAATGGCTATGAGAATCACAGCATGGAATATTAAATATGCGATGTCCTTCTCGCGCATGCTCCGCACTATGTCGCAGATCCAAAACACAGCTACGAGCGATAGGTTAATATAACCGAACAGTTCCATCAATACCTCACCTCCTTAGGGTGATTTTCTATTTGTCAAAGAATACCTTATAATAGCATAAAACTGGATAACTCCACCCCCAGCACAATTCAGTCTCATCCAGAATATGATATTTATCCTCTCTGGATATATATTGAATTGTACGGGGCACCGCTCTCCTCTCCTTAATAAGAGTTAAAAAATACTCCCTCCTCCCCCCACCCCTCCTCTGGCAGGAGGGGATTTTCTGACCTGCTGACCTGCTGATATGCTGATATGCTAAACTTGAACTATGGTCAAGAAAATACTCACCTACAACAGCAAGAAACTGCGGGAAAAGTCCCAGCCGGTTAAGAAATTAGATAAAGCGGTAATGCGGTTGGTTAAAGATTTAGTGGAGACTTTGCGCTGTAGCGGTGGCGTCGGACTTTCGGCCCCGCAAATTGGCGCCTTGAAACGCGTTTTTGTTTATGAATATATTAAACCCAAGGATTCTATGGACGCTACCCCTAATATCCCGCTTACTATTTTAATCAACCCGGAGATTACAAAGGTATCCAAGAAACTAATTGCTGATGAGGAGGGTTGTTTATCAGTCCCCAATGTCTTTGGCCGAATCAAACGCAACGAAAAAATCACCGTGCGTGCTTTAGGCATCAATGGGAAAATAATTGAATTTGCGACTACCGGATTAGAGGCCAGAATTATCCAACATGAAGCAGACCATCTCGACGGCGTTTTGTTTATCGATCGCTTGAACAATTTAGACGAAGCCTATACTTACTCAATGTAAATGCGGGATGGAGACAGCCCAAAAATACAAATTGATCTTTATGGGAACACCGGAGTTTGCGGTGCCGTCTTTGCAAGCCCTCATCGATCATCCAACTATTAATGTGGTCGCAGTCGTCACCCAACCGGACAAGCCGGTAGGTCGCGGCGGCATTTCCCAACCCAGCTCAGTCAAGCGATTTGCCGAACAGCATAATTTAACCGTATTAACGCCGGATAAAATAAAAAACAATGCGGAGCTAATCGCTCGACTAAAAGACATTGACCCGGATGTGATGGTGGTCGCAGCTTACGGTAAAATCTTGCCGCAAGATATTTTAGACATACCGGCAGCAAGCGTGGTCAATGTACACGCTTCTCTCCTGCCCCAATATCGAGGAGCTTCTCCGATAACCGCAAGTATTTTGAACGGCGATGATGTTACTGGCGTAACTTTAATGAAATTAGTGCTGGCAATGGACGAAGGGCCGATTATCGCCAAAAGCCAACCTATTAATATTAGTCCGACTGACACCACCGCCAGCCTCACGCAAAAATTAGCTCACATTGGAGCGGAGNNACTTATGTAAAAATTATTCATAAAGAAGATGGGAAAATCGATTGGCAAAAATCGGCCGATGTGATTGATCGCCAAGTCCGCGCTTATCAGCCGTGGCCCACCGCCTACACATTTTGGCATGACCAACGTTTAAAAATATTGGGTGCGGAAATTGTGCCATCTACCGGACAACCCATCGGCGCAGTTGGGCTTACCGCCGATAAATTCCCCGCCGTTGCTACCCCCCAAAATAGTGTCAAGCTTTTAAATATCCAAATCGAAGGCAAGAAACCCACTTCTGGTCGAGATTTTCTGCAAGGCCACCCCGACTTCATCGGCACGACCTTAAATTAACCGTTATAATAGAGTTAGTTTGACAATAGGGGTCATAAAGTTAAATAGAAAGGAGAGGCGTATGCCGTATCTTTATCTACTTATCGGTATTGTGGACCTGATTCTGGTCTTTGTTAACCGGGATTGGGCTTTCACTCTGGCCGTGGTTCTCGGTATCATCTATGTTATCTTCGGGCTCTACGAGATCTTCATGCCCAAAAAGTAATTTTATACACAAAAATTCAATAACATTAACAAAACCCCGTACTAACGGGGTTTTGTTAAAACTTGATTAGCCAGATTACTGCCAAAATAATTAGCACTTGCGGTAATAACCCCCAAAACCAATTAAGTGATCCGTTTCTGTCCTGTAAATAGTCAACATGCCACGAATGTAATTGGTTAATAACAGGCAAACGGTATAATTGGGGCCAGAACCAAGACGGTATGGCCAATAGATCGGGTAAAATTGCCGCTCCCCCCACCAGCAAAGCATAGCCGCGCAAGTGGGCAGGGACAATCCACCAAAATATAAGCGCGGTGATGGTAATATCAAATATCTCCATCACGATATTGCCTAAATTAATATGGGTCGTTCCAATCGTATCCCGATGTGGAATCGAGTCCAGCACAAAATGACTAGTAATTGCAGCTAAAGCCGCTGGCCCCGCTTCTGGAGCGTAGACAGCTATGGCTGTCCCTATTAAAAAATGTGGCGCCACTAACATGTCACTATTATATAAGAAAACCTCGTGCGTTGACGAGGTTTTATGGTTTGTGGGAGGTCGCTGATTTGGGATGTCAACTTGGCTGAGCATAACTGAATATACTGAAGGTCTCTGCAACGATCAGCAGAAACCCGTAAACGATAATGAAGGTTGTAAAATACTTGCCTGAGGCTGGCAAACTACAACTCCAATCCGTTTCGGTCACCATTATGGACCCGAACTCAGCCAACCAACCGCAAACACCCACGATAGTAGGAACGCCGATAAGCAAACTAACCATCAAAGGTACACCTCCGCAGAAAGATAGGATATACTCAATATAGCATATTTCTTACTCATAAACTATCAGCTCTGGAAGCTTAAAATATCCTATTTCTCCTATTACTTCTTGACTTATCTGCCCAGTTATACTACAATAATATAATTTCCTGAACATTAACATTTCTTAATGATCTTTCTTGCTTTGGGTAAGCGGTTTAGCAATGACTTGGTAGATCGCTTTCCCAACCTGCCCGATCCGGGACCCGATCAGTCCCTCGTTACTAAAACAAAAATAAAAATTTGTTTCTTTTGTACCTTTTAACATTACGGTTAACTCTGCTTTGCAGAGAAACCATAAGGGCAGCAAGGGGGTTTAATCACTATTGATCGGCAAAGTGATTATGTACGAATCTAGCTAGCGCATCTGTCTCTTTGACGGATACTACGCCAGCCAGGTTCATAAAAAGGCTGGCAGCGCTAAAATATTTCTTTTGAGCGATCTCGTCCAGCCTTTTTCTTTTGGGTAAAAATCTTTCGTCATGCTGAATTTATTTCAGCATCTCTCGCACTAAGTTTTCTAAGTTAATCTATATTATCGGCGATAGAGATCCTGAATCAATTATACGATCCTGGACGAGGCCAGCCTGCCTGCCGGTAGGCCAGGATGACGAAGTAAGGAAGACTTCGTCAGTTCATGATGACAGATTTGGATTTTTGTTTTTGACCGAGCATTGGAGGAGAGGCGGTAATGAAATGAGTAAAATCTCTGTGGGCGGGGTCATGTTTGAAATTTCTAATTTCAGATCCTGAATCAAGTTCAGGATGACGCCATAAAAACCAGCCATTGGAGCCCGAATGTACTGAATCCAAAAAATTCCCGCTGCGCAGCTCGTTGTTTGTTAGGGCGAAAGCAGAAAGGGAATTTTTTGTGATGAATAATGAGAGTGACTGGCTGGGACTTTGGTGTCACCTTTATAGAAAGGTAACAGAAAAAATTTAGGCTTGGATATGATTTTCTAAATCATTCAACGCATAGTTCACATTGTTGATCCAATGCCCATAAGGCTTTACATATTTCCAGCGGGCTACCATGCCCACAGCCGTGGGTTCGCCGTCTTCCTTATCGTACTTATAAAGTAATTCAGAAGCATATTGGATGGATTCCGCCCAAGAAGTAAAGTCCCTGGTTTTGCCAAAATTGGCACTACCTTTTCGGAAATCTTTAATCCCCCAAGCGTTGTAATCCCCGCCTAAGTGCTTGCCATAACCACTTTCGGCATTGGACAGTGCTACGATCATCTCCCAGTTGGTGTATTTTAATAGTTCTCCAGCTGGTAAAGGACTGCGTTTTTCCACCAGGAAGGTTTCTACTTTAGGCAAAATCAACCGGTTTTCGGGCAGGATTCTTAAGCTGGCATCTAAAGCACTTAATTGCATAGATGCAGACATAATAAAAGGCGCTAGCACTAATAACATGCTATCCATAATTCTCCTTATTTAGTTGTAAAATCTGCCGTATCTGTATTATTTTAACTTACTCCAAAATAGCCCTCTTGTCAAGAGTTTTTCGGCTCCCAGAGCTGGTAATCCCCTGATATGGCCCTTGACATTTTGGCATACAAAAAACCCACCTTTTTGGGGTGGGCGGAGGGTCGTTTCCCTATTGGTTGGACGGATGGCGCCGACTACCCGGTTTTGATGCTATCTTTGAGCGCGCGGCGTTGCTTTATCTTTTCTATATGCGCCCGTACTTGGCGCTCAAAGATGGATAGTCTTCTTATGTCAGCATGATCGATCAGGTTGTGCTGATCCTTTTTGACATAACACTTGAGCCAATTGCGCAGGCTGAGGATCTGAGCCTCGTCCATTTGCCGTAGCTCATATTCCGTGATCATTGCGCTTTGAGTAACTTCCCAACGGATATCGGCCCCTCGGCGAGACTGCCTTCTGCCGCCACGGGTATTAGCAGCTCTGCCTGTCGTGGGAGCACCCATGGGCTCGGTGTTATCTTTGCAATCATCGCTGCAATAGACGCCGCCAGTATGACTATAGACCACATCATCCGCATATGTGATGTCCTTACCGCAATTGATGCCATCGCAAAATAGTGGTTCTTCGGGTGATTCTTTCATGTCTGGAACCTCCAAGGTACAAAAATCTTTTTATAGTGTATCTAAAATCGCCACTTAGTCAATGGTTAAGATCTGCTAACTTGCCCCNNAATGCGATGCACTACCACTGTGCGACAGGCCCAAACTTATTTTTAACGGGGTGCGAATCTACCTGTCGGTAGACAGGCCTGCTCCTACCGGCAGGTAGGTGCGGTGCACTATTACTGCCTGCCCGTCGTAGCCCGAAGGGCGAAGTCGGGTGCGATAGCCCCAAGGTTATTTTTAGCGGGGGGTCTGGATTCCAAATCAGTTATTAAATATATCAAAAGTGTGTTTGGAATGACGGGAAACTTAGATTTCTTTGTATTCTATAGTCTTTTGGCCAATTTTGATTGTATCACCATTCTTGGCTCCCAGTTTACCTAATTCTGATAGCACTCCGATCCGCCGCAATAATTTATACAACCTGCCCAAAGCTTCATCATTATTAACATCAGTTTTTACTAACCATTTTTCTACCTTCTCCCCTTTTACAAAATACTTATCTTTCTTCTTACCCACCTCGAAGCGATTACTGGGAATATCAGCCAAGGTATAAACTTTTACCGTAGAACCGGTATCTTTGGGTGCAGCGGCTATTTGTTTAATCGTCGCCTCTAAAATATCATTTAACCCTTGGTGAGATACCGCCGAGATATAAAATACGGGGTATTTAAATTTATATTTTTTAATGGCCTTTAATTTTTCCGGGGTAACTGCATCAATTTTATTAAACACTACCACCTGGGATTTAGCCGCTAATTCTTTATTGTATTTTTTCAATTCGGTATTAATGACCTTAAACTGATTCTTGGGATCGTCAGTAGTGGCATCGATCATGTGAATCAAAACTTTGGTCCGCTCGACATGTTTTAAGAAATCAATGCCCAAGCCTTTGCCTTGATGCGCCCCCTCAATAATACCCGGGATATCCGCCACCAAAAAGCGTTGGCCCGAAAAATTAACAATACCCAAATTAGGCTCGAGAGTAGTAAAAGCATAATCAGCTATTTTAGGTTTGGCGCTGGTGATAACTGACAACAAAGTAGACTTGCCCGCATTAGGCAGCCCGATAATCCCTACCTCCGCAATTAACTTAAGCCGAAGTATCACTTCCTTCTCTTCGCCCGGCTCACCCAGTTCGGCAAAACGAGGAGTCTGGTAAGTTGAACGAGCAAATTTAACATTGCCTAAGCCGCCTTCACCGCCCCTCGCTAAAACAAATTTGGCCTGGTCGGTATTAAGATCGGCAATAATATATTCTTTGGCTTTACCTTTTTCGGCGCTGATTTCGATGATCTGGGTCCCTACCGGCACCTTGAGCTCCCGATCGCTCCCAGAACGGCCAGTAGACTTGTTGGCCTTGCCTGGCTCGCCTTTCTCTGCCTTAACCGACCGCTCACGCAAGAAAGGAGCCAAGCTGTGCTCGTTGTGGTCAGCTACCACATAGATACTCCCGCCGTCACCGCCGTCACCGCCGTCTGGCCCCCCATGAGGAATCCCGCGTTCGCGATGGAAGCTGACTAAGCCGTCTCCCCCATCTCCAGCCTTAACATAAATTTTTACTTCGTCTGCAAAAGCCATACATTTTTATTCGTCATTCTGGTAAACCCGTAAGGGTGCATCCAGAATCTGATTATATAAATCTCCAAAATCAGGGTTCATTATAACTACCAACTTTAGTTTATCATCCCGATTTAAATCCTTAATTTGCTTCTCTCTGATAATAGCTTGTTCAATTGTGTCGTGGATCTCATAGTAGACCAACTTATCAAGATTATACCTATTAGTAAAGCTGGGTATTAATTTGTTTTATGCTCATAAATTCGTCTTATTAAATTATTAGTTACCCCAATATAAAGAGTTGGCCTGTCATTAGCCATAATATATGTATAGCCACACTTGATCATATATTTATTATAAGATTCTGGACAAGTCAGAATGACGAAAGGTCAGTAAGGTGTTGTAGCAACTATAAAAAAGCCCCTGCGAGAGGCAGGGGCTGCAAGGCCAACCAATGTAAGATTCTGGACGAAGCCAGAGTGACGAAGTTAGGAATACTTCGTCAATTTGCGCTTGATCAGGAAGGCTAACCCGCCGTTCAAGCCGAACAAACCAGCCCAGACTGAATTGGGCATCCCAGAAGCAGGAGTAGGAGTTGAGGTACCGCCGGTAGAAGCAGGGGCTAAGTAAAGATAGGTTGCAGTATCATATTTACCATCGCTACGCGTAACTGTAACAGTATAAGAAATGTCTGAAGGAATCGCACCTAACTTGGGAGCATACACGCGGATTTGCGTGTCTTCCCAAGAAAGAATCGTAGCCGTATAGTTACCAAATCTGACTGTGCCAGTAGTAGTGCCGGTAGGTTTGAAATTAGTCCCCACGATAGTTACTATGACATCGGCATCAGCTAAACCAGAATTAGGATTTAGGTAAGCAATGTCAGGGTCATTAGTTTGCACCACGTTGGTGTCTGTGTAGGTATAAGTAACCGCATTACTGGCAACATTACCGCTCGTAGTGATAGACACGTTAACGCCTAAGTTGCCGCTAACCGGATAGGCAGGAGTAGTAAAAGTGATGCTGGTGTCTGTCCATGTAACATTGCTGGCATTAACAGTTTGGCCACCAATAGTAACTGTACCCTCGGTAGCGCCAAAATTAGTACCAGTTAACACTACGGAAGTGCCACCGGCTTCAGGACCTTGGTTCGGATTAATATTAGTAATGCTGGGGGTGGTTGAACCAGGCGTCACATAGGTATATCTCGCATTGGCATCAGCACCACCAGAGGTTAAACCAGTGGTAGAGTTAGTGACTACAATGTAAACATCACCAGCGGCATGAGCAGGAGAAGTAACAGTCATGGAAGTATCAGTCCGACCAGTAGGTGTCACGGCTGTACCACCAAAAGTTACTGCACCAGCAGTGCCAAAGTTAGTTCCTGTGACAACTACTGATGTACTGCCAGCAGTTGTACCAGAAGCTGGGACAATGCTAGTAATATCTGGGGCAGTGGCAGGCGGTACATAAGCAGTTAGAGTAATGGTGGCAGCAGCAGGAGCAGCTAACAAATCTGGTTCAACAATATTAGTGCTGGTAATGTTGCTGTCGATAGTGTTGCCTTGAGCAATATAATAAAAACTAAATTGAACGTTGGTAGGCAGGGCGATGCCCGACTTCAAGCCAAATTGCAAAGTAGCAAATCTACCGGATCCATTAATATCAGCCCCACCCGCTTGTTTAGTCGCACCCATACTAACCCGGTTACCGCTCACAGAAGGGCCGTAGTGGTTGGCTGGATAAAAGTTGGCTACCGCACTACCACCAGCGACAAAGTCTAATTTAGTAGAATCAAAGTCGACCAGAACATCAGCCCCGATCGAAGCTTGGCCAGCAGTATTTACCATTACATCAATAGTAAACCGATTATTGGCGTCCAACGCCCGACTAGCCCCATTAGCTGGATTAGCAAAAGTCAGCGTAGCAGTATACGCAGCTTGAGTTGTCTGTAGCCAGCCACTCCACAGAGGGGAAGCTACTAAGATGACAGCTAATGCAACTAAATTGAACTTTTTCATTTTGGTTTTTGTTTGTTTAAGGAATCTTTATCCTATTATCTTATTATACTACACTTTTGCCATTATGTCAATATTTTTATTTATTGACTTTGCTATTGTAGTAACAAGAAATCAATGCTGTTAATCACCCCGTCCCCGTTCAAATCATTGACCGGTAATCCGGTTGATACAGCAAAGGATCCGGCGTTAATTTCGATATCTTTTTTGTTACTAACCAAGAAAGGAATGATACGGGTCTCCAATTGAGGAGCAGAGATAGTCAGAGCGTATGCTCCCGGAACCAAATTAGCTTTGAAAACATAGCCTTGCTCGCTTTGGGCCAAATTAATCCCTTGGGCAGAATAAACTATAGCGTTAGTGACATCAGACGAGACAATATCGATATCAGCAGCATCAGGCGCTCCCGGCACGGAATAGTTAACTGTGATATTCCTTGCAATAGCATCAGCGCCTTGGCTGACAGAACCGCTCACCGGCGCTGTCGGCTTGTATTGAAAAGTAAAGGCATATACAGCCGATCTTTGGGTAAAAGTGTTGTTAATCAACTCGATTTTGACTTGCGCATATCGACTCACCGTTTGATCAATTACTGCAGTTCTGACTTTAACTTGATTTTCTAAATCATTCGACAGAGTCAGGTCAACTGGCACAAAAACGGCATTGGCTAAAGCTTCTTTGGTGGGAGATGTTTTATAAAAATAATTGATATCAGCGCTCTCGGGGGAATAATCCACTGCTTCGATCGCATTGAGATAAGGAGCAGTTTCGCCTAAATCGAGAGGTGGAGAAATATAAACATGTTGTTGATAGGTTTCTTGGGTGGGATCAGTCGAACTAAAGATAGAGGTAATCAAGCCTAAACTTTTAGCATCGGTATGCGGATCATTTGGGACCGAACTAAACTGGGCAAAGACATTAGCGCCATCTAAGCTTTCTGCTCCCCCAATCACCGCGGGGTTGCTGCCAGTGCCTAACCAATCATAAGTACTGGATAAAGATACTTCGTAAATTCCAGAGGCACCGACGCCAAATAAGCGCAGCACAGCATCCAAACCCTGGGTGCTAATCAAAATTGTAACTGCCAAAACCACAGCGGCACTGGCTACTACCACCCCCCAAAGAGAGGGTTTCTTTTTGCTGACCGGCAGAGAGGAATTCAGATTATTGAATGGCATAAGTTGTATCATTAAAGTTTTTATTAATTAAAGAATGGATCGCCGCCCTCAAACCAGTTATTGACCAGGAATCCAACATCAATAGAGTTAATAAAATTATCATTATTCATATCGGAGATTAGGAAGGCAGGATCAGGCTCTTCCGGGTAACTCTTAAACCACTGGTTGACGGCATAACCAACATCGATAGAGTTGATTAGGTTGTCTGGGAAAATATCCCCCGCAGTCATTTGCGGGAAACTCACCGCATGCGGAGTAGTTTGTTCTAAATCAATCGTTAATTGCCCGGCATTGTCAGCCTGCGTCCAGAAATGACGGGTGGAACGAGCATACACGGTATAAGTAGCACCGTCGGTGAGCAAGACTTTGGCGACAGGAACATCGATGGTGATAATCTGGCCAACTACAGCCGTGGGCGCTAAATTAGTCAGGGAAAGATCGTAATCATCTTTGGTGGCAGCACCGGCAGGATATAAGTTAAGCGTAAATAACGAGGGCAAGGTGGTATTCGGAATATCCTCGGTTGGAATAGTCAGGCTGATCATGATGGCGTCAGAAATTGTACTGAGAATGGTCAGACTAGCATCGGCTGTGTGCACAATAGTTCCAGCCGTGCCCTTGACCGCAAAAGTAATCGGGGTGTCTAAATTAGTTGGATTAGCTGAAATATTAATCGTAATCACCACCGATTGCTGGTTGCTAATTATTTCACCATAAATAATATCCGTTGAAGATATATCCGTACCAAATTTACTGATGAGATCATCTACATCAACCACAACATTATCAGTAAAGCTGGCACCATAAATGATGGTGGCAGTATAAGTTACGACACCATTGGCTTGGGTAGATTGGTCAATAGGTTCAACCATCACCAGATTAAAGTCATCAGGAGCTACTGATCCGGTCAAAATAGTGCCTTCGGGAGATGAGGTTAAAGTGATGGCAGTATTGCCGCCTAACCGGCCGGTAACTTGGAAACGATAACTCCCTTCGAGCAAGTTAATTCCCATGCCGGTAGACAAGAATATTTTGAACGGCACCACGGCCCCGTAACCAAACTCGGTGATAATATTATTTTCATAGCCGGGCACAACTTCTACCCAGGCGTGCAGACCCACGGGAGGACTGTCCAGCCAACTAATCCCGATGATCATATTTTGGAAAGTGGGATCGTTGGCGGACAAATCAGCGGTGGCGATTAAATCATACGAGATAGGCGTATTGGTGTCATTGGGCAGATATTTGGCATAAGGCGCAGTTTCAGTGGTGGCAAAAGTAATTGTGCCGATCTCGCCGGAAGCGAGGGTGTAATCCAACGCTACGCTTTCCACCCAAGGCTGATCGATAATAGTCAAGCTATTATCGGGAGTATACATAAATATCCGGAAGCGCAAGGCACGGACATTCACAAAACTCGGATCGGCGTTAAGTGCCATTAATTTATCTAAATTATCTTGGCTATTTTCCGTCATCACGAAGTAGCCTGTGCCCAGGCCATCATCCCCCACAAATATAGGCGTAATGCCATCGGCGGCAAACAGGCCCACTGCCACTTGCACCCATCCCCCATTATTATTGGTGGGATAATCTTCGGCCAATATGGCAATACTATCCAGCCTAATCATTTCAGTAACCGAATAGACGGGTGATAAGTATCGTACCGTTTTGGGAGTAGTTAAAATACTATCATAGGTATAGGTAGCGTCTTCGCTGGTGCTACCGGCATCGGTAACCACATGCACGCCGACAGCACCATTACCACTGGGAGCAATAGCGCGAATCAGGGTATCGCTCCAGAAAATCACACCCGCTGATTTGGCGCCAAAAATAACTTGGCCGGTACCTTGACTGACGCCAAAATTAATATTGTTAGTGGGGGTGATGTTCACTAATGTACCGCCGGTGGCCGGACCATGATCAGGGTTCAAGGCGATAGTGAACAGATTGCCGGCAGGAAGATAAGTGTAGCCATTCACTAGTGTGTCGGCTTGGCTGTCTGGATTAGTGACAGTGACATCAACCGACCCTGCGGTATGAACGGGAGTTACTATGTCTAATTGAGTGGAGCTGACAAAGGTAACGATGGCAGCCGTGCCACCAAAAGTGACGGTGGCACCACTAACAAAGTTGGTCCCAGTAATAGTCACGGCAGTACCACCGGTTGCCGGACCTATGTTGGGAACAATATCGGTAATGGTGGGGGGTATACCTCCAGCAACATATTCGAACCCATTGGCTAATACTGCTGGCGTGATGATCCCGGAACCAGTGACAGTAATATCTACAAAACCAATTTGAGCGGCAGCTGGTACGGATGATACTGCAATGGTAGTGTTATCAGTGACAGTAAATGGCGCTTCGTTGACGCCAAATCTTACCGAAACAATCGGCGCTACCGTAGGGTCAGTAAAGCCCATCCCGTAAATAGTCGCGGGATAACCACCAGCCACATCACCCTTGGCTGGATCAACACTATCAACCCTAAAAGTGCCAACTATGATGCCCATGTAGGTATACCCATTAGGCAAAACGCCCATATTATCTGAATTGGCTACTATTACATCTACCTGGGTACCTAGTATACCTGCCGGGACTACAGCCGTAAGATAAATATCGTTTTTAACGGAGAAAGATATCGCTTCGTTAACACCAAATTTGACAGAGTTGATCGGGAAAGTCGTGCTATCAAAACCGGTACCATAAATATTAACGGTATTACCACCAAGATATGACCCGCTATTAGGCACGACTTGAGTTACTCTAATATCAGAAGAAATGTTATCAACATAGGTGTAACCTTCTATCAAAACATCACTACCCGCTAAAGAACTGACCGATACATCTACTTTTGCTACCAACCCCCCCGGACCCGGTGGAACAGTCGCGGTAATTTGAGTATCACTATCTACGGTGAAATCGGATGCCAGCAGTTGAATAGCGCCAAAATTTACTCTATTGATGCCGCCTCCCGCCAAAAATCCAATTCCTTCAATAAACACTTCGTTGCCACCAGCCATCTTGCCATAATTCGGAACTATGCCGGTAATAACCACATTTTTATAGGTATAACCATTAACCAGCCGATTGCTTTGCGTTAGGTTCCCCACATCTTCAGCCACAATGACATCTACCGCCCCAGCGCCGGTGGTGCTGGCTGGCACAATAACATTCAAGAGACTTGAATTTACAAATTCAACTAATGGAGAAGGGTTGCTGCCAAAAACAACATAGGTATTGGTATTGAAATCGGTACCGACAATGATTACTTCATTACCGCCGTTGACATGTCCGTAATTCGGGATGACATCCGTGATCGTGGGGGGCGGGGGCAGTTCATCGTATTCAATTGTGACCGAATCTAAAATGGGGCTAGAAAAACCAACCGGGTTAGTATTACGATAAAAAATTGCCTGAACAAATAAATTCCCAGCTCCGACTTGGCTACTGAATTTACTAATATTAGTATTAATATAAGCCGCTAAACTGGCTTCCGTAGTAATATCATCGGAAAACACCCAATCCCCCGCCAGATTCACATAATACCAGGGACCGGTGTTGCTGACATTGCTAATCCGATAATAAAAGTCGCCATTAACCGTTACATTGGAAAAACTGACCAGGTTGTTAAACGGCACGGTCATATTATTGACTACGGTTTGGGCATTAGCCGCATTGCCGAACCACGCTACCCCTTTATAGGGGTTGCCGCTTTGCCAGAAACCGCCCGCCCACAAAGTTTGACCATCTGACAGTGTGATGACATCACTAATCAACACACTAGGAGCTATATCAATATCAATCGCAGTGTTAACTTCGAAGAAATCAGCGCCGTTGACAGACCGCAAAATGGTGCCGTTTGTTAAGGGCAACCAAAGATTGCCGGTATATCCATCCACATGGATAAACCCTAAGCCACTAGCGGCAGGAACATTTATTTGGTCAAACACATCCGAACCTCCCATCCCTCCGGGAGTTTGAGATTTCATAATATATCCGTTATCAGTCGTAACATAAATATATCCCGCCAAATCTTTGGCTATACTCAATGCCGCCGTGTGATTGGTCGTGCCGGAAAATGTCGCTTGAATCCAATCCGAGTCATCGTCGTTGTCTTTGTAGTAGATAAGAGAATCTCCTGTGCCAACATGCGCAAGATCTTTGGAGACGGTGGCATAAATCCGATTATTGGTTTGCAGAAAATTATTTACTGATTTAGCCCAAGGAATCGAGTACCCGTAAACAGGCAATCCTAAAGTGCCTGAAGCAGAGTAAATGGCTACGCTGGTAGCCGACGGGATTTTAGGGGTAACACCGGCATACAAACGACCGGAGGTAGTTTTTTGGATGCCGGAATCAACGCTGTATGTATCTGGTAGTGGTATATATTCCAAATCATTTAGTTGGTTGGCCACTAGTTCAGAGTGGACAATGGCGCCAATTTCTTCGGCTGGATTGGGACCGGCTGTTCTGCCCAAACCAAACACCCTACCTTCAAGGCCAGTAGACTCGGCGAATCTTTTGATCCGAATATCTGAAGTTGTGGTGAACTCATCCCAAGANNTGGCCATTGTCTGCCGAATACCACACGCTCTGATCTATATCGACAGCGGCTAAGGTTATGGCTAAGCTGGGAAAATAATGCAAATCGGTGATATCAGTAAATGGACTGAATTGAAATGGGAAAGCAGGAGTAAACTCCGCATCAACTGTGATATATCCACTAGCCATAGTAACATTTGATGTCGTAGTATATTCTCCGGGATTATTAAAATTAACCGTCAAAGAACTAGCGGCCCTGACTCTTTTAAGCAAGTCATGCAAATATCCACCGTAATACGCTACCCCACCCACTATAGCGACCGCAATCAGAACAGTCAGTACAACTCCCCATTTGCGATTTTCAGGATGAAATAGCTTAGCCATATTTTGAATTAGAGTTTGCATTTGGATATTTGTTTTGCTATTGAGCTAAATTATTAATTAACCATTAACCTATTGGTTGCTTCATCCACCGTAACGGCGTTGTTATTGTCTACCCAATTACCCGTTGCAGGATCATATTCGCTCGCACTAAAGCCGTCCGCCAAAAAATAATCGGGAGCGACATTGTTGGCGCCTTGCAAACTGGCGCTACCAGTATTTAGTGCTGCTTTAATACCCCAAAGCTCTAATAACTTACTTATCTGTTGGTTAAACAATACTATTAAAATTACCGCCATCACGGCGATGACGGCTAAAATGGGACGACTATATCTGTACCAGCTTATAGTTGGGTTAGGTGTGCTTACCCCCATTTGGACTTGTCTAACCATAGTTTTATTTTAATCTTTGTTTTAGTTTTCCCCAAATATGATCTTCCAGACTATTATTATATTATATTATATTTTTAGGTATTAGTCAAGGTTTTTAATATTAAAGCAAGTTTGAGTTAAAGCTGGTTTAGACTTGACCATTGGCCCTCTTTTTGGCAAACTTGGATTACTATCTTTATAATATTCCCTTGATTATATCCGCCTTGGGCGAGACTACATCTGGGGAATAATTTATTAGAGACAGGGTACTTTTCGGATTTGTTGAAGGGAGTCAGGAACAGGGAGTTCCCTTCTCATCACCCATTCTATTCTGCAAACGGAGGAGACCTTATGGGTCAAGAGAAACAACCACAGGAGAAGAAGTCTAAGGGAAATGGCCAGGTACCGCTTGCTAAAACATTGGCTGGTACCATGGGGTTCGAAAAAGAAAAAGGTGTGTCTGTGGACATGCCCCCAACCCACCCCATATGCCAGAAGTGCCGTAAGTGTTTTAGCCCACCCGATGCGTGCCACCCCAGGTTAATCATGACACAGATCAAACAGGCGACAGCCATCATGGTTGAACTGGAACGCATCCAGGTCGACGACAAGGTCAAATGTGGAAACAACCTGTATGCCCCGATGACATGCTTCGTGCACTGCAAGGCTCTGACCAAGCCGCAGAGGGCTATGTTTGCCCAATCTATCACATATCGGGCGACGATCAAGGAAACGACTCCGCCGACACCAATACGTATTATTTTGGCGGAGCGCGACCGCAGTAAAGACCGGTCGCGTCCATCCGTGAACGAGAAGGTGCTCTCGGATGTCGTGAAAGGCGGGGCCTACGGCATAGGCTCCGACCTGAATGACTAAACGATCAATTCGCACGCGTCTCTCTTCCTCCCCCTTATAAAGGGGATGATGCCCGGCTCTGCTGGGCATCTTTATTATATATAGTAATCCGACTTGGAAAACTAGGCTTGACCCGCGGATAAGAAAAATGCTATTCTGGCAAAGTGACAAAGCATTCCTTGCTTTGTCATCCTGGCTTCGTCCAGGATCGTATAATTAATATAAGATTCTGGATGCACCCGCCCAGGGCGAG
>DQGN01000027.1:0-3310 GCA_003524745.1 Patescibacteria group bacterium
TGAGTTTTGTTGATCAAAATAGCCCGCGGAGCGTAAAGAATGTGCAAACCTAAGCGCAAGGGGATCTTTATAACAAGCAGTTGGGCCAGGGTATGTCCACTATCGGTGACGGCTAATCGCCAAGTTTTATAGCCGAAACTTTCCTGGAATTCCCCCCAGCTCCAGCTTTGCAGGAGATTGCCTTGTGGGTGTTGTAGCACAAAATAATCCCAACTCTGTCTGTCGAGGCCCTGATTTATGTGTAATTCCATATCCTTATTATACGGGATACATATTCTTACTTGTTATTCTAATCTTTTCTTGTGTCATCCTGAGCCAGCCGAAGGACCTATTCACTTTTAAGTGATCTTTAAGTTGTTTTGCCACCATTTGTCCCGGCAAACGGTGGCGCCAAACCGGCCGCCAGTTCGTTGGGATAATAAACTATCAGCAAAATGCTCTAAGGGGTTAATCTGCCAAACTCATTTCTAATTTCAGATCCTGAATCAAGTTCAGGATGACGAAATTAGAAATTTCAAACATGGCACTAACTCCTTAAGAGATTTTGCTGGTTTATTTATCCCTCCNNCTCCAATGGCGGATTTTGGGGGAGTGCTTAAGCTCCAATGGCTGGATAAGGTCTGCTGCGTCGTTTTTAGCTCTGGATGTGCTATACTTGTCCCGTTAGAGACAACTTGGAATAATTATCTACTCCTACGCTATGTTTATCTCATCAAATCAACCTATATCACCATTACTGTTAACTTACGGAAGCGCAAACGCTTCCTATCTCTAACGGGATGAACATTATATTAGGTATTGAATCAAGTTGCGACGATACAGCTGTAGCGGTGGTGGCAGATGGTCATAAATTGATCGGCTCATTGGTTGCCTCACAGGTTAAGTTGCATAGTCAGTTTGGCGGGGTCGTGCCCGAAGTTGCCTCGCGCCAACATTTAGCTACTATCTTGCCTTTAGTCGATGAGTTATTCCAGAAAACTAAACTGACGCGGGACGACATCGATGCGATAGCAGTAACTACTGGTCCGGGCCTATTAGGATCTTTGTTGATCGGGATCAACACAGCCAAAACCTTGGCTTATTTGTGGAAAAAACCATTAATACCTGTCGATCATCTCGTTGGACATATTTATAGTAATTGGGTCAGCCATCATATCCCAGCCCAATGGCCCCTGCTGGCATTGGTCGTGAGTGGAGGGCATAGTGAACTAATTTTGATGCAGGGACCAACCAAGTTTGTGTCCGTGGGAGGGACGAGGGATGATGCCGCGGGGGAGGCTTTTGATAAAGCTGCTAAAATTTTGCGGTTAGGTTACCCGGGTGGGCCAGCAATAGCCGCCGAGGCGGCTAAATTAAAAACCCACCCCGTTAGAAATTTATCAACGGGAATAAAGACATTTCCTATTTCTAATGGGGTTAAAAATGAAAAATTAAAAATTGAACTACCCAGACCAATGATTAATGATGGTTTAGACATGAGTTTCTCTGGTCTTAAAACAGCTTTGAGCAAGATTGCTAATAAATTTGATCGAGCAGCTGTTGCGCATGAATTTCAAAAGGCTGTGGTAGAGGTTTTGGCGGCCAAAACTAACCGAGCTATCAAAAAATACCGCCCCACCGCCTTATTGTTGGCCGGGGGAGTAGCGGCTAATCAAGTTTTGCGCGAAAAATTGGCACAGGTAGCCCAACAGCAAAAAATAAATTATTATGTACCAGAATTAAAATATTGTATGGATAATGCAGTAATGATAGCTCTGGCAGCTTATTTTTTGCGCAAGAGGGAAAACAATCAATGGTATAATGTAAAAGTTAAAACCAATAGTGAGTTTACTGAAAAAAATTCCCCTCCTGCCAGAGGAGGGGTTAGGGGAGGAGGGAGTATCAATTAAACACTCCCCACCTATCCTCCCCTCCGAAAGGGGAGGGATTATAATAAAATATGTCCTACGTGCATTCTCTAATAGTTAGCCTTTAAATGCTAATGAATAATGAATAAAGAAATTCCTAAAATTTTTGAGCATCAAAAGACTGAACCAGGCCTATATCAGAAATGGGAACAGTCGGGTTTGTTTACTCCCAAAATAGAGCCTGCGCAAAAACCCTATACAATTATTATGCCGCCGCCCAATGCTTACGACCAACTGCATATCGGCCATGCTTTATTTGTGGCCATCGAAGATATTATGGTGCGTTATCACCGCCTAAAAGGCGAGCCTACCCTGTGGTTACCTGGGGCTGACCACGCAGCTTTAGCTAGTCAGATTTTCTTTGAGAAAATTTTGAAAGAAGAAAAAGGATTAACTAAATATGATTTAGGGCGTGAGGAATTTATCAAGCAATTAGGCGCACATATTGACGCTAACCGGGAGATGATGGAAAACCAGTTGCGCCGGTTGGGGGCTAGTTGCGATTGGACGCGCAAAAAATTTACTTTAGATGAGGATGTCAGTTATGCGGTGCGCTATACTTTCAAAAAAATGTATGACGATGGTTTGTTGTATCGGGGAGAACGGGCGGTGAACTGGTGCCCTCGGTGCGAGACCTTCTTATCAGACTTAGAGGTAGACCACAAAGACAGCGCCGGGCAGTTGGTTTATATCAAATACCCCATTAAAGGCGAAACAAATAAATATATTGTGGTAGCGACCACTCGGCCGGAAACAATGTTGGGGGACACCGCAGTAGCGGTGAACCCGGGAGATAAAAGATTCAAAGATTTGGTAGGCAAAACTGCCGTCCTACCCATAATGGAGCGGGAGATTCCTATTGTTGCTGATGCCTATGTCACTATGGAATTTGGCACGGGGGCAGTTAAGATTACTCCGGCGCATGATTTGAATGATTTTGAAGTAGGTAAAAGACATAATTTGCCGGTGATCTCTGTCATCGGGGTAGACTCGAAAATGACGGCAGCTGCCGGCAAATTCAAAGGCCTTAAAACTAAAGCGGCTGCGGCGGCGATTGTCGAAGAACTGCAAGCCCAGGGCTTAATCGAGAAAATCGAGCCGTATCAAAATGCAATAAGCATTTGCGAACGGTGTAAATCGACCTTAGAGCCCCTCTTGTCTAAACAGTGGTTTGTCAAAATCAAGCCTTTGACTGATCCAGCTATTAAAGTAGCAGAAACCGGAGAAATTAAATTTATCCCGGAGCACTTCCAAAAAGTATATATGAATTGGATGGAGAATATTCATGATTGGAATATCAGCCGCCAACTTTGGTGGGGGCATCGGATCCCGGTTTATTATTGCCAAAATAATCCCGACCATTTTGTGGTTAGTATTGATCCAGTAAATAAATGTTCAGAATG
>DQGN01000027.1:3323-22001 GCA_003524745.1 Patescibacteria group bacterium
ACCATGATGGAAACTGCCTACGACATTATTTTCTTTTGGGTGGCGCGCATGATCATGTTAGGAATCTACTGCACCGGCAAAGTTCCCTTCGAATTAGTCTATTTGAATGGGTTAGTTCGGGACAAACAGGGCGCTAAGATATCCCGGTCCAAGGGGAATGTGGTGGATCCGTTGGAAATGGTGGGAAAATACGGAGCGGATGCGTTGCGGTTAGGACTTTTGGCCGGAATGGCGCCCGGCAACGACAGTATAGTCTCCGAAGAAAGAATCCGAGGCTATCGGAATTTTGCCAATAAAATTTGGAATGCTGCCAGATTCATTCAAATGAATGCCGGCGAAGATATCGACTTGGATCAGGTCGAGCTTAACCCCGAAGATGCGGTTCAAATCAAAGAATTCCAAGCTATTATTGCGGAGGCTACTGGGCATATGGATAAATATCGTTTAGCCCAAGCAGCAGAACTTTTATATGAATATTTCTGGCATCAATTTTGTGATAAATATATTGAATCAGCTAAGAATCGGCTGAAAACAGATAAATCCGCCGAAGCCACGCTGCACTATATTCTAAAAAACTGCCTGATTATGCTGCACCCATTCGTGCCGTTTGTCAGCGAGGCAGTTTGGCAAAATCTTTACCCAGGGAGTTTATTGTTGGGCGAAAAATGGCCCACTCGTCGGAGTTGAAGCTGATTGGTTGCCCGTTGGCTTAGCAATTTTTAAGTAGGTGCCCGAGGGGAATTTGACCAAAACCCAGGTGGTAGTTTCGGCTACGATCTGGCCATGATAATTAACCAAATAATTTTCCAATGCTCCCGGAGCATCCAAGGGAGCATATTGCAGGCGGTCTTGCAGCCAATTAGTTTCTGTGCCGGTTGATTTTTGGAAACTACGGAAGCTTTGCGTGCTGGGGAAAATAACTATAACTTGATCGCCTTCCTCGTACCAATTAAAGCCTCCTGCGGTATAGGCTTCAATTAGAGCACTATCCGGCGGAGCAGAAAAAGAGCTGGTGTTGCTGGTATCAGTAACGGGGGGCTGGTAGATGATGGCTGCAGGAGATTGGTCGTTACTTAGCGGTAATTTATCGGTGGCTACAGCGTAATCTATGGATAGTAGCGACCCGGTTTTTTCGGCGATATTAATCAGTTTGTCGGGTACTTCGGCAATATCTTGGATAAAAATCACGCTACCCGCTGGGGCCACGACGGTTGCTTCACGCTTGTTGGTGGGGTTGAAAAAAGACAAAAGCAATTCGCTTTGGTTGGGGGTAGCAGCGATAGAAGAATAAGCTGCTTCTGGGGTAGAGAGAGTAGGTAAAAATTCGGCATAGACCAAGCCGAGCACTAACATCGCTAAAATAATATTTGATAATTTGGGCATACGAAGAAGGTTTAAAGGGCTATTGCCTTTTCACCTCCTAATCCTGGTTTATTATACCATAACCATTACCGGGCGGTGGGGTCGTCTTGTCCGGCGACCCGGTTGATCTCGTTAATCGTAGTAATGCCTGAAAAGACTTTCATCATCCCATCTTGTTTTAAGGTCACCATGCCGCTTTTGACGGCGAGTTTTTTGATCTCGCCAATAGTGGCGTTAGCCAAGACGGCTTTTATGATTTCTTCGTTGGTGCGCATGATCTCAAAAATTCCAACCATGCCTTTGTAACCCAAGCCATTACAGGCAGGACATTTTTTATGGCTGGCAGTTTCTGGGTTGTATCTTTTAAGTTGGGCCGGGATGTCTGGTTTGGGGTGCTGGGGAGGCAAGTTATTAATTTCAGTAGTGATCTCTGCTAATTCCTGGGCAGTAGGGGTATAGGTTTCAGCGCAGGTGGGACAGACTCGGCGGACTAAGCGCTGGGCGATAACAGCCAAGATGGCCTCGATAAAATAAGTAGGCTTTAAGCCTAAATCAGCTAAACGGGGGATGGCACCGGCGGCATCGTTGGTGTGGAGGGTGGACAAGACCAAGTGGCCGGTTAAAGAAGCATTAACGGCGATATTGGCTGTATCGGTATCGCGGATTTCTCCCACCAGAATAATATCTGGATCTTGGCGGAGGATCGCCCTAAGCCCGCTGGCAAAAGTATAGTTTTCTTCTGGGTTCACCTGGCTTTGAGTGATGCCTTTTAAGCGGTATTCGATGGGGTCTTCGATGGTAATAATTTTTTTGCCCGGGCCNNACATCGTAACTGGTGTCACCCGCATTAAAACTGAACCTGCCATCTTGGGCTGATTCCCGAATATTTAATTTAAGTTTAGCCAGGAGTTTGATGCGATTGATTAAGCTGTCTAATTTATCCGAGGGGAGGGTGAGCATATCCTGTAATACACCGTCCACTCGGAAGCGCACCTGAATATATTTAGCCTCCGGTTCGATATGGACATCCGATGCTTCGAGATGAGTAGCGCTTGAAAAAACCATATTAAGCAACTCGCTGACAGGAAGAGCAATTAATTGAGCGGGGTTTTGTTGAAGATCTTGAATGGTTTTAGCGCTAGTATTTTGTTTGGCGAGCGAAATATCTAATTCATCCGTATCGTGCATGATTTTGGGGGCGAAGATATCGTAAATTGATGACAAATATTTCATGCTGGATGCCGACACCAACACCGGGATAAACTTGTAATCGTGGTATTGTTCTTGGATAGTTTCTAAGGCTTTGAGGGTGGCAGGATGGGAGATGTTCGAGATGGCCAAATAAACTTCTGTGCCAATTTTCTTAAAAGCAAACACATGGCCCGACTCAACCAGTTCTTTGGGAATAATCTCAACGATGTTAGCTTCGGGCTGATAATTAACCAAATTTAGATAGGGAAGATTAAGTTTGGTAGCTAATTTCTTGGTTTCGGCTTCTTCTTTTTTGCGGTAGATATCTCCGACAATTTTTTCAATGGCAATATCCGGCATCCCGCTATTCAAAGAGGATTGATGACGGTTGAGATCGTCGGGAGTAAGTGGGGCTGGCGTAGCTTTCTTCATAGTTTATTTATTAAGCCTTACGATCGCGGAATCCGCATAAACCTTGTCTTGGATAGTAAGAATGGCTTGGTTGACGGTCAGATCCATGTTCTGGATTAAGGGGTCGTTAACCACGGCGACATTAAAAGTGATTTCTATGGTGACTGGTTTTTGTGGGTTAAGTTCAGGCGAAACGGTGAGAGAATGGCCATCGCGCCAGAGCGGCGGGAGAGGTTCGGGTTCGCTGTTCATGGTCACGATAAATCCGCTATCATTTATATATTGCAAACCCTTACCTAATTTGTCAGCGATAGTGGCAGAGAGACTAATAGCCGAGCTGGGATTAGTCAGCTCAAGATGAATAATAAAAGCCACAGTATCGCCAAAAGCGGCGGTAGTGGAATCTTGCCAAACTGCCTCGCCCTTAGTTAAATTACGCACTTGTTTGTAAAAGCGGTTAAGGATTAATTTCTCTGCCGGAGTTTCGTTGCCAATCGGAGGCACTCCGCCGATCGGGTAGGGGATATAAGCCAAACCACCACTGGTGGGGTCTTTGGGATCAGTATTCAAAAGTACCTCGATGCCATCGCTGGCGCCATCATCGTCGGTATCCGGGTCATCAATATCAGTACCGAGGAGTTGTTCTTGGGTAATAGTGAGGCCGTCGAAGTCCGCATCGTCCCCCAAGAATACACCGTTGCCACCAGTACCAGGGTTGTTACTATCGCTATAATTGGGGCCTTCGGTGATTTTGTTTAATGGGTCGACATATGTGGCATCTATCTCTACTCCGGAACGACCCAAGTATTTTGTATCAATGCCCGTAGTCTCGCGTTGGTAAAAGGTGACGGTTGCAGCTATAATAGCGGCTCCCACGATAATTGATACTAATGCTAAAACTGGGGCGGGTAAGGTCATGTTGTAGATGTATTAGAGCTTTCTTCGGCCAACTGTGCTAATTCTTCTGGGTTAGAGGTGGCTATTTTGTGCTCCAAATAAGAGCCTACTACCTTAATGGCAGCATGATCGGTACCGGCAAACAACAAACCCTCTCCCACGCTGGCTTCCAATAAGAGCAACTTCTCTCCATCAGTTAAATTAAAGGTTTCCTGTACGATTTCTATCGAAGCCGGGGATTGGCGCAAAAGTAATTGTAAAGAAGAGTTCGAAACCACTGCTTTGCCATAGGTAGTATTCAAGAAATCTTCTACATCTTGCGTAATAGTAGTCAAGCCCAGCCAATATTTGCGGGAGCGTTTAGCAATGCTATATAAAAATTTAGCCGAGTCTTCGTATTGCATCAAAATCCATGCCTCATCAATAACCAGCATGCGTTTCTTTTTTTCAAAACGGATGCGATTCCAGATATAATTCAATACAATATACATCGCGATCGGACGGAGTTGATCTTCGAGATCACGGATGTTAAATACCACAAAGCTTTTATCCAAATCAAAGTTGGTAGGTTGATTAAAGATGCCCGAAAAAGTTCCGGTGACATATTTGTCCAAACGTTGGGCTAGGCTTTCGGTGCCGGTCATATTTTTTAGGACATTATGCAAATCTTGCATCGTGGGAGGGGGATTTTTTTGAGTACGGAGGTCGCTGGTGATATCTCTGGCGGCGTAAGCTTCGCGGATAGCCCTGTCCATAGTTGCATCCTCTTCTGGGGTGAGTTTACCTAACATTAAATTCATCAAGCCAATGAGCGTGATAATAGCCGAACGCAAGTTTTGTTCGCCGTCGGCATCCTTGCCCATATCTGACAGATCAAAGGGATTAATGCGTTTATCAGAATTTAAACTAACTGGGAGATAGCTTCCACCGACGGCTTTAGCCAAGGCGCGGTATTCGTCTTCGGGGTCGATCACAAAGACATCTGTGCCCAACATCAGACTGCGCAAAATTTCTAATTTAACGGCATAACTTTTTCCACCCCCGGATTTAGCGAAAACCACCATATTAGCATTTTCTAATTTGAAACGATCGAACAAGATCAAACTATTGTTGTGTCGGTTGATACCATATAAGACGCCTTCATTGGTGGTCAGGTCAGCGGAAACAAACGGGAAAGTGGTGGCCAAAGACGAACTGGTCATGTTGCGGACGATTTTTATTTCATCCTCGGCTAAAGGCAGGGAAGAAGTGAAGCCTTCTTCCATTTGCAACAAAGCTGGTTTGGTATATATGAGCTGTCCAGCCAAAGAAGTCTCGATGCGTTCGGAGATGGAATCAAGCGTTGCCATATCTTTGGCATAAACCGTGATGTATAAAGCATAATGAAAAACTTTTTCTAACCCTCGCTGGAGGTTATCTCGCAATTCTTCGGTATCTTGGTAAGCAATTTCTAATTCCGGGTCCGAAATCGCCCCTTTTTCTTGGTTGATTCTAAGGCTGGACTCCATTTCGGAGACCTTGCGTCGGAGCATTCGGCCAATATTGGCGCTATCTACTGGGTAGATATGCATAGAGATATCAAAACCAGCATCTAAATTAATAATGGCAGAGAGCCAATTAGCTTCGACATATTGGGGGTAGGTCAGCACAAACAGAGTTTTAGCAAAAAAGCTGTTGATTTCGATGTGGTTGGGTTTGATGAGCATAGCAGCCGGGGCGATTAAATCCTTAACCGAAAACAATCCCTCTTCAAATGCCTGTTGGGCCAATTCCTCCTCATCTATAGTTGTCTTTTTTCTAAAAGGCCACATGATTTAAGGTTGATTAGTTTGTGTAGTGATGATTTTAGCATCCACATAACTCGCATTGAATAGTTTTTGCCGCCGGGCGATGTCTGGATTGTAGGTAGAGTACAGTAAATCGATTAATTCTTTGGTATTCAACAATACCGAGCTTAGCCCCATCGAGCCGAGTGAGCCGGCGACCAAATTGGCAGCGCTAATCAACTGGCCGCGCACTTCCTGAAATTGACCAGCCGGCGTGATCGCTTTGCGCGAGAACAGGCGGGAAAGAATGCTGCCGCCAGCTTCTTGAATAGCATGGTCAGAGATAACGACATAAAAAGTTTTGCTCATAATATTGCTAATACCAATGAGTTCGCGGATGAATTCGATATATTCTCTGGTATGGGATTGCAGCAATTCGTTACTTTGTTTTTTAGCCATGGTTTCCAGGTTTTTGAGGTACCCATCCAAGTCGAGAATACGAGATTGCACTACAATTTGTAGCGGGAATTCCAAAGAATTCAGGAAGTTTTTGAAGGAATCCAACAGCGCTGTTTGCTCATCAGCCGATTTGAGGTTAAAATTAATCGAATCCACCATCAAAACCACTCGGCGACTGCCGTCTTTCATTGTAATAACCCCTTCGCGGACTTCTTTGAAGGGGAGATATTTTTGCGTGCTAATTTTTTTGGACGGTCTGGCCATAGTTTAGATATCGGTTTGCTCGAAGATATCTTCTACCCCCAATTCTTGCTCGACCAATGAGTTATCAATTTTTTTCTTGGCTGGTAAAGTGTTAATCTCACGAGCAGAAGTTGCTTGATCTGTATCCATTGTACCACCTGTATCCAAAACTGTAGCTAATTTTTCTAATTCGCTTTTGGTGGGAGCCATTTCGTTAGTAGTTTTTTCTGGTGCCAACTCCGTTTTAGCTAAAGGAGTCGTTTGTTCTATGGTGTCAGATTTTTGCCAGAGCCGAGTTTTACGCACAAAGATGAAAGATATTAAATTACCTAAAAAGGTCATGAATGGCAGGCCGTTAATCTTTAAGAAAGCTAAAGATAGCGATAAAGTGGCCGCAATAAAGGCGATAATCAGAAACTCATGAGCAAATAAAAAGTATTGCACA
This sequence comes from Patescibacteria group bacterium, assembly GCA_003524745.1. Taxonomy (GTDB): domain Bacteria; phylum Patescibacteriota; class Kazan-3B-28; order Kazan-3B-28; family UBA10110; genus UBA10110. The sequence continues at coordinate 10,098 of DQGN01000027.1, forward strand.
TAGCCTTGATAGGCGATAAAGGTAACCCCAGCTCCACCCAAAACATATAAAAACTGCTTGAGGGTGAGGGGGCCCACTAACTTATCTTCTTTATCTATATTTTGAGGTATTTTTACTGCCATAAGATTTATTTAATGTTTGTTTGAACTCATTTCTTCATACGGTGGATAGTTGCAGCTGCATTGCCCAATACTTCTCGTAGCTCACCCACAGTGACATTATCTGCTGTGGCGGTGTCTCCACCGACCCGGAGTTTAACAAAATGATCTTTGAAAGTATCTAAAACATCATTTATATACTTTTCACTACCAATCCCAGCATCTATAGCTGTTTGTGTGGCAGGTGAAGCGCCCTTATTTCCAATATTTGAGATCCAGGAACCGACAGCCTTCTCTAAATCCTCAAGATCAACTCCCTCTTTGTTTAAGTATTCATTAATATTTGCTGTGTAAGAGCTGGCCACGCCATCATCAATATTGGCAGATTGTTGGATGGATACTGAGGTATTGGATTTGAGATTGTCAATCAAGCCTGCCAAGCTGTCTGTGTCACCATCAGAACTTTTCCCAAACCCATCTGCTAATTTCCCAACATTCATACCTTTTGAGACCAGATCTCTTAGGGCAGAGACTACGCTCGCGCCGGTATCGCCATCAGCTTCTAACCCATCAATCGCTGTGGTTGCATCGGCAGAGCTGGAAGAGGAAGAAATGCCTTTGTCTTTTGCCAATTTTCTCAATGCTAACACCATTTCTCTGGAATTCGCATCTCTGGTTGCGTTAGCAAAAGTAAAAGCATCCTGCCCACCCATAGAGATTCCTTTGTCTGACAAATCAGACACTATCTTAGAAAGATTGGAGAGAGCTCTGATTAATTCTTCATGATTGAATTCGGCCCCTCCACCACCTGGTCTTCTGCTAGGCGTGCCAGCTTCGCCTTCTTCCTCGTGATCGCCTCTGTAATGAGGACGGTCGATAGTTGTGTTATCAAACCGGCTGAAGCGCATTTTGTCTTCTTCTCTACGTATTTTATCAAGAGCGTTAATCTTGGAGGTTCTATCGGTCAATTTTGTAAATAATTGGCCTTTCTCACTATTCGGATCGGATGCGTGAGCATCTCGTAATGCGTTGTATCGATCTACATCCGTTCGTGTTAACCCCATTTTTTTAGCTGTTTCATCTTCTGGATTGGTACCATAGTTGCTTACTAAAGAAAACGCTCTTACATCTCTAGCGAAATCATGCAACTTCCCACGATCATCCATAGGAGTGGTATTCGAGTTGGAGAATCTGTCTATTACCCCCATAGCAGTATTAAGCTCCTGGATGTCAGTAGCCTTCAGCAACCTCTCCACAGTTGCATCGTAACCACCATAGGTACCAGTCTGTTCGTTGATAGCTTTGTAAGTGTCTGTGCGCAATCCGGCTAGCACTTGTTTTCTGGTGCCTGTTGGTAGTTTCTCGACAGCTTGACTCAATGTTTTATTAGCGGCAGTAATTGCTTCCTGCTCCTTGGATTTGGTATATGCCCCAATACCTTTTTTGAAAGCAGCAGGGTAAGAGCCTATGGTTGTGCCCAACCCTTGGAATTGTTTCGGCAACATTTTCCCGAATTTGCTGTCTTTGTTAGTAGCTAAATCTAAAGCTGTTCCACTAAGCCGGCGAGCACCACCAAGTCCTTTATAAATCGGGCTTTTACCGGTAACAAAATCAGCACCTTTCTTGTATAACCCTTGGCCAGCTTGCAGGGCTTTTTGCGGAGTCTCTACATGACCAGCCAAAGTGCCACCCAAATTCAGAGATTTATTCATATTGCCGGCTGCCCATAAGCCCATAAGCCCCACCAAAACTAATAAAGTACTGCCCAAGACGGCTTGTTGTTCTGTAGAACTAGGCTCATGATCTTTGAATTGGTCGGTTATCTCTACTGGGTTGATGAATTTGCCTAAATGGGTCGCATCATCAGTATTCTTAATGCCAGCAGTATTAAATGCCCAAAGTGAGAGTACTATTACTCCGAGCGTTGCTGGTAAAACCAAAAGCCACTTAAGGATATTTTCCCACCATTGGCCGGTTAGTTTAGAGAAATTAGGTAGCAGTCCTAATGCGAATACCACGGGAGCAGTTATGGCAGACAAGAATAAGCGGGCAATTCTTTCTAATAAGAGTAAGCCTAATTTCACCATGATCCATATTACAACGCCTAAAATAATTGCTTCAGTAATAGCTCTCGCAGTAGAAGTAAAATCAGTAGTAAAAGGATTGTCATTGAGTAATGTTTCTACGCGCTGCTTAGTCAAAGCAATCAAGAAATCCATAATATTATTAAGCGAATCTTTAGCATCGATGCCTTTGAAGCTGGCATAGAGCTGATAAAAAATATTATTCAGCAAATTAGCCAGACTGATCATTGCTCTAACTAATAATAAACTTAAATTACTCAAGGCGACGGCAGTAATAAAACCTCCCAGGAATTTCTTCAAGTTATATACCCCAACATTGATTCGCAAAATAATAGCTATCGAGGCGATAAATAATGCCAATAAATAAACTCCATTGGCAACATTGAGTAGTTGTTGCCAGATTAATTGTGCAAAGGAGTGGTTGACCAAATAATCTGATTGGGCTAAACCAATACGCATCATCATTTCCGCGATCGGGACGACTATAGGTATAACAATAATCCGGATCAGAAATTTAAATATTTCTATAAAGACAGCGGCCATGGAGATAGCTGTTCGATCAGCCGCATACCCAGTAATATACCCGGGCCAATCTAATGGATTCCACCAGGCAGCGAGGGTGTAGGGTACTGTTAAAAACAAAGATCCCCCCACAATCAGGAGCGCCATGAGGCCAATTAATAGAATTCTTTGTTTTGGTTTTTGCATACAATATATACATTACATATTAATCTTATTATATCAGATATTTGCTATTTAGTCAAGATTTATTGTCCAGAGGTGAATAAGGTTGAATGGTTTACAAAATTATAAGTGTATGACGTAATCACGAGCTGGTTTATAATAATATGGAGAACTGATTAACCAGAACCAACATTTGTTTATGGATGGGGGATTAAACCAAGAAAAGACCAATTTAGTACCTGCCGATTTGCAGGTAGACACCAATTCGGGTTCGGCAGCTTCTGCGGATCCTCTTCCGATGTCCACCCTAAATCCGCGCGGGCAGACAGGGCTTGCCTCGCCTACGGGTGGGCCTGCCGATCTTTCTTTGGCGAAGGGGGCAGGAGGCATTAAAACCGGCCTGACCATGCCTGCGTTGGGCATGTCCCGACCTCGGCGCCGTATGCAATCCGGATGGATCTGGTTGGTTTGGGTAATTTTTGGATTGGCGTTGGTCGGAGTGACGATCTATTTTTTGCTCAATCAAATAAATTTTAATCGAGGGAAAATTAATTTTATTTTTGAACCGGCAGGAGTGAGTGTTAATATCGATCAAAAATTTTCTCGTTCGGGTATAACCAATTTATCAATCAATTTAAAAGCTGGCGACCATCTGATTATTGCTACCAAAGAAGGGTATTTAGATGCCGAAGAGGAGTTTAGCGTGGCTGCAGGCGAAGCTTCCGATATGTCCATAACTTTGCAACCGATTCCGTCCGTCGAATTATTGGCCGAAACTACTGCCGTTTTCCCGGGGTTAATTCGGCGAGATGAATTATTAGCGTTTTGGGACGATACCAACAAAATGCTTAAGTCGATTAATTTATCTACCAAAGAAATAGTGGATTTATTTTCGGTCAAAATTACCAATGTCCGAAAAATTGATTGGGCCAACGAAGGTGTAGCTGCTCTATTAAAACTTCCCGGGGTTTGGAGATTGGCGAATATGCAAGATAACCGAGCGGTGCCGGGGCAATATATTCCGTTAGGGGAAAGTCCAAAGCAGGCCCCGGCCTTGAACAACGGTGTAGCAACTTGGTTGTTCGACGGAGAGCGCCAAACTTCGACGGGAATGCAGCCAGTATTGTTAAACGAAAGCATTAGAGATGTGGTGTTTGCGCCCGGGGGTTCGCAAATCGCCTATTTTTACCAAGCTGCCGATGGCGAGAGATCAATTATTAGAGCAGAGAATACTGATGGTCGGGGTTGGGTGAGGGTGGTGACGGAAATTTCCGCAGAAAACCCGCGGCTGATTTGGTTGGAAGACGATCAATACCTATTATTATTGGATGATGCTGGACAGCCCGATCGCTTGCTGGATATCTTAAGCGGCGAAGCCATTAATATTATGCCGGATCGGATACCGGGAAGCTTGGTGGTAGGTTCGCCGGGGGGTGATCGGATTTTGTATGTGGCTAATATCGGTGGGCAAACCAAGTTAGCAGTATGGAAGATATCCACAGGGGAGGTAGAAAAGATCTTAAATAAAGCAGTAAGTAGTTTTGTCTGGAAAAATGAAAACACAGTAATCATGAGCTTGCCGGACAACAATCTGTGGTATTGGGATTTGATGAAAGACAAGGAAAAACCCGTGCAGTTTATCAGTTCTTTTGGGGAAATCAAGTCGCAACGGTTGTTGTATTCTTTGCTGACCAATCAATTATTTATTTTTGAGTCAAACCGCATATTTGGTGTCAAAGCTTAAACATGGATGAAGAAGAGGTATTACAACCAGAAGACGAAGAAGAAGGACAGTCGGAAGAAGGGCAACCCGAGGAAACCAGCGATAGTGGTAGGCGATCCAGCAGAAAGCGGAGACCTCAGCGCAAAGCCCAAGCTGAAAATTCAGGTACATCAAAAACACCGCCCAGTCAAACCGGAGGTGCGGTTAAGACGCCCTCGCCGACGCCCACTCCGATTAAAACCAGCGCGCCGACAAGTGGTTTTAAAGAAAAAGCCGGAGAATGGGGGAAAGAAGCTGCATCTAATGCGGCTCGTGGTGCGGCAGAGCTGGGTTGGGGCGGAATTAAGGAAGTATTTAAACGTTCTGGTTTGGTGGATGATGACACCGCACAAAATTTACAGCAAATAGAAGATAATTTCAGAGGGGGGATAGAGGCTATTAACAGAGCCATTAATGCTCCTTTGGAAATAGCTCAGAAAATCAAAAAGATTAACGACGCTGTCAGATTGGCAACGGAACTTCCCCAAAGACTGGAACAGGCACGGCAAATCTTGCAAAATGCTAAAACTCTCAGCGATGTCATAAATGCTTATAACACGCTAGTTGGTAGTGGAGAAGTTATTGGAGCTACTGGTGCTAGTGGAGGAACAGCCGGCGGAGTTATTGGAGGCACAATTGCAGGCACCGGCGTGGCTACAGGTGCAGCTATAGGCACAGGCGCAGTAACCGCAGTAGAGCTGCAGGCTGCTGGGGTGACTGGCGAAGCAGTAGGTGCGGCTGTAGTCGGTGCCGCTCCCGTTTGGTTGACAATACTAATTATTATTTTAATTATTGTAGCGATAGTTGTAGCGGTGGTGTTTTTGCTGGGGAAAAACAATATCAGTAGTTTGGCAGGCGGCTCGTTCGCCAATAAAACTAATTATAGTAGTATGACTGACCAAGCATTGGTTGAAAAACTCAAAACAAAAATGACGGGGTGCGATCCCCAGTTGGTTATCTATGAACAGGGCAAGGGAGATATAGATTGGCAAAAAGACGAAAAAACTAACCAGTATTTTCATAAATTAGATATCAGATTATTAAAAACGATTGATTATTTAACTGAAAAACACCGCATTAAAATTGGGTTGCTTAATACGGGGGCTCCCACATACACACAGAACAATCTTTTGGTGGGATTAAAACAGTTTAATCCTAATGCGCTGGACGATGGCGATTTGCCGGAAAACTGGTTAGAGATGACGGCGGAAGAACAAAGAAAATATCTCGATGAAGCATTAACTCCAGAAGAAAGAAAAGCCTCCGAGGAGGTTAACGAACAATCGGCTATATCAGCTTTAGCCACAGGGCAAGCCATGGCAATCACGGAAATCGACCGGAGCACCATACCAGAATTACAAAATAGTGGCAGGGATGCTTGCAATAAACCAGTGGCAGCACCTGTGGCGATTAATTGGCAGAAAACTCAATCAGAGAGATTAATTAGGCCAGCGTGGGAAGAATTGTCGTGGATCGCTGGCCAACTCGATCAGTTAACCCCATATTTTGAGGCGCTTTATAGCGACCAATCCGGCCGGGTTGATACCGCAGCTACTAATTACAAATTAAGTTTGATAGGACACTATGGTTTTGGAGCACACGCCCCTATAGTAGGATACATTAATTGGTGGTCGCACTCTCCCGTAAAATCATTATTTATGAAAATTAAACGGGCGAATGAATTATTGCAGAGGATTAATAGTTGGAATTATGCCGATTTACACCCAGATACTTTGTCGCATGCAGCCACAGCATTAGCAAACATAACAGAGCTGAATAATAACATCTCTATCAGCGATCCCATGAGTTATGATATTGTGTCGGCTATGTCCCAAGCGGAAATGATGAATATTATCAAAAGTTTTGGTAGTCCCGAGATGGCTGCAGCTTTGCGTCAAAGCGTATTCAATATCTACAAAATGACCCAAGTAGCGAATATGGTGGGTTGGGACCAAGGGGGATTAGCCTATCGCGAGGCATACGAATCTCGTAATAAAATTAGACAGGTGGCTGCGGAGCTTTTGCAAATGCCCACCCGAGTATCTTTTACTACTGAGTCTCCCTGGTTAGATAATCCTGCTTATTTTGAGTCGACCATGGCAGTTAAACAAATTATTACTTTTTCTCCCGAGGATGACTTAGATGATGGTCCAGTTGATTTAGATGTATTCCCATTCGGATTAGACGGCGTAGGTGTGGAGGGTATATCCATGGACAATAGCGGTGCCGACGGCCAAACTACAGCAGCTGACCAGCATTTTAGCCACCGCCCTATAGACAATGGTGTTTTTAGTAAATCTACCACTAACTTTATTTTTGATCCCAGGAAAAATCAAATTAACCCAGAAATTATTAATCCCTTTACTACCACTTGGGATAAAGTCGTGGATGCTGACTTGTGGTTGATGGGCGGGCTTGTAGCCGGCACATTCGCACCCATAGCGGCCGAAAGCATCGAGACGGTCAGCTATCAAAAGTTTTTATATGTGGCTTTTTAAGGTGTTGGCAGAATATAGGCTATAATAGTTAAGTCCCACCTTGATTTATTTAATTTCCTTTGGTGAGGTACCCAAGAGGCTGAAGGGGCTGGTTTGCTAAACCGGTAGAGGGAAGCAATTCCCTGCGAGGGTTCGAATCCCTCCCTCACCGCCATAATCACACTTGGATATATACGGAGGCGTGGCCGAGCGGTTCATGGCGCTGGTCTTGAAAACCAGTTGAGACGCAAGTCTCTCACAGGTTCGAATCCTGTCGCCTCCGCCAGTCTTCGCCCCTCACTAATTTCCCTAATTTCTTATCAACTTATGGATTTACACAGAAATTAGTGAGGGGCTACGCCTGGCTTCGCCGGATTTATATATGTAAAATAAAAGCGAAGACTGCCCGGCATAGCTTAAAAGAGCGACATGTCCGGCGTAGCTTATGCGAAGACGGACGCACGGGCTATATAAATAATGATTAATTTTAAAACATATGGAAGAACCAACAAATAATAATTCGGTTAACTCGATCGTATGGCAGGCTGCTGAATTTGAAACTCACATTAGAGATTGGCGCTGGTACGCTGTTTTTAGCTTGCTCTGGGTAGTATTAATCGGGTATAGTATATATTCGCGCCAATGGATGTTGTTAGCGTCAGTAGTGGTAGTCGGAAGTTTATTGTTATTTTCCAACCGCATCCGGCCTCGGCAAATGACTTATCGAATCGACAGCGCGGGCCTAAGTATTAATAATAAACTATATCTATTCGAACAATTAAAGAATTATTGGTTTCATGTTAAAGACGGCAAAGTTTATCTTAATTTGGTTTCGACGAGTAAATTTATGCCAACTATCACTATTCGGATAGATCAATCCAACCAAGAAAGTATTCAAACAGTATTAGCCAAGTTTTTGCCAATGTCAGAACATACTGACGAAGATTGGATTGATAAAATTAATCGCTTCCTCAAAGTATAAAGATAGTATCAAGTGTCAGGCCAGAAAAGCGGGGCGAGTGAGTTCCTCCCCTGCCAAGGGGAGGTTAGGAGGGGATTGTTCATCAAATTAAAATTATTCCCCGAGCGGAGCCTCGTCCCAGGCGGGCGGAGTCGAGGAGTTACATTAATTGGGTAATTGGCGAAGTCAGGCGTAGCCCAAAAAGGGGCGGAGACTGATGACATTGGTAATTGGTGTTACATTAAATCGCAGAGCGATTTCTATGCGCCCGTAGCTCAGTGGATTAGAGCGTTCGGCTACGGACCGAAAGGTCAGGGGTTCAAATCCTCTCGGGCGCGCCACAAATTTAGCAAGCTCGATGAATGAGGTTGCTAAATTTGTGTGTCTGGTTGAGGATTTGAACCATGGGAAAGGGGTCGGGAATCTGCCAGCTAGCGGAGGGAGCTTTTCCTATAGTGGTGGATGTAACCATGCTCCAGTTCAGAGATCTTTCGATGGCGCTCATACAAGTTCAAAAATAAAAACCTCCGGTGAAGAAGGTTTTTAGATGCCTATTTGAAATGTTGTTTAGAACTGTCCAGTCACCAAGTCGATGGCCAATTGAGCCAACACATAGGCCAAAGCGATAACTACCAAACCGATGATAGAATTCATGATTAATTTCTTGGCAGTTTCTTCCGCTTTAGCTCCGCCGACGATGTAGGTAATACCGCCATAGATCAAGAATAGCACTGCCAGGGCTCCTGCTAAGCCGAACATCCAATTAGCGATGTTCCCTAATACCGTTAATATACTAATATTTGTTCCCACAGGTTCTACTACAGGGAAATCAATTGCCAACGCTTTTGGCGCTGCTGTTAACATGCTGCTGCCCGCAGCTAAAGCCACTACGAGAGAATGTTGGATTTTATTCATAAGCATAATTTATAAAATATTACTTCTGTAATTAATATACCATAAATAATCTGAGAGAAAAGATTTTAAGCAATGTTTTTGATCAAATTTACCACCACAACTGCGATCATCATAATAATGACGCCGATAAAAATGGCGATCAAAGATTTTTTCGCCGCTTCCTCGCCCTTAGGGCCGCCAGTAATATATTTGATGCCAGACCAAATAATAAGAATAACGACCAAAGCCCCGGCTACAGGCAGAATGTAGTTTTCCAGCACATCGATAGAGATGTTTTTTATTCTTTCGATTAGCACATTTATGGCAGCGCCGCCATCGTCCATACTATTTGCTCCAAGGTTGTTGAGTAAGATTATTTATGGCCGTCGCAGCCAGTTCGATAGCGGTTTTGTAGGGGATACTATTGTGCAACACATTGTTCACCATTTTGGCAAAGATCTTTTCTACTTCGGAGGTATTGCTCCGATACCACGACTGACTGTACTTGATTTGATTAGCGACCGGAGCTAAATAAAGTTTGCCCGCATAGGTGTCTAAACTATCTTCCAACGAGCTAACCCTGCCGGTGTTGTTTAAATAACTACGCAATTGTTGTTTTTGGGAGGCGTACTTTAGAAAATCCCAAGCCACTTGCGGGTACTTGCTATTTTTCGATACAGTTTCGCCCCAGTAATTGGCAATGGTGGCGGGAGTTTCCAATCTTAATTGAGGCAGATTGGCAGTCGCGAAACTGAATGATCTGCCGGTAAATTTTTTAATATTCTCTACATTGTAAGAGTAGCCGATAAACATCGCTGCCTTACCTTCCATAAAGGCTTGGATATCGCCGGGGAATTTTTTCGTCTCTTCTTCGTCGGCATAAGTCGCATCACTATAGGTATAGAGAGGCGAACTGGGATTGGCAAAGTCGGTATAGAATTTTAAGGCATTTTCACCCGGATAATAGGGTTTGTCGGCGTTGACGGGCAAATTGAAGGTAGCCTTAGTGTGGTCGGTCGAAGTCATCTCGCCACCGTATTGAATAATCAGAGCCGCCATAATTTCGGCGAATCTGGGGATAAACTTATCATCGGTCCCGAGAGTAATGCCAGCTTGCTTGATGCTGCCATCAGTGTCGAGTTTGGTCAGTTTTGGCACGATATCGATGACATCGCTCCAAGTTTTGGGGGGAGTTTTTTCTCTCGGGATTCTGGCGTCAGAAAACAGATCGACATTGTAGAACAGCATCAGATTGTCGACATAGAAGGGGATGGCATAAATTTTGTTGTTAGCCACAAAGTCGTCCACTATGACTTGGGGGTATTTTTGTTCGTAGGTATCTACTGCCATAACGCTGCTGGGCACGGGGAAAATCTGATTAATCTGGTAGGGCAACCAATCATTGTGAATCATAAACATATCCGGCCCTTCGCCATCGGCGATTTGTTTAATTAAGTCACTCTGATAATCATAAATGGTCTTGTTTTCGGGAATAGCTATTTTGCGGACAGAGATAGTAATATTTTTGTGCAGTTGTTTGTACGAACTAATGGTGTCATCTAAGGCGTCATCCTCGTCCCAGAGGCGATAATAAGTGAGAGTAATATCTTCTTTAGGGAAAGAGAAGGTACTTTGTCCTTTATCAGTATTATTACTGGGTCCGAGGGGCCGACAAGCAGCCGCTCCTAATAATAAGCTAATAGATAAAAATAAAGACAAATATTGAATAGATTTTTTCATAAGTTTTTCATAAAATTCTTTAATTCATAGCGCAGATCTTCTCGATCGTTGATATAAGCCAAGGTAGTTTTTAAATAATTTATGGGATCACCTGTAGTATACCATTTACCATCAGTAACGGGATGTACAATAATAGGTTTCTTTAGCAATAAAAGATTTAAAGCGTCGGTAAGCCAAAATTCTCCGCCTTTGCCGATCGGGGTTTGTTGCAAGGCCGGAAAAATATCCGGTGTCAGTAAATATCTGCCGAAAGTGGCCAAATTAGACTTGGTTTGCTGCGGGGTAGGTTTTTCTAAAATCGATTTGAGGTAGCCGTTTTTGTCGGTTTCAGCGATCCCGTACTTGCCGATCTCGCTTTTGGGCACTTCTTGAGCACCAATAACCGAACATTGGTGCTGGTGGTAGACATTGATTAATTGACGACAAAAAGGCACCTTGGATTTCACCACATCGTCGCCAAAAGCATAAACAAAAGGTTCGTTTTTGACTAAGCTTTGGACTGCCAAAAGCGGAGCGCCGTTACCATAGCCCTGTTTTTGGCGGACATAAACAAAATTAGCCAACTGATCGATTTTGCGGATTTCTCGCAACAAAGAGGTTTTATGATGCTCTTCTAAATGTTTTTCTATTTCCCGGGAACGGTCAAAATGGTCTTCGACTGAGCGTTTTTGCCAATTAGTGACTAGAATAATATCAGTAATGCCGGCAGCGGCCATTTCTTCCACAATATATTGGATGATCGGCTTATCGATGATCGGCAGCATTTCTTTAGGGGTAGCTTTGGTGGCTGGCAAAAACCTTGTACCAAAACCAGCGATGGCGATGACGCCTTTAGTGATTTTTTGGGTCATTGGACCTTGATAATTCGAGATTTACGATTGCCTAAAATTGGCAAAATGATTCTTAAGACTCCGTCATGTAAAGAGGCCTTAGCGCCGACCGGGTCTACTGCCACAGGGAGTTGGATTTCGCGGGACAGGGCGCCCCAATGACATTCTTGCATATAGTAATTATCTATTTTGGTCTCTCGGAAATCTGAAGCAGATTTATGCAGATAAAGCACATCATTATTAACTGTCAGATCAATCTGGTCATTTTTTACTCCTACCATAGGAGTAGTAATAATTAAATGGTTGCCATTGCGGGCAATATCCACCGGTAATTCTACTTCATTGGCATATTCGTTGACATCGTCAGTCTCTAA